>DXBX01000048.1 GCA_019116285.1 Candidatus Bacteroides merdigallinarum
TCATACAGCATGGAGCGCAACAGTCGGAGGGCATTCTCGCGGTTCTTGGGCTGGTCGCGCGTCTCGGTGTTCTCGATGAGGATTTCCTCCTCCTCGCCCGTGTAGGGGTCCTTGTACTGGTAGCGCAGACGTACGCCGGACTCCACCTTGTTCACATTCTGGCCGCCCGCGCCGCCGCTGCGGAAGGTATCCCACGACAGGCGTGCCGGCTCGATGGTCACCTCGATGGTGTCGTCCACCAGGGGCGTGACGAACACCGAGGCAAAGGAAGTCATGCGCTTGCCCTGCGCGTTGTAGGGCGACACGCGCACCAGGCGATGCACACCGTTCTCACCCTTCAGGTAACCATAGGCATACGGGCCGCTGATCTCGATGGTGCAGGTCTTGATGCCGGCCTCGTCGCCATCCTGCAGGTTGGCAATGGAGGTTTTGTAGCCGTGCGTCTCGGCATAGCGCAAGTACATGCGCATCAGCATGCTGGCCCAATCCTGGCTTTCGGTGCCGCCGGCGCCGGAATTGATTTTCAGCACGCAATCCATCTGGTCGGCCTCGTCGCGCAGCATGTTCTTCAGCTCCAGGGCCTCTACGGCAGATACGGCCTTGGCATAGGCCTCGTCCACCTCTTCTTCCGTCACCAGCTCGTCCTTATGGAAGTCGAAGGCCAGTTGCAGCTCGTCGGCCAGCGTCTTCACCTCGTTGTAGCCGCTGATCCATTGCTGCAGGCCCTTCACCTTCTTCATCTGCGCCTCAGCGGCCTTTTGGTCGTCCCAGAATCCGGGTGCCTGCGTGCGCAGTTGTTCTTCCTCCACTTGTATCTTCTTGCCTTCGATGTCCAGGTAGCGGTTCAACGCTTCGGTGCGCTCCCGGACGTCTTTCAGTTGTTCGATGGTTATCATTCTTTCTTATTGGATTTATAGTATTATCAATTCGTTAGGTATCAGCACGTTGCACGGGCATACCGACGCTCGTGCTCGCGGGATCCGGCGAACGTGCTCGCCGATACCGACGCTTGTGTCCGCCGATACCGGCGTAATCTCTCGCGGAGGCAAGCACAATCTTTCGCCAAGTCCGAGACAATCTTTTGCCAAGTCCGGCGCCTCCGTGCGCGCCCCTCTCGCGGCCCGTGCCTAAAAAACACGGCTTTCATCGTGCAAAGGTAGGAAAAAAACACATATATTTGCAGGGCAATAATCAACTAAATATCAGTAAATACAAATTCGACCTTATGAAGCCATTGAAACAAGCCGCCCTGACGGTGTTTTTCGGCCTGTTGCTCGGCGCACAAGCCTATGCGCAGGTGATTTACGTGGACGACTCCGGCGCACAGGCGGACAATCTCGCCGCCCGCTTCCAGTCCTCCCAGCCCGCCCGGGCCGCGCTGACTCCCGTGCCCGTGCAGGACGTACGCCTGCTGAACAGTCTCTTCACCGAACGCTACGCCCTCAACCGACAGTATATGATGAGCCTGGAGAACCACAAGTTGCTGCAGAACTTCTACAACGAGGCAGGCATCGAAAAGACCGGCCACGGCATCCTGGGCAAAGAAGGCAACTACCAGGACTTCTACTGGGGATGGGAGTCGCCGGGCAACCAGCTCCGCGGACACTTCCTGGGGCATTGGCTCTCGGCGGCCGCCTATATGTATGCCGAGACGGGCGACGAGGCCGTCAAGCAGAAGGCCGACCAGATAGTCAGCGAGTTGGCCGTCTGCCAGCAGCACAACGGAGGCGAATGGGCCGGCTCCATTCCTGAGAAATACCTCGACCTGATGGCCGACGGCCGGCCGATATGGTCGCCCCAATACACCCTGCACAAGACGCTGATGGGCCTCTATGACATGTATGCGCTGACAGGCTCGCAGCAGGCACTGGACGTGCTGGACAAGTTTGCCGACTGGTTTCACCGCTGGACGGGCCGTTTGGTGGCCGAAGGCAAGGCCGACGCCATCTACAAGGGCGAGACGAGCGGCATGCTGGAGATCTGGGCGAATATGTACGGCTTGACCCACCGGCAGAAGTACCTCGACCTCATGGAGCGCTATGGCAATCCCGGTCTGTTCGGGGAGCTGATGGCGGGGCGGGATGCCCTCTCCTGCGACCATGCCAACGCCAGTGTCCCTTGGTCGCACGGCGCGGCACGCACCTATGAGGTGACGGGCAACACGTATTGGCGCGATGTCACCCTGGCCTTCTGGCGCAATGCCGTCGAAGAGCGTGAGTCCTTCTGCACCGGCGGGCAGAATGCCGGTGAATTCTGGATACCACCCCACGAGTTGGCCCGCTTCGCCGGAGAGAACAATCAGGAGCATTGCACCGTTTACAATATGATGCGCACGGCCGACTACCTCTTCCGTTGGACGGGCGACCCTCAATATGCCGACTACATCGAGCGCAACCTCTACAACGGCATCCTGGCCCAGCAACATCCGCGCACCGGCATGGTGGCCTACTTCCTGCCCATGGGCGCGGGCTACCACAAGGGTGGCGAGAAGGGCTGGGGCCATCCCACGATGGACTTCTATTGCTGCCACGGCTCGCTGGTACAGGCGCAGACGCGCTATCCGGCCTACATCTACTACCAATCCGCCCAAGGCCTCAGCGTCAGCCAATACATCCCCTCGGAGTTGAAATGGCGATATGCCGACACGGACATCACCCTGCGCCAGGATTTTGCCGCCCATCAGTTCGACCGCCACTACAAGGACAACCGCTGGAAGATGCGGATGCACATCCGGGCCGACCGCGCCGTCCGCTTCGACCTGCAGCTGCGCCTGCCGTGGTGGCTGAAGCAGAAGGCCGTGGTGCGGGTCAACGGTGAGGCTTGTCCCGTCCGCGAACTGCATGGCTGGCTGACCCTCTCGCGCACGTGGCAAGACGACGAAATCACCGTGGAGTTCCCCACCGAGGTCTATACCGAACCGATGCCCGGACGCACGGACATGGTGGCTTACATGGAAGGTCCCATCGTCTTGGCCGGCCTCACGGACGGGGAAGTGACGCTGGAGACGGACAACCTCGCCCGCCCGCAGGATCTCTTGGAGCCGGAGTATGGGCAGGAGTACAAGCTCGTCCGCTGGACACAAAGCCATTACCGCACCACCGGACAGAGCCGCAATATCCGCCTCGTGCCCCTCTACGAGATCGGAGACGAGAGCTACGAGATCTATTTCCCCTTGAGGAAACGAGCAAACGGGAGATGAAACAATCACACATATACTTATCGACGTTATGAACAAACTTCTGAAACATCTCGGTCTGCCCGCCGTCGTGCTGGCAGCCATGACTTTGGGGAGCTGCTCTCCGAAGTATGAGTACGAGACCGTTCCCAACGACCCGCTCAACGCGCGCATCTACACCTTGGACAACGGCCTGAAAGTCTACATGAGTGTCAACAAGGACGAACCGCGCATCCAAACCTACATCGCCGTGCGCGTGGGCGGCAAGAACGACCCCGCCGAAACCACCGGCCTGGCGCACTACTTCGAGCACCTGATGTTCAAGGGCACCACGCACTTCGGCACACAAAACTACGAGGCTGAAAAGCCGTTGCTCGACCAAATCGAACAACAATTCGAGATCTACCGCAAGACCACCGACGAGGCCGAGCGCAAAGCCATCTATCACACGATAGACAGCCTCTCCTACGAAGCCTCCAAGCTGTCCATACCCAACGAGTACGACAAGCTGATGGCCGCTATCGGCGCCAACGGCACCAACGCCTACACCAGCTTTGACGTGACCTGCTACACCGAAGACATCCCGAGCAATCAGGTGGAGGAATGGGCCAAAATACAGGCTGACCGCTTCCGCAACTGCGTCATCCGCGGTTTCCATACCGAGTTGGAAACCGTGTACGAGGAGAAGAACATGTCCCTGACGAGGGACAGCCGCAAGGTGTGGGAAGCCACCCTTGCCGCACTTTTCCCGCATCATCCCTACGGCTCGCAGACCGTGCTGGGTACGCAAGAGCACCTGAAGAACCCGTCCATCACCAATATCAAGGAGTACTACAAGACATGGTACGTACCCAACAACATGGCCATCTGCCTCAGCGGCGACATTGACCCCGACGAGATGATTGCCACCATCGACAAGCATTTCGGAACCCTGCAGCCCAATCCCGACCTGCCTGTGCTCGACCTGCCCAAGGAAGAGCCTATCGCCGCCCCCATCGTGCGTGAGGTCTTGGGGCCTGACGCAGAGAATGTCACCCTTGCCTGGCGTCTGCCCGCCGCGTCCGATCCCGATGCAGAGCTGATGCAGGTGGTCAGCCAGATTCTCTACAACGGACAGGCCGGCCTCATCGACCTCGACCTGACGCAGCAACAGAAGACGCTGAGCGCCTATGCCTATCCTTCGCTGATGGCAGACTACGGCACCTTCGAGATGGCCGGACGCCCCAAGGCTGGACAAACCCTGGAGGAGGTGAAGGACCTGCTCCTCGCCGAAGTGAAGAAGCTGCGCGAAGGCAACTTCGACGACGCCCTGCTGGAGGCTACGGTCAACAACTTCAAGCTCTACCAGCAATACCAGCTGCAGAGCAATGCCGGGCGTGCCGACTGGTTCGTCCAATCCTTCGTCAACGGGACTGACTGGGCCACCGAGGCCAGCTCGCTGGAGCGCGCCGCAAAGGTGACCAAGGAGCAAGTCGTGGCCCTGGCCAACAAATACCTGGGCGACAACAACTACGCTGTCATCTACAAGCGCCAAGGCAAGGACCCTAACGAGAAGAAGATCGACAAACCGCAGATAACTCCTATCGCCATGAACCGCGACACCGCCAGTGCCTTCCTCCGCCAGATTCAGGAAGAGGCCGCTGCCGCCGCCCCCATCGAGCCGGTCTTCCTGGATTATACCAAGGACCTGACGCAACTCACGGCCAAGAACGGCGCCCTGCCCGTGCTCTATAAACAGAACACGTCGGACGACATCTTCCAGCTTACCTATTATTTCGACATGGGCATCGAACAGGATCGCTACCTCGGGATGGCCGCCCGATACCTCGAATACCTGGGTACCGGCGATCTGACTCCCGAACAAGTCAAGCAGGAATTCTACCGCATGGCGTGCGGCTTCAGTGTGAGCAGTGGTACCCGCCGTACCTATGTCACCCTGACCGGACTCAACGAATACCTGCCACAGGCTGTTGCCCTCTTCGAGAAGCTGCTGGCCGACGCACAGGTCAACCAGCAAGCCTGGGGCAACCTGGTGGTGGACCAACTCAAAGCCCGCAGCGACGCCAAGCTGAACCAGATGCAGAACTTCAGCCGCCTGATGCAATACGTCTACTACGGTCCCAAAGCCGCCCAAGTGCAGCTGACCGAAGCCGAACTGATGGCCGTCAATCCACAGGAGCTGGTCGACCGCATCCACAGCCTCAATGCCTACAAGCACCGCATCCTCTACTACGGACCCAGCTCGGCGGACGAACTGCTGGCCGTCATCGACCGCGAACACCGCACGCCGGACACCCTGAAGGACATCCCCGCGCCCACTAATCGCCTAACCATGCAGCAGACGCCCGAAACGCACATATACGTGGCTCCGTATGACGCGAAGAATCTCTATATGATGCAGTATTCCAACCGGGGCGAAAAGTTCTCCCTCGCCGACGAACCTCTGCGCCAACTCTACGGTGAATACTTTGGCGGCGGCATGAACAGCATCGTCTTCCAGGAAATGCGTGAGAGCCGCGGACTGGCCTATTCGGCTTGGGCCGGCCTGAACGCACCGGGCTACCTCGACCAGCACTACTACTTCGTCTCGCAGATTGCGACGCAGAGCGACAAGCTGATGGATGCGGTGAACACCTTCAACGACATCATCAATAACATGCCGCTGTCCGAGAATGCCTTCCGCCTGGCCAAGGAGGGAATGCTCACCCGCCTGCGCACCGACCGTGTCAACCGCATGAGTGTCATCTGGAACTATCTGGACGCCCAAGACCTGGGCCTCACGGAAGACCGTCGCATCCGCCTCTACAATGACTTGCAGAACCTGACGCTGGACGACGTGGCCGCCTTCCAACAGAAGTGGGTGAAGGACCGCACGTACACCTACGGTATCCTGGGCAACAAGAAAGACCTCGACATGAAGGCACTGAAGAAGTTGGGACCCGTCACTGAGCTGACGACGGAAGACATCTTCGGCTATTGATCAATCAGACATCCCTTACGCGGAGAGCGTCCCGACACCGGCCGGGACGCCATCCACGTAATTTCATTTCACACTAAACTATCCTGTACAATGGACACTGAAAAACAAAAGATGCTGCGCGGCGAATGGTACGACGCCAACTACGACCGCACCCTCCTGGACGAGCGGGAACATTGCCGCCGCCTTTGCGAAACATTCAACTCTCCTGAGCGAAGCCAAGCCGAACGCGACGAAGCCCTTGGCCAGGCACTCCCCCACTTGGGCGAACGCACCACTGTCACCCCGCCCCTCTACTGCGACTATGGCTACCACGTGGAGACGGGTACGGACTGCTTCTTCAACTACGGCACAACCTTCCTCGACGAGGCACCCATCCGCTTCGGCAACCATGTCTTCGTCGGCCCCCATTGCGGCTTCCATACCGCCATCCATCCCCTGGACGCCGCCCGGCGCAACGCGGGACTGGAGCGTGCCCTGCCCATCACGGTGGAAGACGACGTATGGATAGGCGCCCAGGTCTGCGTCCTGCCCGGAGTGACCATCGGCCGGGGCAGCGTCATCGGCGCAGGCAGCGTAGTGACGCGCGACGTACCGCCGGGTGTCGTGGCGGCCGGTAATCCGTGCCGGGTACTGCGGAAGATTGAAGAAAAATGAGGAGAAACAGAAGAAAATTGTCTGCAAACAAGACATTGTTGTAACATTTTGCTTACCTTTGCGCCCTTGTAAGAATAACAAGCAAAGAAACAGGCCATGAATTCGATCCCCTCCATACTCCTCCCCCTGCTAGTCGCCGCCCTGCTCTGCGCGGGATGGATGATCCGCCGCCAACGACGCGCCGCCGCCCACGGAGAATCTGCGGAAGATGACACCCTCATCACCGTGGGCAACCTCTCCCTCTCGCGCCGCGACGACTGCTTCTACAACGAGCGCCGCGAGCGGCTCCGGCTGACACCGATGCAATATGCCCTGATGCAGATGTTCTACCTGAACGATGCCCATCGCCTGACCAAGCCCCACATCTGCCGCGCCCTCTGGCCGGGCAAGGACAATGCCGACGAGACGCTCTATACCCTTATCCGACGGCTGGAGCCCATTGTCGAGCGGCACAGCAACCTGCACATTGCCAATGACCACGGGCATACCTACGTGTTGGAGGTGAACGACTGAGTGGCTGTCCGCCGGCCTTGCCGGCCTCATGCCGGGTCGTTGTCCTAAAGCAGCGGGAATTATCCTTCAGAACTTATACACGCACCCCACGCCCAACACGTGCTTTGACTTGTCCGGCTCGTCCTGATAGATGTAGAACAATTCTCCCTCCCAACGCCCGATGAGGGGGAACTCCAGGCCGCCGCGGTATCGCATGCGGGCAATGTCGAAATGCTCGCCGCGCGCCAGTCCGTTGTACATCTCCACCGAGACGTAAGGCTCCAACCCGCTGCGGGGAACGTCGTACGCCAGCTTCAGGCGCGAGCGGAAGCGCAGTTCGTCCGGCTCGTTCCTGTCCAACGTATGCTGGAACTTCTCGCGCAGCGACACCTTCAGCCGACTCCACAAGCGGGTGGAAAACGTAGCCTGGAGCTTGTAGCGGTGGCGGAAACCCCATTCGCCCTCGCCCCGGTTGCGCAGGTGCACTTCGTAGCCCGCGCCCACCTTCAGCCAAGGCAGCACCTCGTAGGCGCCGTCCACACTGAGCCCCACACGGTCGGTCTGGCGGAAGTGGTCCTCCGTGCGCCATTCCAGGCCGCTCTCCAGCGTAAAGCCCGACTGTTTCAGTTCGTACGCGGCCCCCAGATTGAGCCAGGTGGTGAAGTCGGGGCGTTGCGCCCGCAGCGGACCGGAAGCCAGAAAGACTGCCAGCAGCGCCAAGCCGAGGTATAAATACAGAGTCTTTTTCATCGGTTCGTACAGTAAGGGGGTTATCTCTGTCTGCAAAGCTACGAGTGGATTCTGTATAGAATCGGGAATCCGGGCAGAAATATCGCCCACCCACTGCACGCGCCCGACGGACTATTCCGTCCGATAGCTGACGAACGCCACCCTGCGGCTGTCCGGTGCCCAAGAGTTAACGTTGATGGTGCCCTGCCCACCGAACAGTTTCACCAGCGTGCGCGGCTCGCCTCCTTCGGCGGACATCAGGCGCAGCTCCACGTGCTTGTTGGGCAAGTGTTCGTTGGGCTTCAGATCGCCCTTGCGGTAGGCGATGAAGATGACCCACTGTCCGTCCGGCGACACATGGGGGAACCACGAATTGCGTTCCTCGTCAAAGGTCATCTGCGTCTGCTCGCTACCATCAGCCTTCATGCGCCACACCTGCATCAGACCCGTGCGCACGGAGTTGAACCAGATGTAGCGGCCGCAAGGCGAATATTCGGGGCCGTCGTCCAGGTCTTCGGCCGTGGTGAGGCGCGTCTCTTCACCACCGGCTACGGGAATGGTGTAGACATCAAAGTTGCCGTTGCGCTCGGCGCAATAGGCCAACTGACGGCCGTCGGGGCTCCAGCCGTGCAGGTAGCTGGGCGCCAAGGGCGTGACGAGACGGGGACTGTCCGACCCGCTGAGGGGCAGGGTGTAGATGCGCGACTGCCCGTCCTCACGGGTGGCGTGGCTCACGGCGATGCTCCGGCCGTCAGCGGAGAGGACGTGGTCATTGTTGCAACGGTTGACAAAACCCGTCTGGATTTCCTGCGGCTCGCCCTGCCCGTCCGCCGGCAGACGATAGATACGCCCGCCGCTGTTGTAGATGAGCCAACGCCCGTCCACGCTCCAGTTAGGGGCTTCTATCAGATAGGGGAATTCCTTCACGACGGTATGCGCGCCGGTGGTTATGTCCAGCACTTCCAGGAGGCTGGTCACTTGTTTTGTCTGCGCGTGTGCCATAGGGATTGACAATAAGAATGAGACTAAAATAAAAAAGTGTTTCATGCTGCTTGAAAGGAATTAAAGGGTTTGTGGCGGCGAATATAACAAATTTCGGCGATGTGGACGTTGTCCGGACGAAATAAAAGCGAGATTTCTTTCTAATCACGTCAAAAAGGCGTACATTCGCAGACGGAAACAGGCTGTCTGCCGACGGCGCATCTCCCCGCCTTCACACGGAGATACCGGCGAACATGCTCGCAGGTACCGACGAGCACGCTCGCGGGTACCGACGGACGCGCTCGCGGGAGCCGACGAACAGCAGTCTGTCCGCCAACCGATTACAAACCACCATCCTGACGATAAAATGAAAAGACTCCGCATAATCCCCTGCCTGCTGGCCGCCCTGCTGCTGATGGCCGCCTGTGGAAAAAAACAAGACACCGATGCCGCCCGCCTGAGCGGCGAAATCAAGGGCCTGGCCGACGGCTCCATCCTGGTGTATGGCATGGACCGCCTGTTCGGCCGGCTGGACACGCTGACGGTGAAGGACGGCAAATTTTCGGACACGCTGTCCGTGGATACCCTCACGGGCGTATACCTGCTGTTTGCCGACGGCACGGAATGTCCGGTCTACGCCGACCGTCGCGAACACATCACCGTCACCGGCTCGGCGGACAACCTCTCCGCCCTGCGCGTAACGGGCACCCCGACCAACGATGAGCTGACCGCCTTGCGCGGCGAGCTGGCCACCCTGGGAGACCCTGCAGCGCCCGCCGTACTGGATAAGGCGGCAGAGTTTATCCGCTCACACCCTGCCTCGGCCGCCAGT
This sequence comes from Candidatus Bacteroides merdigallinarum, assembly GCA_019116285.1. Classification (GTDB taxonomy): domain Bacteria; phylum Bacteroidota; class Bacteroidia; order Bacteroidales; family Bacteroidaceae; genus Bacteroides; species Bacteroides merdigallinarum. The sequence goes on from DXBX01000048.1 coordinate 9,844, forward strand.
GCCTACCTGCTGGAACAGTATTTCTTCCGGCAGCCCGACCCGGACCTCAAACGCATCGAGGAGCTGGCTGACCCCCTGACGGGCGAAGTGAAGGACCGCCCCGCCATGACCGCCCTACTGGACTTTCTGGAGAACCGGAAGAAGCTGAACGAAGGACGGAGTCTGCCCTACTTCCAGGTGACAGGCAAGGACGGCAAGAAGATGAGCCGCAACGCCTTCAAGGACCAATACCTGCTGATACACTTCTGGGCCTCGTGGCACGCCGGCAGCCGACAGGCCAACGCCGAGCTGCGGAGGCTGTACAGACAGCAGAGACGGCGCAAGGATTTTGCCCTGATGGGCGTCTCGCTCGACCTGGACCGCCAGGCCTGGCTGGACGCCGTCCGCCGCGACACGCTGGAGTGGAAACAAGGGTGTGACCTGAAGGGCTGGGATTCGGATGCCGTACAGCGGCTGAACCTCACCGAATTGCCTTTCAACATACTGGTCAACCCCAAGGGACGCATCCTGGGCATCAACCTGACGGCAGACGAGGTGGCACAGAAGATTAAAAAAGAATAAATACCATCCATCAACCTATGTTAATCAAAGTCTACGGCGCCGCCCTCATCGGCATTGACGCCACCCTTATCACCATGGAAATGAATAGCACGCGGGGCTGCATGTTCTACCTCGTGGGCCTGCCCGACGCCGCCGTCAAGGAAAGCTACCGGCGCATCCTCTCCGCCCTGCAAACCAACGGGCTGCGTATTCCACAGACCAATCTGGTCATCAACATGGCTCCGGCCGACATCCGCAAGGAAGGTTCGGCCTACGACCTGCCCCTGGCCATCGGCATGCTGACCGCCACCGAGGTCATCCGCGACGCCGAAGACCGCCTGTCCCGCTTCCTGCTGATGGGCGAGCTGAGCCTGGACGGCACGTTGCAGCCCATCAAGGGCGTGCTGCCCATAGCCATCAAAGCACGCGAATTGGGGTTCGAAGGGATGATTGTGCCCCGTGCCAATGCCCGCGAGGCGGCCGTGGTCAACCGACTGACGGTCTACGGCGCGGAGAACGTGCGGGACGTGGTGGATTTTTTCGAGGGGAAAGGGACGTTGGAGCCGACAGTGGTCAACACCCGCGAGGAATTCTTCGCCCGGCAGAGCACGTTCGACTACGACTTCGCCGAGGTCAAAGGGCAGGAGAACGTGAAGCGTGCCCTGGAGGTGGCAGCGGCCGGCGGACACAACATCCTGCTGATCGGCGCCCCGGGCAGCGGCAAGTCCATGCTGGCCAAACGGTTGCCCTCCATCCTGCCGCCGCTGTCGCTGGGCGAGAGTCTGGAGACGACCAAGATACACTCCGTGGCAGGCAAGCTGGGCAGCGAGGGTGGACTGATCTCCATCCGGCCGTTCCGCGCCCCGCACCACACCATCTCCAACGTCGCCATGACAGGCGGCGGAGCCAACCCGCAGCCGGGCGAAATCAGCCTGGCCCACAATGGCATCCTCTTCCTCGACGAATTGCCGGAGTTCAACCGCAACGTGCTGGAAGTGCTCCGCCAGCCGCTGGAGGACCGCCGGATTACGGTCGCCCGTGCCAAGTATAGCGTGGAATATCCGGCCAGCTTCATGCTGGTGGCTTCGATGAATCCCTGCCCCTGCGGCTACTACAACCATCCCACCAAGCCCTGCGTCTGCACACCCGGACAGGTGCAACGCTACCTCAACCGCATCTCCGGCCCGCTGCTGGACCGCATCGACCTACAGATCGAGGTCACGCCCCTGCCCTTCGAGAAGATGGCCGACGCTCGTCCGGGCGAATCGAGTGCCGTCATCCGCGAACGGGTGATACGCGCCCGCCGCATCCAGGAGGAACGCTATGCCGCCGAGGCCGGCATCTACTGCAACGCACAGATGAACAGCCGCCTGCTGGCCCGCTATGCACGCCCCGACGAGGCGGGCCTCAACCTGCTCAAAGCGGCCATGACCCGCCTGAACCTCTCTGCCCGTGCCTACGACCGCATCCTGAAGGTGGCGCGCACCATCGCGGACCTGGAAGGCAGCACGGACATCCGCCCGACGCATCTGGCGGAAGCCATCGGATACCGCAACCTGGACCGCGAGGACTGGGCGACAAGGTAGGCTATTCCTTGGCTTTCTCTATGCGGATGCGCGCATCTACGGCAATGACGTTCTTCTCCGTAGCCAGCAAGGGATTGATGTCCATCTCCTTGATTTCCGTGGCGAAGCGGAGCAGGGTGGAAAGGCGGACGATAATCTCGGCAAACTTGTCCTCGTTGACGCCCTTTTGGCCGCGGGTGCCCTTGATGATCTTATAGGCGCGCAGGGAGCGGATCATGGAGTAAGCCTCCTCGTAGCTCAGGGGAGCGAGACCGGACGACACGTCCTTCAGCACTTCCACGAAGATGCCACCCAGTCCGCAGAGTACCACGTGGCCGAACTTCGCCTCGTACTTTGCGCCGATGAACAGCTCCGTACCCTTCAGCATGGGCTGCACCATGACGGCCGTCGCACCGGGAATCTGCATCATGCGGTCCACCTCCAGGGCCAGGTGCTGTTCGGTCTTGATGTTCAGCACTACGCCGCCCACGTCCGACTTGTGCACGGGACCCACCACCTTGGCTACGACGGGGAAGCCCGTGCGACGGGCAAAGGCCAACACCTCGTCCTTCTTGACAGACACGAACTCATCCACCACCGGGATGCCGGCCGACCGCAAGAGGGCTTGCACCTGGTAGGGCGGGATATACCCGTCGTCCTGGATGGAGTCGATGATACGCCGGATACGCGGTACATCCACACCGAACAGTTCAATCTCGTTATTGGCGGGGCGCGGCGCGTTCAGCACACGGGTCAGTGCCGTGCCCAGGGTCACCTCGTCGGCAAAGTTCACGTGTCCCTTGGCCAGGAAGTCGGCTACCTCAGGGCCGGCAGTGTTGACGGACGGCAGGATGGGGAAAATAGGCTTGCGGCAATGCTGCATCTTCTCGTGCAGCACGTCATACATCTTATACATCGTTACCAACCCCGGCGTGCCGAAGATGGCCAGCACGGCATCAATGTTGTCGAACTTCTCTTCGCAATAATCCAGGCAGAGAGCCAGGTGTTCGGGCGTGCCCGTAGCGAGGATGTCGATGGGGTTGCCCACAGCGGCACCGGGATAGAGTTGCGCCTTCAGTTCGTCCACCAGCGGACCTTCCAGCTTGGGGACGTTCAGCCCGCCCTTGCTCAAGGCATCGGTCAGCATCACGCCCGGCCCGCCGGCATGGGTGACGATGGCGAAATTGCGCCCTTTCAGCTCGGGCAGGGTGAAGACACACCCCACGGTGGTCAGCTCCTCACGCGAGAAGCACCGTACAATGCCTGCCTTGCGGAACAGAGCCTCCACGGCCGAATCGCTGCTGGCGATGGCACCCGTGTGCGACGAAGCCGCGCGACTGCCGCTCTCGCTGCTGCCCGCCTTGATGGCGGCGATGCGGCACCCCTTGCGAATGAGGGACGAGGCGTGGAACAGCAACCGGTCGGGGTCGCCGATGCTCTCGATGTACAACAGTTTGATGCGTGAGTCGTGCTCCGGGTCGAAATGCTCGTCCAGGTACTGTAACACGTCCTCTACCCCGATTTGCGTAGCGTTGCCCACGGACCAGACAGAGTTGAATTGCAGGCCTTTGGTCACGGCACTCTCCAAGATAAACACTGCCGTAGCGCCCGAACTGGAGATGAGATCCACGCCTTGCGGATGCAGCTGCGGGATAGGTTGCGAGAAGACACTGTGGTGGTACGTTGTCAGCAGGCCGATACAGTTGGGGCCGATGAGGGCGGCGTTGTGCTCGTTGACCGTGCGGAGGATGCGCTCCTCCAGCAAGGCTCCTTCGTGCGTCTCTTCACCGAACCCCGCCGAGAGGATGATGAAGGCCTTGACCCCCTTCCCGGCTAACGTCTCCACTGCATCGGGACAAGCAGCGGCAGGAATGGCCAGGACGGCCAGATCGGCAGCCGGCACTTCCTGCACCGAGGGATAGGCACGGACGCCCTGCACTTCGGTTTCCTTGGGATTGACGGCATAGATTGTACCGGCGTACTGACCGTTAAGGAGATTGCGCAGCAAGGCGCCGCCGGGCTTGTGTATATTATTCGAGGCACCTACGACAATGATACTGTCGGGACGGAGGAGTTGTTGGTTGATCATATGCGGTTGAGTTTAAGTGATACTGCACAAATATACAGGTTTAATGCATAGCTTGTATGCGAAAGGGGCAAAAAAATCCTGCGGCCATAGGCAACAGGATTTCCTAATACTATTCAAGAGGCGCTCAGAAGAGGCTCCACGCCACGGTCAATCCCGCCATGACGATAGCCACCATGCTCATCAGCTTCACCAGAATGTTCAGGCTGGGGCCGGACGTATCCTTGAAGGGGTCGCCCACGGTGTCGCCCACCACAGTAGCCTTATGCACCTCGCTGCCTTTGCCACCGAAGTTACCTTCTTCGACGTACTTCTTGGCATTGTCCCACGCACCGCCGGCATTGGCCATGAAGACCGCCAGGACAAATCCCGCGCTCAGTCCGCCGATGAGCAACCCCATCACGCCCGGTATGCCAAAGATCAGTCCTGTGGCTACAGGGGCAATGATAGCCAGCAGCGAAGGTACCACCATCTCACGCTGCGCGCCCTTGGTGGAGATGGCCACGCAACGCTCATAGTCCGGCTCGGCCCTTCCGTCCAGGATGCCCTTGATCTCATTGAACTGGCGGCGCACCTCGGCCACCATGCGCGAAGCAGCACGCCCCACGGCATTCATGGTCAGGCCACAGAACAGGAAGGCCATCATCGAGCCGATGAACATACCCGACAAGACTCTGGGATTCATCAGCGTAACGTCATAGTAGCGCATGAAGTCGAAGAAAGAGGCATCCTGCAAAGGTATCTGTTCATTGCCTACGGTCAACGTAGTGGTGCCCAGACGGTTCAGGCCGATACGTATCTCTTCCACGTAGGAGGCCAGCAGGGAGAGGCCGGTGAGTGCGGCGGATCCGATGGCAAATCCCTTGCCTGTGGCGGCCGTGGTGTTGCCCAGCGAATCGAGGGCATCCGTACGGCGGCGCACTTCCTCGCCCAGACCGGACATCTCGGCGTTGCCACCGGCATTGTCGGCAATGGGGCCGTAGGCGTCCGTAGCCAGCGTGATGCCCAGCGTGGACAGCATACCGACAGAGGCGATACCGATGCCATACAGTCCCATGGCCACATTGTTGAAGTCGAAGCCCGATGCAAAGAGATAGGAGGCAATGATACCAACAACCACAGCAATGACCGGTATGGCCGTGGACAGCATCCCCAAGCCAATGCCGGAGATGATGACCGTGGCCGGTCCTGTCTTGCCGCTCTCGCTGAGGCGCTTGGTCGGCTTATAGGATTGGGAGGTGTAGTACTCCGTGGACCGCCCGATGACGACACCCACCAGCAGGCCCACCACCACAGAGCAGGACAGCCACTGCCAGTTGTCTATGCCCAAAGCCCATAAGATAAGGAAGGTGGCGACCACGATGAGTACCGAGCTGAGGTTGGTGCCCAATGACAACGCGCCCAACAGGTCCTTCATCCGGGCATTCTCCTTAGTGCGCACGGCGAAGATACCCACGAGAGAAAGCAGAATGCCCACCGCCGCAATCAGCATGGGGGCAATGACGGCCTTGATCTGCATGATCGTGTCGTCTGCATGAAGGAAAGCTGCGGCACCCAGCGCGGCCGTGGCGAGGATGGAGCCGCAATAGCTCTCATAAAGGTCAGCGCCCATGCCGGCCACGTCGCCCACATTGTCGCCCACGTTGTCGGCGATGGTGGCGGGGTTGCGCGGGTCATCCTCCGGGATGCCCGCCTCGACCTTGCCGACGAGGTCGGCGCCCACATCGGCCGCCTTGGTGTAGATGCCGCCGCCCACACGGGCAAAGAGGGCCTGTGTAGAAGCACCCATACCGAAGGTCAGCATGGTAGTGGTGATGACGCAGAGCTTATGCCCGGGCGTCAGTGCATCGGCCGGAATGACCGCCTGGAGCAGAAGGTACCAGAAGGATATGTCCAGCAGGCCGAGTCCTACAACGACCAGTCCCATCACCGCACCGCTACGGAAGGCGATGCGCAGGCCCGAGTTGAGTGAACGGCGGGCGGCGTGCGCTGTGCGGGCAGAAGCGTAGGTGGCCGTCTTCATCCCCAGGAAGCCGGACAAGCCGGAGAAGAAGCCGCCGGTCAGGAAGGCAACAGGCACCCACGAGTTCTGCACGTGGAAGCCGTAGGCCATGACGGCAAACACGAGAGCCAGGCATACGAAGACTATGCCCACGACCTTGTACTGTTGCTTCAGGTAGGACATCGCCCCCTTGCGGACAGCGGCGGCGATTTTCATCATCTGAGGGGTTCCCTCACTTTCTTTCATCATTTGCCGGTGGAAGTACCAGGCGAAAGCCAATGCCAGCACGGACGAGGCCGGCACCAGCCAGAATAGAGATTGCTCCATGGCGGGTTTGTTTTTAAAGATTAATAGTCTAGGTTTATTCGGTGTCCGAATGTAGCGGTTTTGTCGGAGAAGTGCAAGAGAAGGCAGAAAACTTTAAGGCTTTATAGCGTTTGTTGTACAATAAAAAAGGCGCGGACCCCGTGTCTCCACGAAATCCGCGCCCTCTGTCAGTCCGGCTTAGCGGTTGATGATACTCATAAAGTCGCTATCGGTAAAATACTTGGCGAACTCCAGGTCCGAAGCGGCCTTCTTGGCCAGCGACGGGTCGGCGGCCACGGCCTTCTTCAGGTTGGCAGTGACAGCCGAGGGGTTGTTCGTGCGGGCACCCAACACGGCCTTCAGATAGTCGGTATAGGCATCCGGGGCCTTCACGCCGTCCAGCGTGGCGCGTGCCTTGTTGTAGTCCTTGGCCAGGATCTGGGCCAGTGCGGCGCTGTTGGTCTTCAGGTCGCCGAAACGGCTGACAGCCTGGTCGTACTTGCCCTGCTCGATGTAGAGGTTACCGAGCGCCTCGTCCAGACCTTCGGCACCGGCGGCCTTGCCCAGGTAGGTTTCGGCTGCGGCAACATCCCCCTTCTTCAGCGAGATGAGTCCCAGGTTCATATTGGCCTCGGGAGCGTCCTTGCGCTGCAGAGCCTGCTTGAAGCTGTTCTCGGCCTTGTCCAGGTTACCGGCCTGGTATGCCAGCTTGCCGATGTTGTTGTAGGCACGATAATCCTCCGGGTAGCGGGCGATGGCTTTTCCGTAGATAGCCTCTTTCTTGGCGGCGTCCTCCGTCAGCGTGGCGGCATAGAGCAGCTCCTCCAGATTCAGTTGGGACGGGTCGTTCTCTGCCAGGCGGCTGATCTCCTCGTCGGACTTGCCGATGATCTCATAGTTCAGCGTCAGGCGCGAACGGCGCAGCTGAGGCAGGATTTCGTCGGCCAGCGTGCTGTAGACTGCGGATATGTTCTTAATCTCCTGTTCGCGCTGCTCGGGGTCGGTGTACATGGAGAGGACGCGCAGGATGAGTTCCTTGTCCTGGATGTTCGACTTGCTGACCAACTCCTGGAAGCCTTCCCAGTCCTCGGCCGTATATTCGGCATCCACGGCTGCGTTCACGTCAGCCTTGCGGAGTTCCTTGGTCAGGGCCTTCTCGGTGTTGTCGCGACGTTTCTCGGCCAGGCCTTTGTTCAGGTCCATGCCACCGTCGGGCGATGCGTAGGCGCTGATCTGCACATCCGTAATCTTCTTGTTGACGGACTCGTTGACACTCTTGGCCTCCTTGGTGAAGTCCTTGGCGTTCTTCAACTCGCTGGCGCGGATGTTGGCCTGCTGGATGAGGAACATAATGTTGGCCTCGCTCTTCTCCTTGATGACACGCTGGAACGCGTCGTTGCCCGTGGCGGGCGTGGCGCTGGAGAGGGTCTGCTCCACCATCTGCGAGGTGGCGATGACGCCGTCGGCAATCTTCACGGCCGGGATCTCGACGTACTTCTTGCCTATCGTTCCCTTGAACTCCAGGTACAGCTCGGACTTGGCCATCTCGGGCACGTAGTCGAACGTGGCCTTCATCGTGTAGTTGCCGCCCATCTTATAAGAGATGGTCTGGTCGTTGCCCTGCACCTTCTCGCCTTGGAATACGGCGGTCTGGCCCTTGGCCTCGCCACCCTCCCAGCGAAGGACGGGTGTGACTTCGACAACGGCTTTCTTGTTAAAATACTTCTCCGGGAACTTGCCGTTGATAGTGGCAGGCACCTGGCCGTTTACCGCCTCCAGCACTTGGGGGGTCACGGTGAAATAATCGGACGACAGCTCGCCCATCTTGCTGCTGCACGCACAAAGGACGGCCAGCATCAGCGCCCCGGCAAGGGGCATAAGTTTCTTCCTATTCATAACTAGTTAGGGATTTATGGTTTTACGGGCAAAGATACCGAGTTCTATGACCCGGCATCGATACGGGCCCACTATTTATTATAATTTAACACGCCGGCAAAGTCGGCTCAGGATATCTCCGGCAGGCTGTTTCCGTTGATTTTCCGATACAAATCCAGTGCGAAGACGTCGGTCATCCCCGACACGTAGTCCAACACCGCCTGCACCCGCTCGTAGAGGCCGGGGGCGCGGACGGCATACTGGCTGGACACGCGGTCGATGAGGAGGCGCGAATAGGCACGGTTCGGCCAGCGCACGGCGTCGAGCATCAGCTCCAGCAGGGTGCTGATGATGCGGAAGCCGGCCAGTTCGATGTCCAGCACGTCCTTGGACCGGTATATCCGTTCGCGGGCCACGGCGGCGCAACGGGCGTAGGCCTCGGCCGGACGCGGGGCGATGCGGCGGATGAGGGGGCCCTCGAAAGTGCCCGACAGGATGGCCTCCTCGTTGTCGACGAAAGCGTGGACACACTCCTGGATGAGGAGTCCGATGACGCTGGAGCGCAGGTAGGCAATCTGCTCGTTGGTGTCGCTGACAATGCGCAGGGTGTCCAGCCGGCGTTGGCGGCGCGCGTCGTCGAAGTAGCCCAGCAGCAGGTCGCGGGTCTCCTCCAAGGTCAGGAGCTTCAGCTTGTAGGCATCCTCGATGTCCATGATCTGGTAGCAGATGTCGTCCGCAGCCTCCACCAGGTAGACCAGCGGATGGCGCACACAGCGCAGGGGGTTGTCCTGCAACTTCGGGATACCCAATTCATGGGCTATGCGGCGGTAGCCCTCTTCCTCGGTGGTGAAGAAGCCGAACTTCGACTTGTCGCCCGCCAGGCTGGAGGCATAGGGATACTTGACGATAGAGGCCAGGGTGGAATAGGTCAGCACAAAGCCGCCTTTGCGCCGTCCCTCGAACTGATGGGTCAGGAGGCGGAAGGCGTTGGCATTGCCCTCGAAGTGAGTCAGGTCTTCCCACTGCGCAAGGGAAAGTCTTGCGCCGTCCACCTCAATGTCTCGCAGAGCCAGCCCCTTTCCCTCGGAAAAGAAAGTGGAGATGGCGCGCTCGCCGGAGTGGCCGAAGGGCGGATTGCCCAGGTCGTGCGCCAGGCAGGCGGCGGAGACGATGGCGCCGATTTCGGGCACATAGGTCTCGCGCAGCTCCGGACGGCGCTCTATCAGGAGGCGGGCGACGTCGTTACCCAGCGAACGGCCCACGCTGGCCACCTCCAGGCTGTGCGTCAGGCGGTTGTGCACAAAGATGCTGCCCGGCAGGGGAAAGACCTGCGTCTTGTTCTGCAGGCGCCGGAAGGGGGCGGAGAATATCAGACGGTCATAATCGCGCTGGAATTCAGAGCGGTTCTCGGGGTGGTCCCGGTGGTATTCCTCCAAGCCGAAACGCTTGGCAGAGAGAAGGGTGTTCCAATCCATCATAATCAGTCTTTCCTAAGCTTATGTCGACGCTCCTGCTCGCGGGAGCCGACGAGCGCGAGCGCGGGTACCGACGCTCGTGCTCGGGGATACCGACGTACGAAAGCGGACTATTTCACATCGTTACTTATAATTTAACTGCAAATGTATCACTAATTACCGTCAAAATCCGTACTTTCGCCGAATATTTTAACCAAGAGTACAAATTATGCTGAACATACCCATCGTAAACCGTTCGAAACATCCCCTACCCGCGTATGCCACGGCCCTGTCCGCCGGTATGGACCTCCGCGCAGAGTTGGACCAACCCCTCACGCTGGCACCCCTGCAGCGGTGTCTGGTGCCCACGGGCCTCTACATCGCCCTGCCCGCAGGGTACGAAGCACAAATCCGCCCCCGTAGCGGGCTGGCCCTGAAGCGGGGCATCACGGTGCTGAACTCGCCGGGCACCATCGACGCCGACTATCGAGGCGAGATACGCATCATCCTCGTGAACCTCTCGTCCGAACCGTTCGTCATCGAAGACGGCGAGCGCATCGCCCAGATGGTCATCGCCCGCCACGAGCAGGCCGCCTGGCAACCCACCGACTCGCTGGACGAGACGGAGCGCGGCGACGGAGGATTCGGACATACGGGAGCTAAATGACAGGCAGACTTATGGCTATGCGAAAATTTCTCCTGCTGCTGGCCGTTCTTCTGGCAGGCACGGGGACGGCCCCGGCCCAAAACGACGAGGAACAGTCACGCAAATACGACTACTACTTCCTGGAGGCCGTCCGACAGAAGGCCTTGGGAAGGTATGACGCCGCCTTCGACCTCCTGCAACACTGCCTGGAGATCCGGCCGGAGGCCGCATCGGCCTACTACGAGCTGGCGCAGTATTATATCTACCTGAAGAATGAAGACCAGGCCATCCGGTCGCTGGAAAAGGCGGTGTCCTACGCCCCGGACAACTTCTGGTACGCGCAGGGCCTGGCCAACCTCTACCAGAAAAAGGGCCGGACGGAGGAGGCCACCGGACTGCTGGAAGCCATGACCGTGCGCTTCCCCACCAAGGTGGATCCGCTGTACAACCTGCTGGACCTCTACAACCGCGCCGAGGAGTATGACAAGGTGCTGGACCTCCTCAACCAGCTGGAGCAACGCACCGGCAAGAGCGAACAACTGACCATGGAGAAGTTCCGCATCTACCTGCAAAAGAAAGACCATAAGCGCGCCTTCCGCGAAATAGAGAGTCTGGTGGAGGAATACCCCATGGACACGCGATACCAGGTGATACTGGCCGACGCCTACCTGCAGAATGGCAAGAAGAAGGAGGCGTACGCCCTCTACCGCAAGGTGCTGGACCGCGAGCCGGACAACCCGATGGCGCTCTACTCGCTGGCCGGCTATTACCGGGAGACGGGGCAGGACGCCCTCTACCAACAACAGCTGGACACACTCTTGCTGAACCGCCGGGTGCCGTCGGAGACGAAGCTCCTGGTGATGCGCCAGCTCATCGTGGAGAACGAACGCGCCGACGCGGACAGCACGCGCATCATCAGCCTCTTCGACCGTATCCTGAAGGAGGAGCCGGAAGACGCGCAACTGCCCCTGCTCTACGTGCAATACCTCTTGTCGAAAGGCATGGAGCAAGAAACCACCCCCGTGCTGAAGCATGTATTGGACATCGACCCCACCCACACCGCCGCCCGCATGACTCTGCTGGGCGAGGCCATCAAGGCGGAGGATTATAAAGAGGTGACCCGCTTGTGCGAAGGAGGGGTGGTGGCCAATCCGGACCGCCCGGAGTTCTACTTCTACCTGGCCATCGCCTACAACCAGGACAAGCGCACGGACGACGTCATCGCCACCTGCCGGAAAGCCCTGGAGCAAGCCCGCGAGGGCACCAAGAAGGAGGTGGTGTCCGACTTCTTCACCATTATGGGCGACGCCTATTATGAGAAGAAGCAGACCCAGGAGGCTTACGCCGCCTACGACTCGGCCCTGGTGTACCACCCGGACAACATCCCCGCCCTCAACAATTATGCCTACTACCTGTCGCTGGAACGCCGCGACCTGGACCGTGCGGAGGAGATGAGCTACAAGACGATAAAGGCCGAGCCGAAAAACGCCACCTACCTGGACACGTATGCGTGGATTCTCTTCGAAAAAGGCAACTATACCGAGGCGCGCATCTACATCGACGATGCCATGCTGGGCGACACGGAGAAGAGCGGCGGCATCGTGGAGCACGGCGGCGACATCTACTACATGACCGGCGACACGGACAAGGCCGTGGAGCTGTGGCAGAAGGCCCGCGAGATGGGCATCCGCAGCGAAATACTGGAACGGAAGATTAAAGAAAGGAAATACATACCCTATGAGAACCATATCGATGGAGAGAAAGCCACGGGCGATACCGACGTCCCGCAAGAATAAGATATACTTTGCCGCCTGGCTGGCGATGGCGCTGCTGCTGTGCCTGACCGGTTGTCAGACCGGCCGGCGGGCCACGGGTCCCTCGCTGAAGGAGAGCACGTGCCTGTCGTCCAAGGTCAAGCTGACCGTGCCGAGCAAGCAATCGGTCTTGACTGTACACGGGACGATGAAGCTGGTACGCGGCGAGCGGATGCAACTGTCCTTCCTGATGCCCATCCTGCGTACGGAGGTGGCCCGCATCGAGGTGACGCCGGACGAGGTCCTGCTCGTGGACCGCATGGGCAAGCGGTACGTCCACGCCACGCGCCGCGAGCTGCGGGGCGTCCTGCCCAAGAAGGCCGACTTCGCCCACCTGGAGAAGCTGCTCTATGCCGCCGCCCGTCCGGACGGCAAGACGGTGGTGACCGCCGAAAGCCTGGGACTGTACAAGATAGAGGGCGGCAAGCTGGAGTTTTCTGATTTCTCCACCCAACCCCTGACACTGAAGCCCACACAGCTCTCGTCGAAATACGAGGAAGTGGAATGGCAGGAACTGTTGCATCTGCTGATGAGCCTATGAGACGCCTCCTCTGCCTGCTGATCGCCTGCCTGTGCCTAGGCCCCCTCGCCGCCCAGACCAACAAGACCATCCGTGAGTTGGAGAGCCGGCGCGGCGCGCTGCAACGCCAGATTTCCGAGTCGGAGAAGCTGCTACAGACCACCCGCAAGGATGTCGGCAGCCAGTTGCAAGGCCTGGCCACACTGACCGGACAGATGGAAGAGCGCAAACGCTATATCCTGACCCTGAACAATGACCTGGAGACTCTCGACCGCGAACTCTCCGCCCTGGACCGCCGGACCCGCCGGCTGCAACGCGACCTGGCCGAGAAGCGGGAGGAATATGCCACGTCCGTACGCTACCTGCAGGCCCACAGTTCCATCCAGGAAAAGCTGCTGTTCATCTTCTCGGCCGAAAACCTGAAGCAGACCTATCGCCGCCTGCGCTACGTCCGCGAGTTTGCCGCCTACCAGCAACGCCAAGGCGAGGAAATCATCGGGCAGCAGAAGGAAGTGGACCGCCGACGCGCCGAACTCCTGCAACTGCGCGAGGCCAAAGGCAAACTGCTGAAGGAACGCCAGGCCGAAATGGAGAAACTACAGGCACAGGAGCAGGAAAAGACTGCGTTGGTGAACAACCTGCGCCGCCGCCAACGCGACCTGCAAAAAGAACTGTCCCGCCAACGCCGCGAGGCGCAGCAGCTGAACGACCGCATCGACCGCCTCGTGGCCGAAGAAATAGAGAAGGCACGCCGACGCGCCGAAGCCGAGACACGCCGCAAAGCCAAGGAAGAAGCCGAACGCCGCAAACGGGCCGAGGCAAAAGCCAAGGCGGAGACTCCCCCTGCAGCCCCGTCCCGAAAAGTCGAGCCCGTAGAGACCTATACGATGGACAAGGCCGACCGCCAACTGTCCGGCACATTCGCCTCCAACCGCGGCAAACTGCCCGCCCCCATCACCGGCCCCTACCTCATCGTCAGCCACTATGGCCGCTACTCCGTGATGAAGGGCGTACAGCTGGACAACAAAGGCATCGATCTCCAAGGCCGTCCCGGCGCCCGGGCACAGGCGGTATTCGACGGCAAGGTGGCCGCCGTCTTCCAGCTGAACGGATTGTTCAACGTGCTGGTGCGCCACGGAGCCTACATCTCGGTCTACTGCAACCTGTCTCGCGCCACGGTCAAGGCCGGCGATGCCGTCAAGACCCGCCAGCCGTTGGGCGAGGTGTTCTCCAACCCCGCTGAAGGCGGCCGCACCGTCCTGCACTTCCAGTTGCGGAAGGAGACACAAAAGCTGAATCCGGAGGGATGGATAGCGCGATAAAGGGAACTGCTAAGTTTGAAAAACGTCAAATAACGTATAGATTCTATCAAAATCAACGAGATATTTCTATTTTAGAGCTATTTTGATAGATTTTCAACCCCGCTCCCCCAAATAATCGCTAACCTTGCAACCGCAAACCAAAAACTTAGCGCCATGAACATTCTCAGACTATGCTTCTTATTTCTGCTTGCCGGTTGCCAAACATACATTTGGGGACAGCACCAATTGGCTCAAGATCCCCAATTGGTACAGCAGTTATACGCCAGCGGCCTGATTCATCAGCCACTGCCATTGGACACGACACGCTCGCATGAGACTGCCGGCTGGAACAAGAAAGTCCTAAGAAGTCTCCCCTTGTCTGCCGGGAAGACGGATACCTTGCTGTGGAGCCACGACGGAGAAGGACATCTATATTATTGTCCGCAAACAAGCATCACAGGGCAAGGAAGCATCTGCCTCCAATTCCCCACCTCCACCGGACGGAGAGCAGTCGGCCCGGAAAATGACCCGGACTATGCGATGTACGGACACAGCGCCGCCACCTATCGGGTCGGGGGAAAGAACTGGGAACGCTACAACCGACTGGTGTTCTATATCTATCCCGACTGCGAGGGCGCACGGGTCGTGAACATAAACGTGACATTCACCAATGCAGATACACCGGCCAAAGAAGGCTATAACCGCCCATCGGGCTCACACCTCGTCAATCTGGTCAACAAGCAATGGAACCGCTGCTACCTGGAAATTGATGAGTACCAACGAGACCAAGTGGAATCACTGACCTTCAGTGTGAACCTGCAAGGCAAAGACCGCACCACAGGAAACACAAACACTTACTATATAGACAACCTCCAACTGCAGACTGTCGAACAGCCGGACAAGACTTGCGGCTGGATGCCTCAAGAGGGGAAAATCATCTATTCGGGCACCGGCTATTTCCAACAAGGCCGTAAAACCGCCTTCATGGCAGCCAACACAGCGGCAGGCGACCCGACATTCCGCCTGGTGAACGCCTCCGACCGCAAGACCGTTTTCGAGGGCAAAGGCAAACAGACCGACACCAGCATCGGCAGCTACCTTGTCTTTGATTTCAGCGAATTCACACAACCCGGCGAGTATTTGCTGGAGACTGCCTCCGGCAAATCGACCCGACGCTTCCGCATCGGCGACCGTATATGGGAAGACTCCCAATGGAGGGTGCTCAATTTCATCTTCTGCCAACGCTGCGGCTATCCCGTTCCCGGCAAGCACGATGCTTGTCATGCAGACCTTATATCCGTGCATGACGGCAGACAAGTAGCTTTCAACGGTGGATGGCACGACGCCGGCGACCTCTCGCAGCAGACGCTTCAGACTGCAGACGTGGTGTATGCCTTATTAGAGGCCGCAGAAGCCCGCAGAGCCGAGAACCCGGCCTTGGCCGCCCGCTTGATGGAAGAAGCAGAATGGGGATTGGAATTTGTTTTGAAGAACCGCCTGGGCAACGGCTGGCACGCAAGTAGCATGGGATTGCTCATCTGGCAAGACGGCATCTGGGGTACAACAGACGACATCAGTTCTGTCAGAACACAGAATCTCGCTTTCGACAACTTCCTCTACGCTGCCTACGAAGCCTACGCCGCCCAAGTATTGAAACACGACCCCATGAAGCAGGACTTCCTGCGCCGAGTGGCCGAAGAAGACTTCGACTACGCCTGGCAGAAATTCCAGCGCGAGGGGTATGACCGTTTCGTCCAGCCCTACGAGCATACGTATAATACGTCTCACAGCCAGTATCAGGCCACCATCTCGTGGGCAGCCAGTCAACTGTACCGGCTGACAGGCAAAGACAAATATGCCCGTCTGGCCGCAGAACAAATCCGTTACGTGCTGGACTGCCAACGCACCCAACCGTTGGATGACAAACAAGGGACACGCGGTTTCTTCTATCGCGACCTCAACCGCAAGTCCATCGTACACTTCATCCACCAGTCCCGCGAACAGGTGTACATCCAGGCCCTTACCCTGCTGTGTCAGACACAACCCGGCCACGCCGACCGTCCGCAATGGGAAAAGTCCATCCGCCTGTACGGCGACTACCTGAAAGGACTGATGCCCTATACAGCCCCCTACGGAATGATTCCCAGTGGCGTATATCACCAGGACGAATATAAGGACAGCGCCAACTTCTATGCCCTGCACCTCTTTCCGCCCACCAACGCAGCCCAACTCTACCGTGAGCAGCTGAAAGAAGGTATCCGGCTGGACAACGAGCATTATATCAAACGCTTCCCTATTTGGTTCAATATCTTTAACGGTAATACGGCCATCCATCTGTCCACCGGCAAGGCAGCCGCCCTCTGCGGACATTACCTGAACGACCCGGAACTGCTGGATATCGGCCGCTGGCAATTATATTGGACGGTAGGCATGAATCCATTCGGACAGTCTCTCATTTACGGTGAAGGCTATGACTATCCGCAAATGAACAACTTCTCGTCTGGCGAGGCCACCGGAGAAATGCCTGTCGGCATCCGCACACTGGGCAACGGCGATGAACCCTATTGGCCACAGACCAACAACGCCTGCTACAAAGAGGTCTGGGTCACGTCGGCCGGTAAATGGCTGTCGCTGCTGGCTGAATATTGACAAGCCAAGCATGACAGCACTATAAACAGGAATCACGAACACTCTTTAAATTATATCTGTTATGAACGAAAAAATGAAAAACTTTTCGTCCAGGCTCATTGTATGGCTTGCACGAAACGCAGTCTTAATGCTATTCTTAGCATTCAACTGCCTGAGTATTAACGCTCAAAACAACCAGAAAGTAGAAGGAACCGTTATCTCTGCGACAGACGGGAATGCACTGATTGGCGTCAGTGTGGTAGTTAAAGGAACGGGCAATGGCGCCATCACCGACTTGAATGGCTATTACAAGCTGAATGTTCCTGCGGGCACTGAATTGGAGTTCAGCTACATTGGCTTTGTCACGCAAAGTATAAAGGTCAAGGCTGGAACCCATGTCTATAACATCAGCCTGACTGAAGACAATGAGACACTGGAAGAATTGGTAGTAGTAGGTTATGGCGTACAGAAAAAGAGCGTCGTCACTGCTGCCATGAGCAAAGTCAGCGCCGAAGATTTGGCCGTAGGAACTCCGACCAGCGTGTCTGACGTATTGAAAGGTAAAATGTCCGGCGTGCAAATTACTTCGCAGTCCGGACAACCCGGCCGTGATGCACAAATCAGAATCCGCGGTACAGGCACGGTTAATAACTCTGACCCTCTGTATATCATCGACGGTATGCCCTCCAACAACGGCATCAATTATTTGAACCCCTCGGACATTGAGTCTATCGAAGTCTTGAAAGATGCCGCATCGGCCGCTATTTACGGTGCACGTGGTGCCAATGGCGTTATCCTGGTGACCACCAAGAAAGGCTCTTTCCAACAAAAGACAACCGTGAACTACGAATTCACTTACGGTATCCAGAACCCGGCACGGAAAATCAAGCTGATGAACAGCGAACAGTATGTAATGATGATGAATGAAATGGCCGAGAATTCTGGCAATGCGCCCTACTTCACTGATGTGCCCAATGTAAACACGGACTGGCAAGATGCCTTGACAAACAGTAATGCTCCCATTATCAATCACAAGTTATCAGTTAGTGGCGGTGGTGAGCATAGCACACACTATGCTTCTTTCGGCTACATCAAACAAGAAGGTATCTTCGCCAAAGGACATTCAGACTATGAACGCTATAACGGACGACTGAATTATACAAATACCTTATTTGATATTAAAAGCCGCAATTACTTGAACAAAGTGAACTTTAGCACCAACCTCAGTTATTCACGTGTCAACCGCAAAGGTAACAACATTGATAACAGTGAAGCCGGTGGTCTGATTGCTTCCATCAATATGCTGCCCCCCACGGAAAGTATCTATCAAGATGATCCCGACAAACTGGCCGAATACGAAACCCTCTATCCCAACTATGTGAAGGATGCAAGCGGACGGGCCTATAACATCATCGAATTGCGTGAGATAAATAACCCCTTGGCCTCTATGGCTGTCAACAACAACCAACGAACCATCTCACAAATATTCAACGCAGACTTCAAGCTGGACATTGATATCCTGCCCGGCCTGAAATACCGTACCTCTGCCAGCTTGGAATGGGCTTTCTCGTCCGTCAAGAACATTGTTCCGGCTTACGATTTGAATACAACGACCAAAAATTCCACCTCGTATGTAGAGGACAAGAAAACCGATGCCAACTCCTGGCAATGGGAAAACACACTGTCCTACGACAAATCGTTCGGCGAACACACCATCGGAGCCCTATTCGGTACTACCATGGCCTCGTATGCCTATACTGACTTGTCAGGCAGTGATTACAATCTGTTGGTAATTGACCCGGACAAGGCTTT
Organism: Candidatus Bacteroides merdigallinarum; assembly: GCA_019116285.1. GTDB lineage: Bacteria > Bacteroidota > Bacteroidia > Bacteroidales > Bacteroidaceae > Bacteroides > Bacteroides merdigallinarum. The sequence goes on from DXBX01000048.1 coordinate 28,393, forward strand.
CATTGACATTGCTACAGGAGACCGCGCCTTGGAACGCATCAACGGCACAGGAAATGATCACAAACTGGCTTCCATATTCGCACGACTTAACTATAACTACGGAGAAAAATACTTGTTCGAAGCTGTAGTGCGCAGAGATGGTTCGTCCAACTTCGGCCCCAAAAACCGTTATGCCGTATTTCCATCCGTTTCTGCAGGTTGGGTCATCAGCCGTGAAAAATTTATGGAAGGCACAGCCGACTGGCTTTCTTTCCTCAAGCTCCGCGCCAGCTGGGGACAAAACGGTAATGAGTCCATTGATCCTTTCGGCTATACAAGCATGATGAGCATGAGCGGAAATACCGCTGTCGTCAACGGCGGAGTGGTGAATGGTGCACGGCCTTCCGGTTATGTGAATAGCGACCTGAAATGGGAGACGTCCGAACAATTAGACTTGGGCGTAGACTTACGCTTCTTTGAAAATGCACTGACCTTTACTTTCGACTATTTTAATAAGAAGACTAAAGACATGCTGATGAACGTGGCATTGCCTCAATACACCGGCTATACGACCATGCGTACCAATATCGGCAGTGTCCGGAATAAAGGTTTTGAAATGGAGGCATCCTACCGCTTCCGAATCGGCAAGGCTGATATTGATCTCTCTGCCAACGCTTCATACATTGAGAATGAAGTCATTGAGCTAGGTACCGCTCGCACCAATCTGCAAATATTGGGTGGCGGACTGGGCGGTGCAGTATCCGTCATGGAAAGCGGTATGCCTTACGGCTACTTCTGGGGTTACAAAACCAATGGCATCTTCCAGAATTATAATGAAGTGAATGCCTACAAGGACAAGAAAGGGAACCTTATCATGCCTGATGCCGAACCGGGCGATGTACGCTATGTAGATTTGAATGGAGATGGAACAATTTCAGATGCCGACCGCACCATGATAGGCGATCCCAATCCCAACTGGACCTACGGATTCTCGTTGGGAGTCAACTGGAATAATTTTGATATGAGCGCCTTCTTCCAAGGGGCAGCAGGCAATCAGATTTATAAATACTACCGCAGAAGCAACATCACACAAGCCAATTGGGAAACCGAATGGTTAGGCCGCTGGCATGGAGAAGGTACTTCTAACCATCTGCCCAAACTGGTGGAAGGAGACCCGCATCACAACACCACATGGACCAACGATCTCTTCGTGGAAGACGGCAACTATCTGCGTCTGAAAGTACTGCAATTAGGCTACAGCCTGCCGCGCAACTTGACGCAAAAGCTCTGCTTACAGAAACTGCGCATCTTTGTGCAAGGCGAGAACCTCTTCACGGCTACCAAATACTCAGGATATGACCCCGAAGTAGGAACACGCAACGGTTTCGACGGAGGTACCTATCCGCAAGCCCGTACCTTTACATTTGGAGCTAACATTATATTTTAAATCAATATCAAAACCAAGAACCATATGAAAAGAATATTCATCATAGTATCCCTTGCACTGTGCATGACTTCGTGCAGCGATTTCCTGGAGACTACGCCGCGCACACAAGTCTCCGAAGAAGAATTCTACCAAACCGAAGAGGAAGTCAATATGGGCATGTATACCATTATTAATGACATACAAACTCGTCTACTGGAAGTATTCAGCTATGCCTCCCTTATGTCCGATGAATCAGAAACCGGCGGCGGCATCGGAGAAGGCGTCTACAAGACGAAATACGACACCTTTACGTTCGATGCCTCTAATTCTCCTGGCTGGTGGAACGAGTGGGATTACGGCCTATACAACGGTGTGACAGATGCCAACACCCTCATCGACAAACTGTCACAATCCGGTTTGGATGCTTCATTCGTGAATGCTTCCATGGCCGAAGCCAAATTCTACCGCGCACTGTTCTACGCCTACATCTTCATGGGATACGAACAGGCACCGCTCATCAAAAGCCGAATGGAAACAGGAGAAATCTTTAATGTATATAAAGGTACACGAGACGAGATTTTCGACTTCATGATGGAAGACCTGTCCGATGAAAATATCGCCAACCTGCCGGACAAAAACAGCTTCATCCACGGGCGTACCAATCAGGATGCCGCTCGCATGTTGCGCACCAAACTCATACTCTTCCACCATGCGCAGGACCTCTATCCGAAAGCCTTAGAAGACATGCGCACCATCATGGGGAACGGATATGAGTTGATGAAAGACTACTCAAAGATTTGGCTCAAAGCCGGAGAATTTTGCTCCGAATCTATTTACGAGATTGAATTCACCAATGACAACCAAGGAGAAGGGAATACCGTCCTGTGCCGTGCTTTGAGCGGACGAGACATCGTGGATCCACGTTCCCCGGAACAAGGCGCACTGATTGGCGGCTACGGACAATGCACCATGCCGCAGAGTATTTATGATATGTTCGAAGAAGGCGACACACGACGTGAAGGAACCGTGATAGACTATCGCGAAGAAGCCCGCAAGGTGGAAGCCTTGGTGGCTGCCGGCGAATTGCCCGCAGGAAGCCAATTCATCGTAAGCGAAGCCCAAGAGAATTTTTCTGCACTGGGACACTACAAATATCATAGCCGTACAGAAGATACGAATGAAATCAACCCGATGGACAACTGCGGCAACAACTTCCGCTTCTACCGCTATTCCGACGTCTTACTGACAGCTGCCGAATTGCAAGTCCGCATTAATGGGACCGTAGACTCAGAAGGACAAGGCTGGTTCAACCAAGTACGCGACAGAGCGTTCCAAGACACTGAACATCGCATCAATCTGATAGGATTGAGCCAGCAAGAGGCCTTGGATATTCTCTTTGAGGAACGCGGCTATGAGTTCATGGACGAAATGCAACGCTGGTTCGACATCATGCGATTCGACAAAGGCGAAGAGATTCTTGGCGAAAAGGGTTGGACAGAGAAATACCGCTACTTCCCTATATCCAACAATGAAATCAACGCCTCCAACGGGGCACTGACGCAAAATCCCGGCTGGGCCAACTGACGCAACCAAGGTAAAGCCAGACTATAAATAATGCAAAACAAAGGGGTACAGATGGAGTGCCATTCGAAGAAAAGCACGAAATTTGTTCCCCTTAAATTTTCCATCACAGGAAACATCACATTTATATAATTGCACATGAAAAGATTTATCTACACACTCCTGACATTGTCCGTGGCCATCCATGCTACGGCTCAATTCAAAATCACCGCCCATCAAGAAGGATGGGAGGATACGCCTCCACAGGCCATACGTGAAGGTTTCTATTTCCAAAAACGCCTGCTGGCCCAAATGGACAATGAGGCCGGACCGGAAGAAATCCTGGTCTTCGGCCATGACAACGGCCACTATCCTACCTTCGATTTGTTCAAGGTGTATTATACCATTGTCGACTACTATTCCAAAGAAGTGAAGTATATGTCTCCTGTCTATGTGAATGACAGATATTACGTCCGCGTGGAGGACCGCAATGAGGACGGCCGTTCCGAACTTTACATCTCTTACTTCAAAGACGGACAATTCAGTACCGACGAACGGGGCTACAACCTCCAAGCCACACGTTGTTACGACCGGATTGAATGCCCGGAATCCAACCCTAAAAATGCTAAACAATGAAACAGAAAATCTTACTCTCCTGCCTGCTTCTCCTGACCTTCAACATATATGTGCAGGCACAAATCAAAACGCTGCTGATTACCGGACAAGACGGAAGCCATTACTGGCGTGGAGCCAGCAAAGGTATTGAACAGATATTGGAAAACAGCAAACTGTTCAATGTCGATATCCTCGTAACGCCAGACTTCGGGGAAGACATCAACCGATTCGAACCAGACTTCGACGGCTATGATCTAGTGATTATCAACTATGGAGGAGCCACTTGGAAGCCTTCAGTGCGAAAAGCTTTTGAGAAATTCATTGCCGATGGACATGGGGCCGTTATCCTGCACTCGTCCATCATCCCCATGGAAGACTGGCCAGCCTACAACGAAATGACTGCCTTAGGAGCCTGGAACGGACGCGATGAACGGTGGGGACCCTTTGTCTACTGGAAAGACGGGAAATACATCTACGATTACACACCCGGATATGCCGGCTACCACGGCCTGCAACACGAGACCGTAATAGACAACCGCGCCAGCGGACACCCTATCTTGAAAGGCTTGCCAAAGCGCTGGAAGCACTTCAAGGACGAAATCTATACCAAGCTACGGGGACCCGGCAAAAACATGGAAATCCTGGCTACCATCGAAGAGAACGGGCGTCATGAACCGGCCATGTGGACCGTACAATATGGGAAAGGACGCATCTTCGTGGATGTACTGGGCCATTGCGGCAACGACCCGGAAATGATTTACTCCATCTTGTGCACCGGCTATCAGGTTACCCTGCTACGCGGTGCCGAATGGGCCGCTACCGGAGCTGTCACCCAACAGACTCCAAACGATTTTCCATTAGAAGACACCTATACGTTACGCCCAGATTTCAAAGCACCATTTCACGCATATCCTGCGGAAAATGAGGATTAAATCAAACGAACAGCCACATCCTTCCAAACAGCTAGATAACGTAAGTTCAATATAATTCAAAACATTGTCAGTGGCCCGCCTTTGACGAAACACACGTCAATAGCGGGCTTCTTTTCAAAGAAGCAGTAGGCAGCCATGGCATGCAAGAACAATTGTTCATGGTATGGAAGCGAAAAGCCGTATTATGTCCTTCCATTTGCAAAAGAAAGACCAAGGATAAAGGAAAATAAGATTAAAAGTAGACAAAATAGCACATCATAACTCCCTTATATACACGTTATTAAATGATCTACTAATCAGTATCCAAGCCATCAGTTGACCACTACCCCCAGCCATCAGTTGAAATAAGCAACAGCCATCAATTGAACACTTGGAGAACCGGCAATTAACGGGAAGAGATAAGAAATTAAGGGATAAAAGAGCAGGAAATAAAAAACGTGAGTCCGATATAATTCAAAACATAGATAGTAAAGACCATAGTGATAATCACCTAGGCTGATCTACATAATAAAAAGCCGCCCTTTAGGAATCATCCCCAAGAGCGGCTCTTGCTTTGATAAAGAATACCTATTGAGAAATCCTATCTACGTTCAGCGCCCCAAAGCCCACACGATGGCATTGCGGAACATCGTAGTGAAAGCCTCGACACCAAACAGTTTGGGGCTATGGCCCATCTGGAAATAGACATTGCGCGCCTTCATACGTTCATTGCACCAAACAACGGGATGGTCGCCCATCTTGATGTCCGAAGCCGGAGCATATGAATCTTCGTCCACATGGGCCAGGACATGTACATTAGGACGAGGCGACCGGTCGTACGTGTACCACTCATCATCGGGTATTATGAACGAAGCCGGCATCCCCTTCATCACCGGATGTCCGGCATCTTCCACCTGGACAGTACCGTCGGCCAAAGCCGCAATGTAGTTCTTGTACCGTATGCCGCCCATAAAGTCGGAGAACCATTGCCACATGGGATAGCCGTCAAACTCACCCAGCAACGTGGCGTGATGGAAGCCGATCCAAGAGCCACGACCCTCCTCTACATACTTGATAAAGGCTGCCTGGGCCTCGTCCGGCCAAGTATAAGGCGGAAAGTCGAGTTGTATCACTAGGGCGAACTCAGCCAGATAGGCTTCCGTAATATTACGGGCACTGTTGGCCACAGTAATGCTAAAATTCATTTTCTGGCCCTCATCAGCCAGCCAACGTACACCGGCATCGGTAAAGGGGGCGTGCTGCCCTCTACCCTCCATCAGCACGAGCACTTTCTGTTGGTGCGGCTTGTTCTCCGCCCGAATGCCGCCACAAACTGCACAAAGCAAACACAGGACGGCTGTCAATAGTTTGAAATACTGCATAATGATTTATTTAATTATGGAATTATCAGTCGCCAATAGCTTCCGCCCTGTCACAGGGCCGGATTTTGGAACCGGACCGGGCGTAATACAGCATAAACAGTTCTCCGACCAACACGATGAGCCAAGAGTAGCGCCAGCCGGCCAAAGCATCAGCCAACAATCCCTGCGCTAACGGCAATAGAGCACCTCCCACGACACCTATCATGAACACGCCGGAAGCCAACGACGTGTACTTACCAAGGCCCGCCACAGAGAGTGTGAAGATGGCTCCCCACATGATCGAGTGGAACAACCCGACCGCCGTAAGAAGCCACGGATTGTCGAACACAACGGCCAAAGTAACCAGAACGCCTGCGCAAAGCGTGGTCACCGTCAGTTGTACACGGGGCGAAATACGACTCAGCGAACTGCCCACCAAACGCCCCAACAGCATGCCTCCCCAATAAAGCGTGGCCAACAGAGCCGGAGAAGCATATCCCATCTCAATGGCATACAGATTGATGTTGCCGCCGATGCAAACCTCCACACCTACATAGAAGAATATGGCAACCACTCCTAACGTCAGATGGCGGAAACTCCACACGCTACGCTCCAGTTTCTCATCAGCTTCGGCCTTGGTACCTTGAATGTCGGGCAATGAAAATTTCTGAAGCGTCATTGCCACTGCCAGTATAAGCACTATCAAGACAATAAAAGGCACCATCAACTGGCTAATCTTTATCTCTTCCATAGAAAGTCCGCCAAACACCACTCCGGTTACAAAATAAGGAGCCAATGTTGTTCCTATCGAATTGGCCGAACCGCCGATAGCCAGACGTTGAATAGACTGGGTTCCCTTCACATGACAAGCCACAAGATAAGGATTGATAACCACCTGCAAGATGGTAACCGAAGCGCCTGTAACGAACGAGCCCAACAAGAAAATCAGGAACCCGCCGGGTATCAAGTCTGCCCCTATCGCCAGATTGGCCGCAGGATAATGCACAGTGAAATAGGAAGAGAAAAAGAACAATGCCAATCCGGCTGCCATCACCCACAAGCCACGAATCAATGTACCCTTGTAACCATGGCGGTCAATCCATTTGGCTCCGACTCCCCCACACAACGGATAGGCCAAGAACCAAGAAAAAGTAATCAACGTGGCAAATGTATTTTTCAAGCTGCCCACCTCCGAGAGGAAAGTGGCCTTCAACGGTACTTGGAACTGCGTATTAGCCGTAGTCAGAAAGCCCACGATGAAGAACAGGAATACCATTGTTATAAATGGTCCGAAATAACTAGTCTGTACGTCTTGCTGTTTCATGACATTCTACTGTAAAAACGATTATAATTTGCTTGCCGCCGCCGGGTCTAACAAGAACTCGCAACAAGGGTGCAACTGGAGGATGGAAGCCGGCACGTCGGGAGTCACAGGTCCTTGCAGCATACGCTTCACAATATCGGCTTTACGCTCTCCATTTGCCAATAACACCAGTTTGCGGGCATGCATGATATTCTTCAGTCCCAACGTCACACCACCTAATTTCTTATCAGAAGGAGTGCCGGTCTCCCTACGAATGCGTTCCTCTAATGTCTCGTCCATATCCGTAGTCCAAGTTTCCCCGGCAAAGGGTGAGCCCGGCTGGTTGAAGCCCAGATGTCCGTTCTCACCCAGTCCCAGCAACAATAGGTCAATGCCTCCTCGCCGCTCCAGTTCCGATTGGAATTCCTGACATGCCGCGACAAAGTCATCGGCTTGCGTGGGCAACATCAGGAAATTCTCTTCCCGAACGCCCAACGTATCCATCAGTTCCGTTTTCAACATCGTATAACAGGCCCCGGCATACTCACGCGGCACATTCATCACCTCGTCTAGCCCGAAAAATGTCGTATCTGCTACCGGGAAAGGATAGTTAGAGAAAATCTCTCCTATCTGGAGATGTATATTTTTGGTAGTGCGCCCGGTAGAAAGCCCGATGACACTGGAAGGCTTTTGCAGGATTTGGCCAATGACATGCCACGCGGCCCGGGTATAAAAAGCCCGTTCATTGTCTGCAACCACAATGTTCAAACTAGTATTGCTCATAAATGCTTAACAGAGTTATATAATTAACTTTAAATGATAACACTCGTCTCCGAGAGAGGAAATCCGCTCATATCTTTATATATATCTTCCTTTTATATAATTGGTAACCGATGCACCAGTTCACAAGCACGAATAACAACGCATAAACCAGCGATCCACCCGTATTTCCCAACCACGGCCGCAAACACACGTCGTAGAGGAAACCGTACAAACTGATGCTGCTCTCTCCCCAAGGGAAACGGATACAGCCAAACAAGATTCCCAACAAATCTCCCAACACATACATAAACAACGGATTAACGCCAAAAGCCTCGAAGAAACGGCTCCACCGCTTGTAACCCTTCACATCAATCAACCATATAAGCAGGGCCAGCAAACTTGAAGCCAATCCGCAAGTGACCAATACAAAGGTAGGTGACCAGATTTTCTTATTCAACGGACAGCCGTAGCTCAACAACCAACCGGAAAACGCCAATACCGTTCCTAAAAGGAACAACTTGATCAGATGAGACCGCAATAAAGTTTCACGGTCCTGGGGTTCCTTTCCGCCCCCGGCCAACATCATACGTCCCACATAGAAACCCAACAATACGTGTGCAACAGAAGGAATCGTACTCAACAGCCCCTCCGGATCAATACCATTGTCCTTGTACATATGAGCCGAAGTAAACACGGCCCGATCCACTATGGAAAGCAGGTTAGTCTCATCATAGGCAAAACCGTTTCCACCCATCAGCAGTAAGAAGTAACCAGCCAACAGTCCCACAATAATCCACGGAATATAACGATGCTTCACGATCAAGGCGATGAATGCCGTTATGCCATAGCAGACAGCCAGACGTTGCATGACGCCGGGAATGCGGACACTGTCAAACGTACATGCCGCATTCCACAAGCGCTCCCCAAAGCCCATGCCTTCCGGTCCCGGCCAATAATAACAGAAGCGTAAGAACCAGTCTATAGCTATACCAATCAGGAAGATAACTACCATGCGTTGTACAACCTTCCGAACCGCAACCTTGCTGAGCATGAAGCTGTACTTCCGCAACGAAATATAAGTCGATATACCCATGATGAACATGAAGAACGGGAATACCAGATCGGTAGGCGTCAGGCCATTCCAAGCTGCGTGACGCAAAGGTGCATAAATATGTTCCCACGAACCGGGATTATTCACTAATATCATCCCGGCTATGGTGATGCCTCGCAAAACATCCAAAGCCAAAATACGTCCGCCACGAGCGGCTTTGCCGCGACTGATATCCATAGTTGCTTCTGTCATGTTCTTTTCTGTGTTTATGTCAGTCTTCTGAGATAGCCGGCTCCCGTCACTTATTCATGGCCACCGCTCCGGCACCGAGCAGTCCTATGAAATCGGGATTCAATTTGGTAATAACCACGCCGTTGGTAACAAAACGCATGGTAATGGGCTGCAGTTTCTCTAAAATCTTACCGTGCATATAACCATCGGCCACTACGCCTCCTCCCAACACTACGGTATCCGGATCGGCCACACGTACCAGGTTCATAATCAGATTAGCCAAAGCCTCTGCGGCATTGTCCACCAACACCGTACAGAGCGGGTCACCTTTTTGGCTTAAAGCAAACACGTCGCTCACCTGTACCCGCTCATCCTTATCAGGAATGTGCAGGCTCGTTTCGTAACGGTCACGCAACAGGCGGGCACAATTGTCAAATCCTATACCGGCCGCAATAGCTTCCACACAGTCTATACGGCCACATGGACATTTCACGCCCACATTGACCCCCACACGCAGATGCCCTACCTCGCCGGCATTGAAGTGACTACCACGAATCTGGCGCCCGTTTATCACAATGCCCACAGCTATACCCGTCCCTACGTTGAGATAAACAAAGTTCTGCGATATTTGCCCAAAGCCCCATACACGTTCCGCACGGGTAGCGCTCTTCACATCGTTGTCTATGAAACAAGGGATGCCATAACAATCGGTCAGCTCCTTAGCCAACGCAACAGGATGCGTGCGGCTGGGGTCTATCTGCAGCCAAACGCCTTCCTGCGGATCCACACGGCCGATCAGTCCAACCCCCATGCCCACAGGCCGCTTGTCATACCAACCCACGGTACGGATATAGTCATCAAGCGACGATTTGATGATCTGTAACGCCGCCTGCTGGTTAAAATAGCCAGAGGCATACTTCTTGTATCGCAAAATATTGCCGCGGTTGTCCATCTCGCCTATCAACAATTTGGTTCCGCCCAAATCAAGACCTAAATATGTTTCCATCTTTTCTGTTATATAAGTTTTTCTTATGAAGTCGGTTCTCTTCTGTGCTACTCATAGCTTGCTAGGGCTGATGCCGAATTGCTTCTTGAAACAAGTGCTGAAATACTTCGGGTCGGAAAAGCCCACGAGGGACGACACCTCACCGATAGTATAACGATGCATCTGCAGCAATGCCTTACCTTTGTTCAGCCGCATGATACGTATATAATCTGCCGGCCCTTTGCCGGTCAGTGTCTTTAGCTTGTTATATATGGAAGTACGGCTCATGCCCATCTGCCGACAGAAGTCATTGATGCCAAAAGAGGGATTGGCCAATTCTTGCTCGACGATAGCGCGCACTTTGTCCATAAACTCCTGATCCAAACGAGTACTATAATCCACTTCCTCGGGTTGCTCTTCTGCTGAAAGCGAAGCTGAACGGACACGCTGTCTTTCCTGCAGAATATTGCGCAGACGTGCTTTCAGGACAGACAGGTCAAAGGGTTTGATAATATAATCGTTTGCCCCCGCCTCCAGTCCGTAGATAATGTCTTGGCGCGTACAGAGCCCTGTCAACAATACGATGGGAATGTGGCTGGTATCCACCGAAGACTTCAGCATTCGGCATAGCTCGTCACCTGTCAAAGCGGGCATCATGACATCGGAAACTATCAGGTCCGGATTGATTTCGCGGGCTGTCTCCAAAGCCTTTTTCCCGTCAGCGACGCTCACCACTTGGTATTCGGAGGAAAGGGCCTCTACCAGATACTCGCGCATGTCTGCGTCGTCCTCAGCCAACAGCAAGACCTCTTTGTCTCCGCCGCCGGCAGACGAATCAGTGCCCTCATCCGCCTCCACAGAAGGATCTGTGTTTTCCGGCTCTTCCGACACAACAGTCCCTTTGGGCCTCAACGGGAAAGTAACGGTAAAAATGCTCCCCTTTCCTTCCACACTGTCAAACGAGATCGTCCCTTGATGCTGCTCTACCAGGCGCCGCACCAATAAGAGCCCCAATCCAGTTCCACTATCTGCAGAGGATACGGCATTACGGGCGCGATGTGCCTCGCGGAAGATACGGGACTGCTCCTCGTGCGGAATGCCGATGCCGGTGTCGCAGACCCGTAACGTCCACGAAGAAGCGCCGGGCTGCACCTGCAGACTGACACTCCCGTTATAGGTATATTTCAAGGCATTCCCCAGCAGGTTGTCCACAATGCGATCCATCTTGTCCCGATCCATCCATACAGAGGGCATATCCAAGGGTATTTCCGTTCTCAACTCCAGCCCCTTGCGCAAGACAAGAGGCAAGAAGTCGTTCCGTTTCTCTTCCAAATAGATATTCAAGTCGCAGGAAACCAGTCTCAAAGTGGACGCCTGCATTTCTGCCTTCTGCCAATCCAGCAACAGGGCACTCATATCCAACAACCTGGTCAGATTTTTCTGCAAGACCGCCAGACTCTTCTGCAATCCTTCCGACAGATTGCCCGTCTCCTCCAGCTCATCCAATGATGATTTGACCATCGAAAGAGGCGTGCGCATATCGTGCACAAAGCCGGTGAAATCATGGAGCTGTACCTGCAATCTGACTTCCATCCGCCTTTGCCTGTAACAAAGCCAGCCCAGAAGCAGGCAGGCCAAAGCAAACACGGCTAGTAATATGTAAACTAAATATAACATTATCCGTAGATACTATAAACAACATTTGATTAGCGGTTGCAATATTAGGCAGAATTGGTAGGAACGAGGTAGAAAAGCTATCCAAATAGGTTTAAATACTATTATTCTTGAAAAATAAGGAACATTTTCCTGTCCTCGGAACATAATTCAGGCGCGAATGGAAGAAAAATCCACCATTCGCGCCTATATGCAAACATGTCCGGGACGCCCGACCGGCCCCCAAGACTCCTTTTTATCCCAACGTCACCCCGTCCAGCAACTCCAGATACAACCCGATGGCCTCCTCGATTTCTTTCACATAGACAAACTCGTCCGCCGTGTGCGACCGGCTGCTCTTGCCCGGGCCCATCTTCATCGAAGGGAAGGGCATCAGCGCCTGGTCCGACAGCGTGGGCGAACCGAAAGGTACGCGCCCCAACGACACGGCCCGACGAACCACGGGATGCTCCGTCGGCACGTGTGACGAGCCCAGACGGAAGCTGCGGGCACGGGCCTCGCACTTCAGGTTCGGGGTGATGAGGTCGAACAGTTCCTGGTTGGTGTAACATTCATTGCTGCGGATGTCTACCACAAAGGTACAGCGGTCAGGGATGACATTGTGCTGCGTGCCCGCGTTGACCATCGTGACGCTCATCTTGACGGGACCCAACAGGGGGGACACCTTCGGGAAACGGTAGTCGCGGAACCAGGCGATGTCGTCCAGCACCTTATAGATGGCATTGTCGCCTTCATCCCTCGCGGCGTGGCCGGAACGCCCCGTGGCGGTGACGTCCAACACCATCAACCCCTTCTCGGCGATGGCGGGCTGCATTTCGGTGGGCTCGCCCACCAGGGCAAAGGCGATGGGAGGCAGTTGGGGCAGTACGCTCTCAATGCCATCCTTGCCGGAGACTTCTTCCTCGCACGAGGCCAGGAACAGGAGGTTGTAGGGCTGCGACTTGCGGCAGAGTTGCAGGAAGGCCTGCAACAGGCTGACCACACTGGCACCCGCATCATTGCTGCCCAGTCCGTAGAGTTTGCCGTTGCTCTCCAGCCGGGGCGTGAAGGGATCACGCCGCCAGCCGCTGACGGGCTTCACGGTGTCGATGTGGGAGTTGAGCAACAGAGTCGGTTTCTTCAGGTCGAACGCCGGACCCAGGCACCAGACGTTATTTCCCTTGCGCCCGGTGTCCATCCCTTGCAGTTCGATGTATTGTTGCAGGCAGTCTGCCGCCCGTGCCTCGTCACGGCTGACGGAGGGGATGGCAATGAGGGATTGCAAGAGGGCGACTGCCTCAGCAGTCAATGCGGTTATATCGGTATTCATGCTCGTAGAAGGTAAATGATCATTTATTTTGCCTGCTGTTCGTCGGCGGCCGGCGCGCTCAGCATCTTCCGGTAGGCAACCGGATCATCCAGGATCTTGACAGCCTCCTTCAGGTCAGGGTCGTCTTTCAGTTGCTGGATAATGCTGCCCCGCTGGTAGTAGTAGCGCTTGATGATCTCAATGGCCAGCATATCCTTGATTTCCTTCGCGAAATGATCCAGGTCGCGGTCCAAGTTGTGCTGCAGCTTCTTCTCCAGTGCGTCAAACTCGACCGAGGCACCGTCCAGGTAGCCCTCGAACTCGGCCATCTCCTTCAGGCTCTTCAGTATCTTCTCGGTCTGCTGGTCGTACTTGAAGTCGGCGGCTTTCACCTTTTCCTTGAAGGCGGCATAGTCGGCGTCCGTCACCTCGAACTGATCGGGCGGGGCCACCCGGTCATGCTTCAGGCAATAGTCCGTGGCATAGTCGAATATGAGGTTCTCGTTCACCAGATAGAACAGGATGTTGGGCAGTTTCTCGGTCTCCACCTCGACGTCCGGCGTCACGCCTCCCCCGTCGCGCACGATGCGGCCCGCGCGGGTCCGGAACTCCGTCGTCAGGCTGTCGGGGATGCGGCCCACGCTGCCGTCCGCATTGCGGTGGGCATAGTCAATGGCCTGTACGCAGCGCCCGCTCGGGATATAATACTTGGAGGTGGTCAGCTTGATGGCTCCCCCGTAAGGCAAGGGGCGCGTGGTCTGCACCAGTCCCTTGCCAAAGGTGCGTGTGCCCACCAGCACGGCGCGGTCCAGGTCCTGCAGTGAACCGGCCAGGATTTCAGAGGCCGAAGCCGTGGAGCTGTTTACCAGCACGACCAGGGGAATGTCCGGGTCAATCGGTTCGCGGAGGGTCTTATAGACATTGTCCGCCTGCTTCAGACGTCCTTTGGTGGTGACCAGCGTCTCCCCACGGGGCAGGAAGAAGTTGGCTATCTCCACCGCCTCGTCCAACAGGCCGCCGCCATTGTTGCGCAGGTCGATAACCAGCGAGCGGATGCCTTGCTCCTTCAGGTGGAGGAATGCTTCCTTGAACTCTTGCGAGGGGTTGCCGGAGAAGGTGCTGAGGTTGATATAGCCGATGCTGTCCGCGCGCATAGTATAATAAGGTATAATAGGCAGCTCGATGGAGCGGCGCACGATCTCAAACTCCAGCGGCTTCTTCACGCCGGGACGCTGCACCTTCAGCCGGAAGCTGGTGCCCACCTGTCCGCGCAACAGCGTGCTGACGTCCGGATTGCCTTTCAAGTCCTGGCCGTCCAGTTCCAGCAGGATGTCACCCGCCTTCAGCCCTGCTTCGGCAGCCGGCATTCCCTCGTAGGGCTCGGATATGGTAGTGTACTGCGTCTTGCGCGAATAGGTGATGACAGACCCGATGCCGCCGTAACTGTTCTTCAGCATCTGTTCCAGCTCGTCCTGGTCGTCCTCGGGATAATACACGGTATAGGGGTCCAGCGAATACAGCATCGCGTCGATACCCTCGCGGACCGTCTTGTTGGGGTCGATGGTGTCCACGTAGAACAAATCCAGCTCCTTCACGATGGAGTTGAAGATGTCCAGGTTCTTGGCCATCTGGAAACTCCGGCTGTCGCCGCTCGCAAAGCCCCACAAACCGATGAGGCTCACCCCCAAAAACAAGGTTACGATCCAGCGTAACTTCAGAAAACGTCTCATTTTACTGCTTATATTATATGAAAAACCACTTTTTTTGCCCTTTCGAGGCAAATTTTCTGCAAAGATATTGCATATTTCAAAATA
>DXBX01000049.1 GCA_019116285.1 Candidatus Bacteroides merdigallinarum
GATAACTTTATCGTCAACCTTCTTTCTGGTATTGCTGCATATTGTTGCTTTCCAAAGAAGCCGTGTATCAATGTTTCACGAACAGTTGACACACAGCTTGCATTGTTCTGAATTCGTCGAACTCACGTTAATATAGTATTATAATGAGTGACAACAAGCTAGAAACAGGTATGGAACAATTGCTTGCATGGTCAAATATGCAAGAAGAGCTGAATGATATAGATTTTAGCGAAGGATTCAGCATTGATGATTTACCCCATAAAGAAGTGGATAAAATACTTCCTGAAGCTTTCGACAAGCTCCTAATGCCAAAAGTGGCAGGATTTGTATTTTTTTTATTCCAAAACGATTCTGTAGGGAAAGTTCGGAAAATATAAAACCCTCTGTTTGAGAGGGTTTTGCTTCGTGGAGCATAGCGGACTCGAACCGCTCACCTCGACACTGCCAGTGTCGCGCTCTAGCCAGATGAGCTAATACCCCGTTGTTTTTTGACGGTGCAAAGGTAGGATATATTTTGGTAATGGCAAAACATTTTGCTGTTTTTTTATTTCCTGCGCGAAAAAAGGGGGTACATTGGGGAATAATTGCTAAGTTTGCAGCGCAAATCAGAATAACGACCATGCTTATATTCAATACGACTTATCATGTAGAGGAAGATCAGGAGAAATATTTCCTGATTTGGATGCAGGAATATTACCTGCCCGAGGTGGAAAAAGACGGCACCCTGCACGCACCGCGCATCGCACGCATCTTGAGCCACCGCGAAGAAGGCAGTTGCTTCTCGGTGCAATTCGAGGTGGAGGATTCGACGCGCCTGCATCATTGGCATCAGCAGCAAGGCGTGAAGCTGAATGAAGAGATGCAGCGGATATTCAAGGACAAGGTCATCGGATTTCCCACACTGATGGAGGTATTGGTGTGATTAGGCCGGTCGACGAGAAAATAATCCTGGGCATCGACCCGGGGACCACCATCATGGGATACGGGGTCCTGCGCGTGGTGGGGGTAAAGCCGGAAATGGTGGCCATGGGCATCATCGACCTGCGCAAATTTGCCAACCACTACCTGAAGCTGCGCCATATACACGAGCGGGTGCTGAGCATCATCGAGAGTTACCTGCCGGACGAGCTGGCCATCGAAGCGCCTTTCTACGGGAAGAACGTCCAATCCATGCTCAAGCTGGGGCGTGCGCAAGGCGTAGCCATGGCCGTGGCGCTGAGCAGGGACATACCGATCACCGAATATGCGCCCCTGAAGATTAAAATGGCCATTACGGGCAACGGGCAGGCCTCCAAGGAGCAGGTGGCGGACATGCTGCAAAGGATTCTGCACTTCAGCAAAGAGGATATGCCCACCTTCATGGATGCCACGGACGGACTGGCCGCCGCCTACTGCCACTTCCTGCAAATGGGGCGGCCGGCCGTGGAGAAGGGCTACCGCAGCTGGAAGGACTTCATTGCCAAGAATCCGGAGAAAGTGAGCCGCTAAACTCAATAACTGAGGCGGAATCCTGCCTGCAACGTGAAATTGCAGGGGGTATCCTTGCGGATGGTAGGCACTGACGAACCGTCGTCGAAATAGTAGGAAAGGCCCGGTTCCACATAGATGCCCACATGAGGGCTGATATGATACTGGACACCCACGGAGGCCATGACCGACCATTGCAGAGGATCTAGCGTCTGCTTCTCATGCCCCACTTTGCCATAAACGCATTTCTCTACCATTCCGCCCGCGGAAACGTAAAGGGAGAATCGCTTTTTGTCCAAAAAATTCCAATTCACCCGCAGGGGAATGCCCAGATAATGCAGCTTCTGCTCCGTCTTTTCGAGGTCGCCTTCATAGAAAATATCCGAGGCCAACAGGGTATAAACCAACCCCGTTTCCACAGAAAAACCTTTACGCAAATTCTTGCGAAACGAGAATCCGACGCTAACGGGCTGCTTATGGTCGGCAGAGACCACCCGGCGAACAGTCCGCTGCAAATAAGGGAGGCCGTTCTGAAAGACCAGCTCCTGCCCCTGGGGAATCGTGAGGACCCCGTCCGATGCGGCCGAGAGGTCCACGTCCGAGTAGCCGGGGCCCGCGGCAGCGCTTTGCTGAACATGCAGCATATCCCCCGACGGACTGCCGAAGCCTCCCGTATTGCCGACCGACAGGCCTACGGACCACCCTCCCGACGCCGTGCGCGGCTCATCGGACAGGGCCAGCAAGTTGCGGTTCATGTCAGGCAGGCCGGTGCGTTTCTTCCCGCGGGTTGCGGCGGGGGCGACGACCGAAGAATCTTCACGCCGCGGCGCTTCCGCCGGGTATTTCCCGCGCTCTTTCGCCAAGGTATCGACGGCAAGCGCCTCCGCAGGGGTATCCTCCGACGGGAGCTCCGCAAGGCGAGGCAGGGCGGGCAGAGGGACATCCGCAGGCGAAGGATGCGCCCGGACGGGTGCCTCCGCCATCGCGGGGAGACCGGCAGGCAGAGAATGTGCGGGGGCATCCGGCAGGCTGCCATCCGTCAGACGCAGGGCGACGAACGACACGGCACCCACCAGCAGGGCAGCGGCCGCCACCGCCCAACGGCGGAGCGGAATCACCCTGCGCCGGGAGGGCACGGCACGCCCGTCCAACGCCTCCTCCAGACGCTCCCAACCGGCTTCGGGCACAGGCGCGGAGTAGTCGTCCAGATTTTCCTTTATTTTCTTCAACCAAGCTTCGTCTTTCATACACATTTCGGGGTTGGGTTAGCTATGTTGTTTTATCCATTCACGCACTTGGACGGCCAGCGAGGCTTTGGCGCGGGTCAGTTGCGAGGCGGACGATTTCTCGTTGATGCCCAGCAAGGCGGCTATCTCCTTATGGGATTTCCCTTCGAAAACGTAAAGATTCAATACCGTGCGATAGCCGGTGGGCAGACCAGCGATGAAGCCCATCAGCACCTCGCGGGGGATGGCATCCACGTCGGCCGTATCGGGCTCGTCGAAGGCCTCGGGCGCCGCATCGAGCGGTACGGGTCTGTCCGTTGCGTTGTTGCGACGCAGGTATTGCAGGGCAAGGTTCACCACGACACGCTCCATCCACGCCTTGAGCGACCCCTCGCCGCGCCAAGTGAATTTGTCAAACGAACTGAATATCCGCAGGAAGCCGTCGTGCAAAAGATCCTCGGCCACCTCTTGCCGGCCGGCGTAGCGCAGGCATACCCCCAGCAGGCGACCCGCATAGCGCTCGTACAATTCCTTGTAGGCAGCGCGGTCGCCCCGTTTGCAACGTTCGGCAAGTGCTTGTTCTTCCATCTCTGTTCGTGACACGTGTACGTAAGGATAAATGCAGGGGTGGCAAAAATACTGCACCGCGGGGGAAGAAAAATTCCGCTTTATTCTTTTTAACATCCCGCCGTGCAGTATTTAACGCGGCGGGGGATTATTTTCGTGTCAGAAAACCCCAAATTTGCATTGAATTATGAAACAGACATCTTTTTTATGCGCCGTATGCGGTGCACTTGTATCGCTGTTCACTCTCCAGTCGTGCCTGAACGACGACACGTACGGAGGCGAGGACCTGCTCTTTGCCGTGGGCACGGTCAGAGTCATCGAAGGGCAGGACTACTACTTCGAGCTGGACGAGGGAAGCCTCCTCTATCCCACGGACACGACGTCCATACACGGCTACGACGTAGTGGACGGACAGCGCGCCTTCGTCTACTTCAACCCGCTCGCCGAGGAACTCTCCGGCTATGACTATAACGCCAAGCTGGAGCACATAGAAAACATATTGACGAAGAATATTTACAGCATGCCGGCAGACAAGGCCGACAGCATCGGGCACGACCGCATCGACGCGGACGACATCTGGCTGACGGAAGACCACATCAACATCGTCTATAAAATTTACCACAGCAACAACCCCAAAGAGAAGCACATGCTGAACCTGGTCATCGACGAGGCAGCCGCGCCCGCCACGGACAACTACCTGCACCTCCACTTCCGCCACAACGCCTACAACGACGCCCCCATACGAAGCGGCACGGGCATCGTGTCCTTCCGCCTGGACAAGGTGCGCGACTTGCTGGAGGGCAAGCAGGGATTCCGCATCCACGTCCCCACCATCTACAACGGCGAGCAGACCTACACGGTGAACAAGACATCGCACTGATAACCAACACAGTACCTTGGCAAGAGAGAGCGTAAGCGGACAGTTCGGACAGTTCGGACAGTTATTTCCGAAGGGGTGGGTGCTGAGAAGAGAAGTAAGAGAAATAGAAGTATATATATATAAATATATATTTATATATATATAACTATATTATTACATACTCCCTGGGCAGGGCAAGACAAAGACCCCTTGAAAATTAATTGTCCGAACTGTCCGAACTGTCCGCGCAAAATTTCCCGGCGATTTTTAGCTGCAATCCCCCTTTTATCCACCTTGAAAATTTGGCTATCCCGCGCATTGTCCCTACCTTTGTAGCGCAGAAACAAAAACTCTGCAAAACGCAAAAAAGTAACCAGTGACATGAGCATAGCTATCATCAAATACAATGCCGGCAACATCCGCTCCGTGGATTGCGCACTCCGACGCCTGGGGGTGGAGCCGGTCATCACTGCGGACGAAGAGGCATTGCGGCGGGCAGACCGCGTGATATTCCCCGGCGTGGGCGAGGCTGCCACGACGATGGAACACCTCCGCGCCTCGGGGCTGGACCGCGTGATTCAATCCTTGCAACAGCCCGTCTTGGGCATCTGCTTGGGCATGCAGCTGATGTGCCGCCACTCCGAGGAAGGGGATGCCGAGGGGCTGGGCATATTCGATGCCGAGGTGCGCCGCTTCGCCTCCGAACGCCCCGAAGACAAAGTGCCCCACATGGGATGGAACACCATCAGCCGGACCTGCGGCCCGCTGTTCGACGGATTCGACGCCGAGGAGTACGTCTACTTCGTGCACAGCTACTACGTGCCCCTGCATCCCTGCACGGCAGCGGTGACGGACTACATCCTGCCCTTCAGCGCGGCGCTGCACAAGGACAACTTCCACGCCACCCAGTTCCACCCCGAGAAGAGCGGCAGCGTGGGCGAACGCATCCTCCGCAATTTCCTGACCCTCTAAAAACCACCGACAGCCATGATCGAACTGATTCCTGCCATAGACATCATCGAGGGGAAGTGCGTACGGCTTTCCCAAGGGAAATACGAAAGCAAGAAGGTCTATCACGACGACCCGCTGGAGGTGGGCAAGGTCTTCGAGGCACACGGCATCCGCCGCCTGCACGTGGTGGACCTGGACGGCGCCGCCTCGCACCACATCGTCAACCACCGGGCCCTGGAGCGGCTGGCCACGCACACGGCGCTGGACATCGACTTCGGCGGAGGCATCAAGACGGACGACGATCTGCGCATCGCCTTCGAGTGCGGCGCCCGGATGGTGACCGGGGGAAGCATCGCCGTGAAGGAGCCCGATACCTTCCTCCGCTGGCTGCAGGCATACGGCCCGGAGCGCATCATCCTCGGGGCGGACGTGAAGGAAGGGCGCATCGCCGTGGGCGGATGGAAGGAAGCAAGCGAGTGCCTGCTCTTCCCCTTCCTGGAGGACTATGTGGCCAAGGGGGTCACGCAGGTCATCTGCACGGATGTGGGCCGCGACGGGATGCTGCAAGGGCCGTCGCTGGACTTATACAGGGAAATCCTGCAAAAGTTCCCCAGCCTCTGCCTGGTGGCAAGCGGGGGCGTGGGCGGCATCCGCGACGTGGAGGCACTGGCCGGGGCAGGCATCCCCGCCGTCATCATCGGCAAGGCCTTCTACGAGGGGCGCATCACGCCGGAGGAAATGGAATCACTCATCATTAACCGTTAATCACGATACAACAGATGCTTGCAAAACGAATCATACCCTGCCTGGACATCAAAGACGGTCAGACGGTGAAAGGCACCAACTTCGTCAACCTGCGACGGGCGGGCGATCCCGTCGAACTGGCCCGCGCCTACAGCGAACAGGGGGCGGACGAGCTGGTCTTCCTGGACATCACCGCCAGCTTCGAAGGCCGCAAGACCTTCACTGAGCTGGTGCGCCGCATTGCCGCCAACATCAGCATCCCCTTCACCGTGGGGGGCGGCATACACGAACTGGACGACGTGGAGCGCCTGCTGGAGGCCGGAGCAGACAAGATATCCGTCAACTCGGCCGCCATCCGGCACCCGGAGCTGATAGACGACATCGCACGCCACTTCGGCTCGCAGGTCTGCGTCTTGGCCGTGGATGCCAAGCAGACGGCCCAAGGGTGGCGCTGCTACCTGAACGGCGGACGGGTGGAGACGGAGCGCGAACTCTTTGCCTGGACGCACGAAGCCCAGGAACGCGGAGCGGGCGAAGTGCTCTTCACCAGCATGGACCACGACGGCGTGAAGACGGGCTATGCCAACGAGGCCCTCGCACAGCTGTCCGAACGGCTCTCCATCCCCGTCATTGCATCGGGCGGCGCGGGCGTCAAAGAGCACTTCCGCGACGTATTTTTGCAGGGAAAAGCCGATGCTGCACTGGCCGCCAGCGTTTTTCACTTCGGAGAGATCAGGATTCCCGAATTAAAGTCGTATCTTTGCGCCCGGGGAATCCCCGTCCGCCTGGTTTGACGGACGAATCTGAATTTTTCTAACTTAATTATAGTAAGGAAGACATGAATCTGAATTTCGAGAAAATGAACGGGCTCGTCCCCGCCATCATACAAGATGCCGATACGGCCAAAGTGCTGATGCTGGGCTTCATGAACGAAGAGGCGTATCGCCTGACCGTGGAAAGCGGCAAAGTGACCTTCTTCAGCCGCACGAAGAACCGCCTTTGGACCAAGGGCGAAGAGAGCGGCAACTTCCTGCACGTCGTTTCCATCCGGGAAGATTGCGACCACGACACCCTGCTCATCCAGGTACACCCCGCAGGACCCGTCTGCCATACGGGTACGGATACCTGCTGGGGCGAGAAGAACGAACAGCCCGTCCTCTTCCTCAAGACCCTGCAGGACTTCATCAGCCGACGCCACGAAGAGATGCCCGAAGGCTCCTACACCACCAGCCTCTTCCGCTCCGGCGTCAACAAGATGGCGCAGAAGGTGGGCGAGGAAGCTGTGGAGACCGTCATCGAGGCCTGCAACGGTACGGATGACCGCCTCATCTACGAAGGCGCCGACCTGCTGTATCACCTCATCGTCCTCCTGACGTCCAAGGGCTACCGCATCGAAGACCTGGCCCGCGAACTGCAGGAACGCCATAGCGACACATGGAAGAAACACTGATCAGATACAAGGACGCAGAGATACACCAACAGGAGTTGTGCGTATTGAGCGGCGTGAACATCGCGTTGCATCCGGGCGAACTGGTCTATCTGATAGGCAAAGTCGGCTCGGGGAAGAGCAGCCTGCTCAAGACCTTCTACGCCGAACTGGATGTGGCTTCGGGCGAGGCAGAAGTGTTGGGCTACGACATGCGCCGCATCAGGCGCAGGGAAATTCCCGCACTGAGGCGTCGGTTGGGCGTCGTCTTCCAGGACTACCAGCTGCTCACCGACCGCACGGTCTATCAGAACCTGGAATTCGTACTGAAAGCCACCGGCTGGAAAGACAAGGCGAAAATCAAAGAGCGCATAGCCGAAGTGCTTGCCCTGGTAGGCATGGAGCGCAAGGGCTATAAGTTCCCCAACGAACTCTCCGGCGGCGAACAGCAACGCATAGGCATCGCACGGGCCGTACTGAATTCGCCGCAGATTATCCTGGCCGACGAGCCTACGGGCAACCTGGATGTGGAGACCGGACGGGTCATCGCACAATTGCTGAGCGACTTGAGCCGGGAAGGCTCCCTGGTGGTGATCACTACACACAACCTGCGCCTGTTGCAGGACTTTCCCGGCAGGGTCTACCGGTGCGCCGACCATCGCCTGGAAGAAATCACGGAATCAGAAGATTATACAAGACAAGAAATTACAACTATAACGAAATGAATACAGGAATGAAAGTTTTAAAGTTTGGAGGTACTTCGGTGGGATCCGCCCAGCGGATGAAAGAAGTGGCCAGATTGATCACCGATGGTGAGCGTAAGATTGTGGTATTGTCTGCCATGTCGGGTACAACCAATACGCTGGTGGAGATTTCGGATTATCTGTATAAGAAGAATCCGGAAGGCGCCAATGAAATCATCAACCGCTTGGAGTCCAAATATCGCGGACACGTCGACGAACTGTATGCCACGCCCGAATACAAGCAAAAGGGATTGGAACTGATTCGCTCGCACTTCGACTATATCCGCTCCTACACCAAGGACCTGTTCACACTCTTCGAGGAGAAAGTCATCCTTGCCCAAGGCGAATTGATTTCTACCGGTATGATGAACCTGTATTTGCAGGAGTGCGGGGTGAAGACCATCCTGCTGCCCGCACTGGAATTCATGCGGACAGACAAGAATGCCGAGCCCGACCCCGTCTACATCAAAGAGAAGCTGCAAGCCCAGCTGGAGCTGCATCCGGATGCCGACATCTACATCACCCAGGGCTTCATCTGCCGCAATGCCTACGGCGAAATCGACAACCTGCAACGCGGAGGCAGCGACTATACGGCTTCCCTCATCGGCGCCGCCATCAATGCCTCCGAAATCCAGATCTGGACGGACATCGACGGCATGCACAACAATGATCCGCGCATCGTGGACAAGACCTCGCCCGTACGCCACCTGCACTTCGAGGAAGCAGCCGAGCTGGCTTACTTCGGCGCCAAGATCCTGCACCCCACGTGCATCCAGCCGGCCAAGTACGCCAACATCCCCGTACGCCTGCTCAATACGATGGATCCCCAGGCAGAAGGCACGCTGATCTCCAACGATACGGAGAAGGGCAAAATCAAAGCCGTGGCCGCCAAGGATAACATCACCGCCATCAAGATCAAGTCCAGCCGCATGCTCCTGGCCTACGGCTTCCTGCGCAAGGTCTTCGAGATTTTCGAGAGCTACCAGACGTCTATCGACATGATCTGCACCTCCGAGGTAGGCGTATCCGTCTCCATCGACAACGTGAAGCATCTGAACGAGATATTGGATGACCTGAAGAAGTATGGCACCGTTACCGTGGACCACGACATGTGCATCATCTGCGTGGTGGGCGACTTGGAGTGGGAAAATGTAGGCTTCGAAGCCAAGGCGTTGGATGCCATGCGCGACATCCCCGTCCGCATGATTTCCTTCGGCGGAAGCAACTACAATATCTCTTTCCTGATCCGTGAATGCGACAAGAAGGCTGCGCTTCAGTCGTTGAGCAAGGCACTTTTCAACGAGGGATAACGTATATGAAAGGAACCTTCCCTATACAAAACTTCCAAGCGTTGCGCACACCTTTTTATTATTATGATACGAAGGTGCTGCGCGACACCTTGAGCGCCATCCGCACGGAAGCCGGACGCTATGGAGATTATTCCGTACATTATGCCATCAAAGCCAATGCCAACCCCAAGGTACTGACCATCATCCGCGAGAGTGGACTGGGAGCCGACTGCGTGAGCGGAGGCGAGATTCGCGCAGCCATCAAGGCAGGCTTCCCGACAAATAAGATTGTCTTTGCCGGAGTGGGTAAGTCCGATTGGGAAATCAACTTGGCCTTGGACCACAATATCCTCTGCTTCAACGTGGAATCCATCCCCGAATTGGAGGTCATCAACCAGCTGGCCACAGCCAAAGGAAAGATTGCCCGCGTGGCTTTCCGCATCAATCCCAACGTCGGCGCCCATACACACGCCAATATTACGACCGGATTGGCGGAAAACAAATTCGGCATCAGTATGGAGGATATGGACCGGGTCATAGACTTGGCAAGGACATTGCCGGGCGTTGAATTCGTCGGCCTGCACTTCCACATCGGATCGCAAATCTTGGATATGGGCGACTTCGTGGCTCTCTGCAACCGCATCAACGAACTGTTGGACAAGTTGGAAGCCCGTCAGATACGCATTTCCTACCTCAACGTAGGAGGCGGATTGGGCATTGACTATGCACACCCCAATCGTCAGCCCATACCCGACTTCAAGGCCTACTTTGCTACCTACCACACCCATCTGAAGCTTCGCTCCTACCAGACGCTACACTTCGAATTGGGGCGCTCGGTAGTAGGTCAATGCGGCTCGCTCATCGCACGAGTACTCTACGTCAAGCAGGGTACTAATAAGCAATTCGCTATCCTCGACGCAGGTATGACCGACCTCATCCGCCCTGCCCTCTACCAAGCCTACCACAAGATTGAGAACATCTCCTCGGACCGTCCTGTACAGACATACGATGTGGTGGGTCCCGTCTGTGAATCATCCGACGTCTTCGGCAAAGCCGTCGACCTCAACGAAGTGCAGCGGGGCGATATTATGGCTATCCGCTCGGCAGGTGCCTATGGCGAAATCATGGCCTCGGTGTACAATTGCCGGGAATTACCGCAAGGATATACATCGGACGAACTGATTTAAACCCCATTGCATACAGATTTTACGGAAAGAAAGAAAGAAAGAAAGAAAAAGAGTTCTCACCCCAATACCAGGCGGAGAGAGCTCTTTTCTTTTGGGGACTGCCCTCCGAGACCGTTGAAAGAGGAGGAGCATAAAAAAAGTCCTTGAGACAGTTATTCTCAAAGACTTCATACCTTTTTAACCTGTGGAGCTGGAGGGAATCGAACCCTCGTCCAAACGAGGAAATCATAAGCTTTCTACATGCTTATCTTTGCCTAAATTTTCGTGTCGGGGCAGAACCAAAGCCATCAACCACGACCTTATCCTCTAAGAATTTCATCTACGCCGCGAGGCCGACGCCGACTATCTCCGATGTAACTGCACCACTGAACCGGAATGCTTCGGAGCGACAGCTTCCGAGTGATGTCTCGTTCCCGCACCTTGTGCAGGAATTAAGCTTTGATCTACTATACTTCAATCACGCAGCGAGAGCGTAGTTGTTTTCGCCAGATAAATTTTCGAAGACTGAGATTTAAGTGCCAATCAACGAAGCACTGCATGCTTACCTACCATTTCTGCCCGCTGTCAAATCCAGTCAACCCCAGGCATATACCAGTAATACAACTTGTGTGATTCCGCTGCGATTCGAACGCAGGACCCACGCCTTAGAAGGGCGTTGCTCTATCCAGCTGAGCTACGGAACCAGCCTTCCTATTACACATTGTATATTGCAATAGCTGCGGAAAGGGAGGGATTCGAACCCCCGGTGCCTCTCAGCACGGCGGTTTTCAAGACCGCTGTAATCGACCACTCTACCACCTTTCCAAAAAAAACTCGCAAGCGCAAGAGATGGCTTATTTGCCAAAAGCGGTGCAAAGGTACGACTTATTTTCAATTCTGCAAACTATTTTTCGCTTTTTCCTAAATTAGTCGTACTTTTGCAGCATGATTTACCCACAGAACTTTGAACAAAAGATAGGTTTTGACCAAATCCGGTCGTTGATAAAGGGGAAATGCCTCAGTCCGCTCGGCGAAGAGCGGGTGGACGACATGCAGTTCTCCTCCGTTTTCGGAGAAGTGGAAGAACGCCTGGAGCAGGTAGCGGAGTTTGTCCGTCTGCTGCAGACGGAAGACAATTTTCCCGCTCAATTTTTCTTCGATGTCCGCCCTTCCCTGAAGCGCATCCGCATCGAAGGGATGTATCTGGATGAGCAGGAATTGTTCGACCTGCGCCGCTCGTTGGAGACCATCCGCGACATCGTACGCTTCCTGCTTCGGGAGGAGGAAACAGAATCCTCCCCCTACCCCCGCCTCAAACGACTGGCCGGCGACATCGACGTATTTCCGGATATCATAACGAAAATCAACGCCCTCCTCTCCCCCTACGGAAAGATGAAGGACAATGCCTCACCCGAGCTGGCACGCATCCGGCGCGAGCTGAACGCCACAATGGGCAGCATCTCGCGCACCCTGAACAATATCCTGCGTAGCGCCCAGTCGGAAGGTGTGGTAGACAAGGACGTGACTCCCGCCATGCGCGACGGACGCCTGGTCATCCCCGTGGCTCCTGCCTTGAAGCGCAAGATACGCGGCATCGTACACGACGAGTCGGCCAGCGGAAAAACCGTGTTCATCGAGCCGGCCGAAGTGGTGGAAGCCAACAACCGCATCCGCGAGCTGGAGAGCGACGAACGGCGTGAAATCATCCGCATCCTGACGGAGTTCTCCGCCTGGCTGCGCCCCTCCATTTCGGCGGTACTCCTGTCCTACGAGTTTCTGGCCGAGATAGACTTCATACGCGCCAAGGCCCTGTTTGCAGAGGATATCCAGGCGCTGAAACCTGCTTTGGAGAACAAACAAATCATCGATTGGGCCACGGCCATCCATCCCCTACTCCAACTCTCCCTGGCCAGACATGGCAAGAAGGTAGTGCCTCTGGATATCATGCTCAACGAAAAACAGCGCATCCTCCTCATCTCCGGCCCCAATGCAGGCGGCAAGTCCGTCTGCCTGAAGACGGTGGGCCTGCTGCAGTATATGCTGCAATGCGGCCTGCTCATCCCCCTGCACGAAAGCAGCCGGGCAGGCCTCTTCGAGAGCATTTTCATAGATATTGGCGACGAGCAATCCATCGAGGACGACCTCAGCACCTACTCCTCGCACCTGACCAATATGAAAATCATGATGAAGCATTGCAACGAACAGAGCCTCATCCTGATAGACGAATTTGGCGGAGGCACCGAACCGCAAATCGGAGGCGCTATCGCCGAGGCTGTATTGAAGCGCTTCAACCAAAAGCACGCGTTCGGCGTCATCACCACGCACTACCAGAATCTGAAGCACTTTGCCGAGGACAACGAGGGAGTGGTCAACGGCGCCATGCTCTACGACCGCCACCTGATGCAGGCTCTCTTCCAGTTGCAGATAGGCAATCCGGGCAGTTCCTTCGCCGTAGAGATTGCAAGGAAGATCGGCCTGCCCGAAGACGTGATAGCCGACGCTTCCGCCATCGTGGGCAGCGACTATATCAATGCGGACAAATACTTGCAAGACATCGTACGCGACAAGCGTTATTGGGAAAACAAACGCCAAGCCATCCGTCAGCGTGAGAAGCAGATGTCCGAGGTCATCGAACGCTACCAACAAGAAGCGGAGGAACTCCGGAAGTCGCGCAAGGAAATCATTGCCCAAGCCAAGGAAGAAGCCGAACGACTGATGAAAGAGGCCAACGCCCGCATCGAGAACACCATCCGCACCATCAAGGAGGCCCAGGCTGAAAAGGAGAAAACACGCCAGGCACGTCAGGAGCTGGCCGACTTCCGCCAATCCATCGAAGAACAGGAAGCCGCCGATGCCCGCGAACAAGAAGAACGCATCACCCGTCAGATGGAGAAACTCCGCGCGAGACAAGAACGGAAAAAGTCTCGCAAAGACAAGGCCAATCCCTCGCAAAGCGACGAACAATCTTTGGCAGAGCGCCGTGCCCGCGAGGAAGCCCGCCGCCTGGCCGCCATCACACCGGGCGCCTACGTCAAGATGAAAGGACAAAACACCGTAGGACAGATCTTGGAAGTGAACGGAAAGAACGCCATCGTGGCCTTCGGCAACCTCAAGACCACGGTCAAGACCGACCGCCTGGAGCCTTCCGCCCCACCCCGCAAGGAAGCGGAACTTGCCACCCGGAGCACCTTCATCAGCACCCAGACGCAGGACAGCATGCACGAGAAGAAGCTACACTTCAAGCAGGACATCGACGTGCGCGGCATGCGTGGCGACGAGGCCATCCAGGCAGTGACCTACTTCATCGACGATGCCCTGATGGTGGGTGTACCGCGCGTGCGCATCCTCCACGGTACGGGTACGGGCATCCTGCGCACCCTCATCCGCCAATACCTCCAGACAGTGCCCGGCGTACGCCACTTCGCCGACGAGCACGTGCAATTCGGTGGGGCGGGAATCACCGTGGTAGACCTATAAATTACGATAGCCCTTTCATCGCCTGTCGATAGCTCTATCATCAGCTGTCGATAGGGCTATCGATGAGTGACGATAGGGCTATCGCCGATTACCCAAAAGCCCAACGTCAGTTCTGCGGTCACTTTCGACGGAGTAATCATTTCATGCCTTCCAGCTATCTGCTTGATTTCCTGCGTAATGTAGCGATTCAGCTTGGCGAGTCCCCCTGTAGTAGGAAAGACCGCATACCAGTCTTCACGCCCTGTCATTGTTTCCAGTTCCCTACAAAGCGCGTTCCTTAATGTGACTTCGAACACCGACAAGCAAATATAACATGCTTCTGCCAGTTGCAGGTTACATTGGTAATGCCTGACGGCACGTACTTCATCATCAGGATAAAGACTAAAATACCGTTCCATTCGCTTGGTAGAAAATACTTTCTCCAAAAACAGTTTGTTATATTCCATATTTTTAGTACTTTTGCATCGCAGTCCCGGTCATTCCTCTCCCAGCTTTCAGTTACTGGTGATGAATCCGGTTTTTTTTATTTTAAGCAAAGGTACAACTTTCAGCGGATTTCGCGTTCTTCTTTTTCAATTATCCTTATATTTATACTCATATTTAGTCACTTCCTACATAAAATCTTCCAACGAACGCTTTCTCTGATAAAAGTCAACATATATGGACGGACATATTGCCATTAGAGAGTATCAACCCTCTGACAAGGAAGCCTTGTTGGAACTGATACGTTTGAATACACCCAACTATTTTGCAACAGAAGAGGAAATTGGCTTCAGCAAATATTTGGACGAGGAAATTGAACTTTACTATGTCCTGCTTGCTGATGGGAAAATTGTAGGTTGTGGAGGAATTAACTTTGCAGACGGAAACACATCAGGAAGAATAAGTTGGGATATAATTCACCCTGACTATCAGGGAAAATCATTGGGAACAAGACTACTCCGTTTTAGGATGAACAAGCTCGCAAGCATCAGCGGCATAAGGAAAATAACGGTACGCACTTCACAATTGGTCTATAAATTCTATGAAAAACAAGGCTTTGTCTTAATGGAAACGCAAAAGGACTATTGGACAAAAGGTTTGGACATGTATAGAATGGAGTATAAAGCGAAAAGATAAAATCAGCCCGAAGAAGCGGAAAATGGTACTTCTTCGGGCAGAGGGTATTGTGTGAACGCACGGGCGTATTGATACGCAACTGCACCCGCTAACACTTACACGAAGTGCTGTCACCTAACGAAAGCCAAAGCTGCCTCTAACGCCGTCTGAGGGTAATAACCATCCTTATTCTATCTGAACGCTTCCCGGTAATTGGCGGCAAGCATCCGCTCTATGTCCGATTCCTTGTACAGAATCTTGCCGCCTAACTGGTAGTAGGCTATCATTCCGTTGTTGCGGTAGTCCTACAAGGTGCGGCGGCTCACTTTCATCCGTTCCGAAACCTCCCTGTCCGTCAGGAAGCGTTCGCCGCCCAAAGTCGGACGGCTGTTTGCCACGAAGTTCTCGATGCCGTCCAGCAGACGGTCAAGCGTGTCGCCGAACTGAGCGACCAGCGCATGGTTCTTGGTAATTATTTCACTCATTGCTACATTGGACTTAGTGGTACATACAAAATAATAATCAAACGGCTCTGTCCGTCCGTTTACGTCCGGCAGGTTTGACGATGCGCATCACGTCCTCCGGCTTGTAAAAGACCTTATGGTTGATTTGCGAATAGGCCAATGTGCCGTTATCGCGCAACGTCTGCAGGGTTCGCGGACTGATGTTGAGTTGTCGGCAGACTTCTTGGTTGTCCATCCACCCATTCAAAGACTTGCCACCCTGCTTTGTAAGGAGGGCATCCACCCGTTCCGTGAAACGGCTGAACTTCGCCGCCATTTCCTCGAACGCCTCTTTCTGAAAAATCAATACTTCCATTTTCGATATAGTTTTTATTGTTGATACTCGGTTTTGTCTGCAAAGTAAAGGGGTATTCTCCGTAATGCGATGGATATGTGGTGAAGTGGCAGTTTGTGGCACTTTGTTGTCCTCATTCTCCACATTCCGGTGATATTCCTCTGCTTGGCAACACAAAGTAAAGGCATAGTTGGCAAAAATCAATCGCTTTGCGCTTTCGTGGAAGCATTTGGCGTTGATGTGGAAGCCTGTGGCGTTAACAGATAACAAACATAAACAAAAAAGGCCGTCTGATGACGACCTAAAAAGTTATAGCCATACAGCAATTACACAGCCATATTATTTTGAGTACGATATTCCTTAGGTGTACATCCTACTTCTTTTTTGAAGAAGCGCAGGAAATGTTGCGGATATTGGAAACCAAGCATGTCGGCAATCTGCTTCATGCTTGCATCGGGTTCGAGCAAAACATTCTTTGCCATTTCGATGATTTTAAGGTGAATATGTTCCCTTGCCGTTTTACCTGTTTCAGATTTGACCAAATCCCCGAAATAGTTGGGTGAAAGGCATATCTTATCTGCAAAATATTTTACAGTAGGTAATCCTTGGCGTTTAGCCATACCCGAATCCCAATATTCATCTAATAATTGTTCGAAACGTACAAGTACATCATTGTTCAATTCTTCACGGGTAATGAATTGGCGTTCGTAAAAGCGCATACAATAATTGAGCAACACTTCGATGTTTGAGATAATCAACGGTTTGGAAAACTTGTCAATCGGATGTTCCAATTCGTGGGCAATCTTGTTCATGTAATCTTGCACAATCATGCGTTCATCTACGGACAAATGCAAAGCCTCATTGGAAGCATACGAAAAAAAGGTATATTGTTTTATCTTCTGAGTCAATGGTGTGCGGTGAAGAAAGTCCGGATGGAACAGCAAGGCATCAGCTTCCGGTACAGGGCCATCCTCAATACGGTGAATGCCTACGGTCTGACCCGGCGCAAAGCATACAACC
Organism: Candidatus Bacteroides merdigallinarum; assembly: GCA_019116285.1. Lineage (GTDB taxonomy): Bacteria > Bacteroidota > Bacteroidia > Bacteroidales > Bacteroidaceae > Bacteroides > Bacteroides merdigallinarum. The sequence continues at coordinate 16,832 of DXBX01000049.1, forward strand.
GTTTCATCATCGAAATCATACTTAGTCTTTCCATAATTGATGGTACATCCCACCGTCTTTTTCAGGAAAAGCGCATAAAAGCCGAATGTCATTTTATGTGTCGGCTGGTTTTCTGAACGGTCAAAATGTACAATGTCAACCAACGGATGTTTGGTTTGAAAGCCGAAAAACCGGTTATATTGTTCTATGGTATCCGCTTTTATTATTTCCATGTTCGTAAACTTTATATTTCCTGATGCAAATATACGTATTTATCTAATCGCTCTAAAATGCCATAGTGGAAAAGATGTAATTCAGGTATCTTTTTCTGTATTACATATACCTTTCTGATATTCAATGTCGTATAAGTAAAATCAAATCCGTGTTCGAGGTACTTCTATCCGTTGTCCGGGTATCAGATAAGATAGATGTAGCAGCTATTTTTGCATCGAAATAGAAAACATAAACGTATGGAAAGTGCAATAATTACAGTAATGGCAAGTCTATTTGTTTTTGGAACAACAGTCATGGCGCAGTCACCCACACCGGGCAAAGACGGGAACAAGTATGTGCCTTACGAGGAGCGTACCGGTAATGAGTCGGTTGTTTATTTTACCCGCAATTTGAGTGCGGAAGGTCTGATTAAAGCTTATGAACAAGTAAATGCTAATATAGAAGGAAAAGTTGGCGTGAAATTACACACTGGAGAACAGCATGGCCCCAACATCATTCCGCATGGGTGGGTAAAGTCATTGATTCAGAAAGACATTCCGGATGCCAACATTGTGGAGACCAATACCTATTACAAAGGTGACCGCTATACTACAGAACAACATCGGCAAACATTGAAAGTGAACGGTTGGACGTTCTGTCCGGTGGACATAATGGACGAAGAAGATACCTTGACCATTCCAGTTACAGGAGGAAAGTGGTTCAAGAAGATGTCGGTAGGTAGCCATTTAACCAACTATGATTCATTTGTTATACTGACCCACTTCAAAGGGCATACGCAAGGCGGTTTTGGGGGTAGTAATAAAAATATAGGCATCGGTTGTGCCGACGGACGCATAGGCAAGGCTTGGATCCACACTACTCCGGGGCAAGACAATCAATGGGATATCAATAAGGAGGAATTAATGGAACGTATGACTGAATCTACCAAGTCTATCATCGACCATTTTGGAAAACATATTACTTATGTGAATGTAATGCGCAATATGTCAGTTTCCTGCGATTGTGAAGGGGTAAATGCCGCTCCGGTAGTAACGCCCAATGTCGGCATCCTTTCATCTACTGATATTTTGGCACTTGACCAAGCCTGCATAGATTTGATTTACGCTATGACGGAAGCCGAACACCATGATTTGGTAGAACGTATTGAAACCCGGCATGGGCTACGGCAATTATCTTACATGAAAGAGCTCGGCATGGGAAACAACCGTTATGTCCTTATAGATTTGGATAATGGAGGTAAACGTATCACGGCAGCCGAAGCGGTAAGTGGGCTTAAAGCTTTTGTACAAGAATAAATTTATAAAATAAAAGATATGGACATAAAGACTATTATTGCAACAGGCCTGTTAACTGTTAGCACAACAGCCTTTGCACAAAACGGACAACAAGAAATGAAGTTTCAGGAAGAACAACTGACTTTGACTCAAGAATGGGACAAGACATTTCCGCAGAGCGACAAAGTGAAGCATAGTAAGATAACTTTTCATAACCGCTACGGTATCACGCTTGCCGCCGATTTATATATCCCCAAGAATGCGGAGGGGAAACTCCCGGCGATTGCCATAAGCGGCCCGTTCGGTGCAGTGAAAGAACAATCATCGGGACTGTATGCCCAGACATTGGCAGAACGTGGCTTCCTGACCATTGCGTTTGACCCTTCGTTTACGGGTGAGAGTGGAGGACAACCACGCAGCGTGGCTTCACCGGACATCAACACGGAAGATTTCAGTGCGGCGGTGGATTATCTTGCGACACGGGACGATGTGGATGCTGAACGCATCGGCATTCTCGGAATCTGCGGTTTCGGAGGATTTGCCATCAATGCAGCGGCAATGGACACACGTATTAAGGCTACGGTAGCATCAACCATGTACGACATCAGCCGTAATTCAGCCAACGGATATTTCGATGCCAACGACAATACAGATGCCCGTTATAAAATGCGCAGGCAGATGAACTCCCAACGCACCGAAGATTACCGTAACGGTTCGTACAAGCGTACTGTAATGAATCCGAAGCCTACCGATGATGCGCCACAGTTCCTGAAAGACTACTATGATTATTATAAGACCAAACGGGGCTATCATCCCCGTTCCATCAACTCCGGATTGGGATGGAATATCACCTCCTCTTTGTCTTTCATCAATATGCCTATCCTCTCATATGCCGATGAGATACGCAGCGCAGTCCTGCTTGTTCATGGAGAGAAGGCACATTCCCGTTATTTCAGCGAAGATGCTTTCAAGAAACTGAAAGGCGACAATAAGGAGTTGCTTATCGTGCCGGATGCTGTACATACAGACCTTTATGACAACATGGACAAGATACCGTTCGACAAGATTGAACAGTTCTTCCATGAGTATTTGAAATAATCCTTTTAATAGTATGTGATATGATGAAACGTTTATTAGATGGTATATGGGTTACCTTCCTTTTTTCTTCACTATGACCACGCAGGTCGCTTGTTCGGGCGATGACCCTGTGGACGAAATGACAGAAATTCCAACTCCGCCATCCGATGAAGAAGATGATAATGGAGAAAATAATGATGAAGAAAGCAACAATGAGGAGAACAATGGTGACAATAACGATAACGACAACGAACCAATGACAAGAAACATAACTATTACGGTAAATGGGACCCCGTTTACTGCCACTCTTGAAGATAACGAAGCCGGAAGAGCATTTGCTGCTCTATTGCCTTTAACTTTGGACATGAACGAAATGAATGGCAATGAAAAGTATCATTATCTGGATGAAAGTCTGCCGACAGAAAGTTACCGTCCGGGAACGATTCAGACAGGTGATCTGATGTTGTACGGCTCATCCTGCGTGGTATTGTTCTATATATGAAACACCCTCTTTTATGCCCATGAAAATGTTAGTGAAAATATAACCATTGATATGTATATGTGTGATATATAGTTGTTTGCGAACTATCATAGAAATTGCATTGTTATGTGATACTGCTTTATCTTGGCTTTGTTTTTGTGTTTTATGTTACTTTTTTGTTAGTCATTTCTTGGCATTTTCAATTGGTTTTGTTACCTTTGCATAAGAAGTAACAAATAACCAAGAGGGAAGTCATGGCACGAACAAAGAAATCCGAATCTGTTCCCGTCCGAATCCGATTTAAGGAACTGGAAAATGGGAACAAGTCCATCTATCTCGATATCTATTACGAGAAGAAGAGACGGTATGAGTTCTTGAAACTGTATCTCGTGCCAGAAACTTCCGCCGAGGCAAGAGCGCAGAATGAACACACGCTCAAAGCGGCCAATGCCATCAAGTCGCAACGCATTATCGACATCACTAACAAAAGGCCACAGAAGGATTTTTCTGACAAGGCCAAAGTGTTGCTGACGGATTGGTTGCAAGTTTATTCCGAGAAGAAGACAAAGGATGGCAAGACTTCCGTGGAAAAGGTCGTCCATTCCACAATCATGCAACTTGAGCGTTATGCTCCCAAGGCGATGTTGTGCGATGTGGACAAAAGTTTCCTTGAGGGCTTTATACAGCACATGACGGAAACAAAATCCCGCAGGACCAACCGCCCCTTTGGCAAGAAGACCATATCAAACCTCCTTGCCTGTATTATTGCGGCTTTGGGGGTAGCCGTGGAAGAAGGCGTGCTGTCATTCAATCCGGCAGAGGCACTTGACAGGAAAGCCATTCAAGGGGAAAAGAAAAAGCGTGAATACCTCACCATTGACGAAGTGAGAAGGTTGATAGACACTCCTTGCACAAAGGAAGATGTGAAAAAGGCGTTCCTGTTTTCCTGCTTCTGCGGCCTGCGCATTAGCGATGTCCGCGCCTTGCTTTGGAAAGACGTGATTTATGATAGTGATAAAGTCCATCTTGAATTAAGGCAGAAAAAGACGGAAGCCTTACTGTATCTGCCCTTGAACAATCAGGCTCAACGCTTTTTGCCTGTGAACAAGGGCAATGCGGAAGAATGTGTGTTTTCTTTGCCAGGCCAAACCGCCATATCAAAAACATTGGACAAGTGGGCAAAAGATGCGGGGATAGACAAGAAGGTCTGCTACCACATGAGCCGCCACACCTTTGCCACCATGGAATTGACAATGGGAGCCGATTTGTACACAACGAGCTTGTTAATGGGACACAGCAATGTGCAGATCACTCAAATTTACGCCAAGATAATAGACGTGAAGAAAGAACAGGCAGTCATGATGATTGATGCCTTATTTGATGAACCTTAAAATGAGCGATTATGGCACGACCCAAGAAACAAGTAAAAGCCAAAGAGCCTGTAAGACTTCGGTTTAACAAGCTGAAGAATGGGAATACTTCTATCTATCTGGACATATACCATGATGGCAGGAGGAGTTACCAGTTCCTCAAACTCTACCTTGTGCCGGAAGATGGAGTGGCGGCAAAGATTCAAAATGCCAACACGATGGCCAAAGCCAATGCAATCAAGGCTGAAAGGATCCTGAAGCTGACCAACAAGGTGGCTGGCATAACCGACCGGTCTTACAAGGCCAAGATGCTGTTCACGGACTGGATGAGAATTTATCGGGATAAAGTTGCCGAACATTCCTCCACAGCAACTGTAAAGACGGTTGAAAGGGTCATCTCTGATGTGGAGGAGTATAATGGCGAGGTCATATTGGCCGAAGTTGACCGTAACTACATCATGGGGTTCATCGAATGGCTGGGAAACAGAGAAATGCACAAAGTAGACAAGGGGAAACTGAAAAAAAACTCGGTGGGAGCCTATATTCGTTATATTCGTGCGGCCTTGAATTATGCAGTCAAAGAGAACCTTTTGCGTACTTCGCCTTTTAAAGGCGTTAAAACGAGTACACTTACTGAGACTGAATCAAAACGTGAATACCTCACTGTAGATGAGGTGAAGCGGCTTATCGCCACCCCATGCCGAAACAAGCAGTTGAAAGCCGCTTTCCTGTTTGCTTGTTTCTGCGGATTGCGTATAAGCGATTTGGAGAACCTTCGCTGGAAGCATATCATAAAAAACAACGGTAAGTGGCAGGTGGAAATAACGCAATTCAAGACAGGTGTCCAACTTTATCTTCCATTGAACAAGAACGCAAGAAAATGGTTGCCAGAGCAAAGCGGAGCAACGGCCGACACTCCAGTGTTCCCAAAACTGAACCGAGCATACAAGACCGCGTTGTGTGATTGGGTGAAAGAAGCCGGCATTCATAAGCACGTCTGCTTCCATACAAGCAGGCACACATTCGCGACCCTTGCCCTGACCGCAGGGGTGGACATTTACACGACCAGCCAACTGCTCGGCCACACAACCATCCAGCACACACAGCGTTACGCAAAAATCATCAACAGCAAAAAAGACGATGCGGTTTCCCTGTTGGATGACGCATTCGTCCAGTAATATTCATTTATTAAATTCTATGCCGTATGATTAGACAGCGTAAGAAAAAGCCTGCTTTTAAAAAAAGCACAGGCGAACCGTGCCAACAAGCATTGGGGCGGTTGTGAATCTCAAAGTGCCCTGAACTCCCTGCTCAGGGAAGTAGTGACCATGTACCAGTCCGAGGTTGCGACTGGCAGGAAATTGTACAAGTTGTTCGCCTTGGACTTCCTGAACAGCCACCACCACACTGACCGCCGGGATGCGGCGGGATTGAACGAACACCGGAAGAACCTTGGCATCCTGAAAGGAATCCTGTTTGCACGGAAAGACCTCCTCGTGCGGTTCTCGGAATTGGGAATGCCCGATGATGCCCTCTTGCAGGACTTGTTGCACCTGTACTACACGACGGAAGCCCCTCCGGGGCAAGAAGTGGCTGCAACCGTGTCCTCCGCCGCCAAGCAAAACCGTTCATTGTCATTGAGCTGCTGCCTTGACGATGACCAACTGAGCCTCATTGCCGATTGCGCCAATGAGGCTCGTGTGTTTGTGGAAGTGCTTGACGCATCCATCCTGCGTTCTCTTTTGGAAGGCAAACTGACTGTCCCACTGACATCGCGCAACAACCGGATGCTCGCCTACCTGTTTGACCAGTTGTGCCGTCACGGACTTATCCTTCCCCGCTGGCAGAATCTGCTGGAACAGGCCGGAAGCATTCTCAGTCCAAAGGGCAACAAGCCCTTGAAGCATGAGCAGTTCTCGAACGCACTTACCCATGCGAGAAGCACTCCGAACAGTATGCAAAAGAAAATCAGGGATTGCATCCAACAAGTGCAAGAACGGTGCTTAAATGACGGGACGGCCAACAAATGACAAGGGAAAACAGCAATAGTTGAAGCAACAGTTCCGAACTATGATTGTCTGCCGAACATCCATTCGGGGACAAGCGGCTAATTTCGCCCTCTGAAACCAAACACGTTTCGGAGGGCGATCCCCTTCTTTGTGTAACTTAAAATGTAGAAATGATGGAACAACAAGGAACTGCAACAAATGAACAGAATGAACGGGTGGAATGCCCGTCCTGCCTGTTGAGACTGAGCCTGCTACAGGCGCAGGTGGAAAAAGTGGAAAAGCTGCTGTACTGCATCAAGGACACGCTCAACTTCAAAGAGGCTTGCCGTTACACGGGGCTTTCGGACAGCCAGCTTTACAAGTTGACGAAAGCGGGAAAGGTGCCGCACTACAAGCCCAGCGGCAAGCTCCTATTTTTCAGCAAGCGGGAACTGGACGGATGGCTGTGCCGCAACCATGAAAGCGGGGAATTTCCCTGCATGGATGAAGTATCGGAAATGGAACTTAAAGGAATGAGCGTATGACAGAAGCAGGATTTTTGGAAACACTGGAGCGGGTGGAAGCCGTCCACTCCATATTGAAGCGGATGGAGGACATCGACTGTGTATTGGATAAGATAACAGTCATCGAGGAGTTCATCAACCGTTTTGGCACATTGGAGGCGTTAATCGCCAGGTTTGAGGAGGTGGAGCAGCAACTCTACATCTTGAAGGAAGTGTTCAACGTGGAAGAAGCGGCCAAGTACCTGAACATATCCACCGGCCATTTGTACCGCCTCACGTCCACCCACGAGATTCCTTTCTCGAAGCCCAACGGCAAACACATCTTCTTCGAGAGGAAAGCATTGGACGACTGGAAACGCCGAAACCCGGTACTCTCCAACAGGGAAATTGAACGGCAGGCGGCTCTTGCCGGAATCGGCAACTCACAAACGAAGAAAGGGAAGAAGCCATGAACGCATACGGAATCATACCGGTGTCGGAAGACATCGACAGGCAGGCTTATGAACAGATACTGAATTTCATCCGGTTGCGGGTGACGGAAACCTACGCCTACCCTCCTGAAATTGTGCAGGTGGACGGCATCACCATCGCCACGCTCGGCAACTTCAGTGCATCCGTGGGCAAGCCCAAGAGTAAGAAGACTTTCAACTGTGCTGCAATCGTGGCATCCGCCCTGTCCGGCAAGAACATCCTGCACTACAAGGCGCACCTGCCCGAAGGGAAACACAAGGTACTGTATGTGGACACCGAACAGAGCAAGTGCCACTGTCACAAGGTACTGGAACGCATCCTTAAACTGGCGGGGATGCCTACGGATCGGGAAACGGACAGGCTGGTGTTCTTCATGCTGCGGGAATACAGCCCCAAACAGCGGAGGCAGATTATCAACCACGCACTTACAGCCGACCCGGAGATTGGCTTTGTCGTGATAGACGGCATCCGCGACCTGATGTACGACATCAACAGCCCCAGCGAATCGGTGGACTTGATAAACGACCTGATGCGCTGGTCGAGTATGCACGACCTGCACATCCACACCGTGCTGCACTTGAACAAGGGCGATGACAACACGCGGGGGCATATCGGCACGGAATTGAACAACAAGGCGGAAACCATCCTGCAAGTGACTAAAAGCCAATTCGATGGCAACATCAGCGAGGTCAAGGCCATGCACATCAGGGAACGGGAGTTCCAGCCGTTCGCCTTCCGCATCAACCAGGAGGCGTTGCCGGAACTGGTGGAGGATTATACCTTCACACAGGAACGCAAGCCCACGACCGAGGTCATCACGGATGCCCAGCACGTAAAGGCGTTGGAAATCGCATTTGAAAACGGTCCCATCGTAGGATATGGGCTCCTCATCAAGTCTTTGCGGCAGGGGTATGCGGAAATCGGTTTCAAACGGGGACGGAACATCTGCATTGAACTGAACAAGTACCTGATGGGCAGAGGGGTAATCATCAAGAAAGACAAGGCTTATGTATACCAGCCAGAAGCATTTAACAACAAGGACAGTTCCTCCTCTGAAGAGGTTTAGTTTAGCGGGAGGGTATATATATGATAAACCTGGAGAACTGCAATCCCGGTATCGCCCGATATGGAAGGTAGGGAAAACAGGTTTAGTTTAACACAGGGCGTATATATATGGCAAACGGGGCAAACCTGCATCCCTTTGTCTGCGATTAAAGACCAATGGACTGAAGAGGTTTAGTTTACGCTGGGCGTATATATATGGTAAACTTGGTTTAGTCCATTCTAACATTCACCCAAAATAAAGATAGAACAATATGAACATTTTGCAAATCAAACAAATAGCCATAGTGGACTTCCTGCTGGCCATCGGCATCCGTCCGACCAAGGAAACCACCGTGTCCGCATGGTATCATGCGCCTTACCGGGAGGACGAAGACCCGTCCTTCAAAGTGAATAAGAACCGCAATATATGGTATGACTTCGCTACCGCCAAGAGCGGAGACATCATCGATCTTGCTGTGCTGGTGTACCGTACACAAAACATCTCCAAAGTGCTAAAGATGATTACACAAGCTACTCCTGCCGTATCTTTGAATGTACGGACATTCGTGTCGCACCCGCAAACGTCCGCATCCGGTGGCATACGGGCGCAAACGTCCGCATTCCAAGACCTGCGAGTGAAGGCATTGGCATCCACGCCTTTGCTCTCCTACCTTTCCAAGCGCGGCATAGATATTGGTATCGCTAAACAGGAATGCAGGGAAGTGCATTACACCTGCCGTGGGAAAAGCTACTATGCCATCGCATTTCCTAACGAGGCGGGTGGTGGAAAAGCCACGCGGCTTTGACCCTCTTGGCCAAACAGGATTGTCCCCTTTGGCTACAATATGATTGCCCCCTTTGGCCAAAATAGTATTGACCGCTTAGTTCACCTGTTATTATAGAATTTTTTTGTGTAGATTTGAGTACCCGAGTCCTGGTGTAACGGGGGTGATAATAAAATCTATACAAATGGATAAACGAATCAAAAACATTTTAAGATGTTATGCGGCCGGCATGGGAATCAAGGAAACGGC
>DXBX01000050.1 GCA_019116285.1 Candidatus Bacteroides merdigallinarum
ATCTTCGAGGAGGCGTTGCGGAAACGCTCCGTGCCCTACCGCATCTACGGCGGCCTGTCCTTCTACCAACGCAAGGAGATAAAGGACGCCGTGGCCTACTTCCGACTGACGGTGAACCCGCATGACGAAGAGGCCCTGAAACGCGTTATCAACTATCCAGCCCGCGGCATCGGCGATACCACCGTGGGACGACTCCTGCAAGCCGCCGATACCCACAGCGTCAGCCTTTGGACCGTGCTTTGCGCCCCCCAGGCCTACGAACTGTCCCTGAACAAGGGCACCCTCGGAAAACTGCAAACGTTCCGCACGCTGATAGAGGAGTGTACCGTGCTGGCCAGCACCCAGACAGCCTACGAAGCCGGCACGGAAATCATCCGCCGGGCAGGGATTATTGCTGACATCTGCCAGGACAACAGTCCCGAAAACCTGAGCCGGCAAGAGAACATCGAGGAACTGGCCAACGGGCTGAGCGACTTCTGCACGCAACGCCTGGAAGAGGGCGACACCCGCACCGGACTGTCCGACTTCCTGTCCGAAGTGTCCCTGCTGACCGATCAGGACACGGACAAGGACGGCGACCAGGACAAGGTGACGCTGATGACCGTCCATTCCGCCAAAGGACTGGAGTTCCGCAACGTCTTTGTCGTCGGGCTGGAGGAAGGACTTTTCCCCTCGTCCATGACCGGAGACTCGCCCCGCGCATTGGAAGAAGAACGCCGACTGTTCTACGTCGCCATCACACGGGCCGAAGAACATTGCTTCCTCTCCTACGCCAAGAGCCGCATCCGTTTCGGCAAGATGGAGTTCTGCAGCCCCAGCCGCTTCCTGCACGACATTGATGCCTGCTACCTGGACCTGCCGGAGAACGACATCCCCGCACGCAGCACCGCCCCCACCCCAAGCTACCGGCCCAGGCAGCAGACGTTCGTGCCGCCTGCATCCTCCCGGATGAAACCGGTATCCCGGGCAACCTCAGCAAGCAAGGATACCCCTGCCATGCAAGAAGGCCAACTCATCGAGCACGAACGCTTCGGACGGGGCACCGTCATCCGCGTGGAAGGAGCGGGCGAGAACGCCAAAGCCACCATCCGTTTCGAAAACGTGGGCGAAAAACAGTTGCTGCTGCGCTTCGCACGGTTCAAAATCGTGTAAAAAAGCTGTGGTATCACCGGACACGGGCGGGCGTACCACCAAGCACGGACAGGCGTACCGCTAAGCACGGGCGGACGTACCGCTAAGCACGGGCCGCGGTACCGCCGGACAAACCCAATAGCATAATAGAATGAATAACATATAAATCAGACATTTATGGTAGACTATAACCAATTTCCCTCCCCTTGCTATGTGATGGAAGAAGATCTGCTCCGCCAGAACCTGAGCCTCATCCGAAGCGTGGCCGACCGCGCCGGTGTGGAAATCATCCTGGCTTTCAAAGCTTTTGCCTTGTGGCGCACATTCCCCATCTTCCGCGAATACATCCATGCCACCACGGCCAGCTCGCCTTATGAAGCCCGCTTGGCCCTCGAAGAGTTCGGCAGCAAGGCACACACCTATTCTCCCGCCTACACGGAGGCCGACTTTCCGGAAATTCTGCGGTGCAGCAGCCATATCACGTTCAACTCCCTGAGCCAATACCAACGGTTCTGGCCCCAAGTGCAAACTCACGGACACATCTCCTGTGGTCTGCGCATCAATCCCGAATATTCCGAGGTGGAAACCGAACTGTACAATCCCTGTGCCCCCGGCACACGCTTCGGCGTAATGGCCGAACAACTGCCCGCACAACTGCCCGAAGGCATCGAAGGATTTCACTGCCATTGCCATTGCGAATCCTCGTCCTACGAACTGGAGCGCAGCCTGGCCCATATCGAAGCCAAATTCTCCCCTTGGTTCTCCCAAATCCGGTGGCTCAACCTGGGCGGCGGCCACTTGATGACCCGCAAAGACTATGACGTGGAACACCTCATCGGACTACTCCGCGGATTGAAGGCACGCTATCCCCACCTACAAATCATTTTGGAACCCGGCTCCGCCTTTGCCTGGCAGACAGGCGCACTGGCAGCCGAAGTGGTGGACATCGTGGAGAACCGGAGCATCCGCACTGCGATCCTCAACGTCAGCTTCACCTGCCACATGCCCGACTGCCTGGAGATGCCCTACCAGCCTGCCGTGCGCGGTGCACGCACCAATGCAGACGGCCCTTATATCTATCGTCTGGGCGGAAACTCCTGCCTCAGCGGCGACTACATCGGCTACTGGAGCTTCGATCACGAGCTGCAGGTGGGCGAACGCATCCTTCTGGAAGACATGATGCACTACACCACGGTGAAGACCACAATGTTCAACGGTATCCCCCATCCTGTCATCGGTTTGTGGACAAAAGACGGCCAGGCACAGGTGCTCCGCCAATTTTCTTATGAAGATTACCGAGACAGAATGGACTGATTATCAATCACCTAAAAATCCTTCCAAAAAGAAGAAAAAGATTTCAGTAAAAAAAATCGTCCCCAACGCTTGCCAGTTTCAGGAAAATGCCTACCTTTGCAACCGCAAATCGCAATTGCGGCAATAGCTCAGTTGGTAGAGCACGACCTTGCCAAGGTCGGGGTCGCGAGTTCGAGTCTCGTTTGCCGCTCACTGCTCTTTGACATTCAGAACACAATCCCAAGCATTGCAAGGGAATATATGCCCAAGTGGCGGAATTGGTAGACGCGCACGTTTCAGGTGCGTGTGCCGCAAGGCGTGCAGGTTCGAGTCCTGTTTTGGGCACATAGTTCTGAATGCAAAGACCGCAGTTCTTTGATTTTATGATGAGTTGGAGAGATGGCGGAATTGGTAGACGCGCTACTTTGAGGGGGTAGTGACAATTATGTCGTGGGAGTTCGAGTCTCCTTCTCTTCACACGAATCGCCAATCATTGCGGCAATAGCTCAGTTGGTAGAGCACGACCTTGCCAAGGTCGGGGTCGCGAGTTCGAGTCTCGTTTGCCGCTCATTTTTCATACCTAGCAAAAAAAGAGTTTCATAAGTTCGTCTTCATGAGACTCTTTTTTTATGTCCAAAAATGAAAGAGCTATCGACGACCGATGATAGAGCGAACAATGGTCAGCGGTTTTGCGAATGACCTTCCGGGCGGGCTAGCGGATAAAAGAAGAAACCTCCAAGGAATCCACCCCCGGAGGTTTTTTACTGACAAGTGAACGATTAAATTTTTAACTTTGTGAGCGGAAAGACAGGGATTCGAACCCTGGGAACAGTTGCCCGTTCACCGCATTTCGAGTGCGGCCCGATCGACCACTCCGGCATCTTTCCCTATGTTTGTGTAAGTACCTTCGTTCGGAAAGGCGGTGCAAAGGTAGCAGGATTTCTCGGAAATCATATGCTTTTTCCCGTTTTTTTTGTGCGAAGGTGCATTTTTTGGCATTTCTTAGGATGTGTAGCGGGGAATTATTACCTTTGCAGGGATAAATCCTAAAACAAAAACGAGTTATGAAGAAAGTATTTACTGTGCTGACGATAGCCGTATGCAGCCTGCTGATGGCTACGACAACAGCCCGCGCCCAACTCATCAAGTGGGGTGTGAAAGGTGGCGTGAACGTGACGAAAATCGACTTTGACGAAGGTTACAAAGACAAGATGGCCGGTTTCTTCATCGGTCCGATGGCCGAGCTGACCATCCCCGTGGTGGGTCTGGGCGTGGATGCCGCGCTGCTCTTCTCGCAAAAGGGCATCAAGGCCGATACGGATGCCACGAAGCAGGTGGGACTGGACATCCCCGTCAACTTGAAGTACACCTTCGGACTGGGCAGTGCCTTCGGCATCTTCCTGGCCGCAGGTCCCGACTTTTACTTCGACTTCAAGGGCGAGAAGGACGGCGTGGAGAAGAAGAAAGCACAGGTGGGCATCAATGTGGGCGGCGGTCTCAAGCTCTTGCGCCACCTGCAGCTGGGTGTCAACTATAACATCCCCATCGGCGACCACTTCGAGGTAGACGACTTGAAGGGCAAGGACAAGACCTGGCAGATCTCGCTGGCCTACATCTTCTAATTTCTGATAACGGGTGCTTTGGAGCGATTTGTCGACGTCATAGTGCCGCTTCCCCTGCCCGAATGTTTCACCTACCTCCTCCCGGCGGAGATGGAGGAGGAGGTGCAACGGGGATGCCGCGTGGTGGTGCCCTTCGGACGGAAGAAGTTCTACACGGGCATCGTGAGTAACGTGCATTCGCTCCGCCCGACAGCTTACGAGGTGAAGGAGGTGGTGAGCGTGCTCGATGCACATCCTGTGCTCCTTCCCCTCCAATTCAAGTTTTGGGAGTGGGTGGCCGCCTATTATCTCTGCACGCAGGGCGATGTCTACAAGGCGGCGCTGCCTTCCGGATTGAAGCTGGAGAGCGAGACCATCGTGGTGCTCAATCCCGATTTCGAAGCCACCGAGCCGCTGCCCGAGCGCGAGACGCGACTCCTCGACCTCCTCTCCGTCGACCCCGAGCAGAGCGTCACCCGCCTGGAGAAGGACAGCGGTGTGAAGAATATCCTCGCTGTCATCAACTCGCTGCTGCATCGCGAAGCCATCTTCGTGAAGGAGGAGTTGAAGCGCACGTATAAGCCGAAGACGGAGACGCGCGTTCGCCTCGCACCGGATGCCACCAATGAGCATCGGCTACACATCTTCTTCGATGAGCTGCAACGCCGTGCGCCTAAGCAGCTGGACTTGCTGATGAAGTATCTGGAGCTTTCCTCCGCCTTGGGCGGTGCGGAACACCCCGTGGCAAAACGCGACTTGCTGCAGCGTGCGGGAGCCACGCCTGCCGTGTTCAACGGCTTGGTGGAGCGCGGTGTGTTCGAGGTCTACCGCGAGGAAGTGGGACGATTAGATACGCATGTATCCTCCACGCAACTCCTTCCGCCACATCCGCTGTCCACTCCGCAGCAGGCGGCGTACGACGGCATTGTCGACGCTTTCCGCACGAAGAATGTCTGTCTGCTGCATGGGATCACCTCCAGCGGCAAGACGGAGATCTACATCCACCTTATCCAATCGGTGTTGGAGCGCGGCGGCCAGGTGTTGTATCTGTTGCCGGAAATTGCACTCACCACGCAGATTACCGCCCGCCTGCGGCGTGTGTTCGGCGCACGACTGGGCATCTACCACTCGAAGTTTCCCGATGCCGAGCGCGTGGAGATTTGGCAACGCCAGCTCTCGGACAGCCCCTACGACGTCATCCTCGGCGTGCGCTCGTCCATCTTCCTACCCTTCCGCCGCCTGCAGCTGATCATCGTGGACGAGGAGCATGAAGCGACCTACAAGCAGCAGGATCCCGCTCCGCGCTATCATGCAAGAAATGCCGCCATCGTCCTCGCCTCGCTCTATGGTGCCAAGACGTTGCTCGGCACCGCCACGCCCAGCCTGGAAACGTGGTACAATGCAGAGTCGGGCAAGTATGCGCGCGTATCACTGACGGAGCGCCACAAGGCGGTGCAGCTGCCGCGCATCGTTCCCGTGGACATCCGCGAGCTGACGCGCAAGAAGCGCATGACGGGCTCTTTCTCGCCGCTACTGCTCGGATGCATCCGCGAGGCATTGGAGCGCAAAGAGCAGGTCATTCTCTTTCAGAATCGCCGCGGATTCGCTCCCATGGTGGAGTGTCATGTGTGCGGATGGGTGCCCAAGTGTAAGAATTGCGATGTGAGCCTGACCTATCATAAAGGCTTGGGCATGTTGACTTGTCATTATTGCGGCTACACCGAACCGCTGCCTCGCCGCTGCCCGGCGTGCGACGGCACCGATCTGCATGCGCGCGGACTGGGTACGGAGAAGGTGGAGGATGAAATCAAGGCGTTGCTTCCCGACGCTCGGGTGGCGCGCATGGATTTGGATACTACCCGCACACGCACCGCCTACGAGCGCATCATCGACGATTTCTCCGCAGGCCGCACAGATATCCTCATCGGTACGCAGATGGTATCCAAGGGGTTGGATTTCGAGCGTGTGAGCGTGGTGGGCATCCTCAATGCAGACACCCTTCTGAATTATCCTGACTTCCGCGCCTACGAGCGTGCTTTTCAGTTGATGGCACAGGTGGCGGGTCGCGCGGGGAGACGCGATACGCAAGGATTAGTCATTCTCCAGACGAAAAGCCTCACACACCCCATCATCGCGCAGGTGATGGAAAATGATTACGAGGGCATGGCCAACGGTCAGCTGGCGGAGCGTCAAGCGTTTCACTATCCACCCTACTATCGCCTCATCTACGTCTACTTGAAGCATCGGCGCGAGGAGGTGCTCGAGCAGATGGCGCAGGAGATGGCCGCCCGCCTCCGTTCGCTCTTCGGTGCACGTGTATTGGGGCCGGACAAGCCACCGGTGGCGCGCATTCAGACACTGTTCATCCGCAAGATCATGCTGAAGGTGGAGAACAATGCACCTGTGGCACGCGTACGCAGTCTGCTGACGGCTGTGCAGCGGGAGGTGTCGGGCGACGAACGCTTCAAGGGAGCGTGGGTGTATTATGATGTGGATCCTCTGTAGAAGATGGATTTATAAGGGCTTTCCAAACTTTGGGGTGCAGAAAATATCGGACATCGCGCTTCTCCTCCAATGCCTGCCGGATGAAGGTGGAGCTGACATCCAACACCGGCGCCTGCGTCAATCGGACGTGCGGCGGCAAAGCGGATGCCTCCACAGGATAGCCCGGCCGCGGATAGATAATCAGATGATGCTCGGCCAGGATACGCTCCGCCTCCCGCCAACGATAGAAGCCTGCCCAGTTGTCGGAGCCGATGATGAGGTGAAATTCGTGCGCAGGATACTCTCCGCGGAGCTTGTCCAGCGTGTGGATGGTGTAGGAAGGCAGCGGCAGGTGAAACTCCACATCCGATGCACGGAAGCGTGGATAATCGCCGATGGCTTCGCGCACCAAGCGCAGGCGCAAGTGATTGTCCATCAGCATCTGCCCTTCCTTGAACGGGTTGCGCGGAGATACGACAAACCACACCTCGTCCACCTCGCCAAATTCGCACAACCAGTTGGCCAACGCGAGGTGTCCGATGTGGATGGGATTGAACGATCCTTCGCAGAAGCCAAAGAGCTGCATGGCCTGCGCTATGCCCGCATGCTTGGAAGACGCAACATGTACGAGCAGTGCTTCCTCACCGCCGCCGCCCGCCAGGGCGCCGACGTGATCGCCGTCATCCGCACCACCGGCCAGTCCCTGCTGGACTACGTGCCCTACGGCCCCACCACCGAGGGCTTCGGCGGCACCT
>DXBX01000051.1 GCA_019116285.1 Candidatus Bacteroides merdigallinarum
CAGATGTTTGCCGCCAGCTTCCTTCAGATTCCAACTCGCGTTGGACACCCTTGCCCTTGGCTATACACTTCCCGCTATCGGGCGTGTTACGGACTTGCACCGATTAGAGAATGTTCATGCTGGGCGAACCCCAAAAAGGGGCGCATCCACAGCGGACGCGCCCCTTACTTTTATTCATGCCGGAGACCACCTTACTTGCGGGCACCCAGCTTGTCGTCGATGTAGTAGATACCACCCTCGCCGGCTTTCTTCAGCACCTCTACGATGCCGGCAGCCGTAGCCTCTTCTTCCACCTGCTCACGCACGAAGCTCCACATGAAGTCTTGCGTAGCCTTGTCCTTCTCGGCAGAAGCCACGTCGGTCAGTTCGTCAATCATCTTGGAGACACGGCACTCGTGCTCATATACTTGCTGGAAGACCTCCAACGGCGTACCAAATTCGTTGGGAACAACGTCTACCTTGTCCACGAAGGCCACACCACCCCGCTTGATGAGGTAGGACGCCATCTGGCAAGCATGATCTTTCTCTTCCTCTGACTGCTTCTTCAGCCAGGCAGCCATGCCGCTGAAACCTTCCTTCTCCATGTAGAAAGACATGGACAGATACAAGTTGGCCGACCACAACTCTGCTGCGATCTGGTCATTGATAGCTTTTTGCAATTTCTCTGTAATCATATTCGTAGGTTGTTTATGTTAAACCGCTGCAAATGTAGCGAGAATGGCGGGAGGTTGTTCCTGCAATAACATTTTTTAATCCGGCGACACCTCCCTCTCCGGCTCCTCCCGTCAGTCCCGGGCCGTATGGATGGTGAGCTGCGGGAAGGGGAAGCCGATGCCCGCCCGGTTGAACTCCTCGTAGATGGCACGCTGCACATCGTAGTACACGCCCCAATAGTCCGCGTTCTTCACCCAGACACGGATACGCACGTTGACACTACTGGCATCCAGCGCATCCAGCGCAATGAAGGGGGCCGGCGTGGACAGGATGCGCTTCTCCGCCGCCACGATACGGCGGGCTGCCTCCTCCACCCGAGCATAGTCTTCACCATATTCCACGCCTATCACCCAGTCCACGCGGCGCGTCTCCTCGCGGCTGTAGTTGACGATGGTGCCGCTGGAGGCCGAGCCGTTGGGGATGAAGACGGTCTTGTTGTCCGCCGTGGTGAGGATGGTGTGGAAGATCTGGATCTCCTTCACCGCACCGCTCTCGCCCTGCGCCTCGATCCAGTCGCCCACCTTGTAGGGACGGAATATCAGGATGATGAGCCCGCCGGCAAAGTTCTGCAGGTTGCCGCTCAAGGCCATGCCGACCGCCACGCCCGCCGAGGCCAGCAGGGCGGCAAACGAGGTGGTCTCGATGCCCAGCTTGCTGATAACGGCTATCACCAGCAGGACCATCAGCAGGATGTGGACCAGGCTGCGCACAAAGGACTGCACGCCGGCATCCACCTTGCGGCGTTGCAGGATGCGGGCCACCATCTTGTTGAGGAACGAAATAATCAGGCGACCGATGATGAAGATGAGCAGCGCCGCCAGAATACGCTTGCCCAGTTCCAAACTGCCGTCCCACAGATTGAGCAGGACATCGTTCAATGAAGCGGGGAGAGTCCCCGATAATAGTGTCAGATACATCATAAATAGACTTTAATTAATACTGAAAATAACCCGGCGTACCCACCGGGGCATAACCCGGCGTACCCACCGGAGCATAACCCGGCGTACCCACCGGGGCGTAACCCGGCGCCCCCGCCGGGTACTAACCCTGCACCCCCGCAGGGTCCGGGTCCTATTGTCCCAGGAGATATTCCTTGAAGGAAGCGAAGTCCTTCGGCAGTTCCACGGTCTGCTTCTCGCGCTCCAGGAAGGCCCGCAAGCGGTCGGGCACGGAGACGGGCTGGCCGAGGATGCGCTGCACGGTCTCGCGGAACTTGGCGGGGTGGGCGGTCTCCAGGAAGATGCCGTCCTCGCCGTCGTGCAGGCCTTCCTGCAAGGCACGACAACCGCAAGCACCATGGGGGTCGAGCAGGTAATGGTGACGGCTCCAAACGTCACGAACCTCCTCGGCAATCTGCTCGTCGGTATAGGTGGCCCCGGCAATGTCGCGGGCAATGGCATCGTGGTCGTCCCCATAGAGGTCGAGGATGCGGGCGAAGTTGCTGGGTGCGCCTACGTCCATGGCGTTGGCAATGGTGGCGATGCTGGGGCGGGGCGTGTAGACACCCGTCTGCAAGTATTGGTAGAAGACATCGTTGCGATTATTGGCGGCGATGAAGCGGCTGACGGGCAACCCCATGCGGCGGGCAAAGAGTCCGGCGGTCAGGTTGCCGAAGTTGCCGCTGGGCACGCACACCACCAATCGTCTCGCATCGGCCTCGGGCTGCAGCTTCCGCCATTGGGCATAGGCATAGAAATAATAGAACGCCTGGGGCAGGAAGCGGGCCACGTTGATGCTGTTGGCACTGGTCAGCTTCATGTGGGCGTTGAGGTCGGTGTCCAGGAAGGCCTCCTTCACCAGGGCCTGGCAGTCGTCGAAGGTGCCGTCCACCTCGAGGGCGGTGATGTTGTCGCCCAGCGTGGTGAACTGCCTCTCCTGCAGCGTGCTGACCTTACCCTTGGGATAGAGCACATAGACACGGATGCCCGGTACACCCAGGAAGCCGTTGGCCACGGCACTGCCCGTGTCGCCCGAGGTGGCTACCAGCACATTGACCTCCGTGTCGCCCTCGCGCCGGATGAAGTAGCCCAGCAGACGGGCCATGAAGCGGGCGCCCACGTCCTTGAAGGCCAGCGTGGGGCCGTGGAAGAGCTCCAGGGAATAAAGCCCGTCCGTCACAGGCACGAGGGGCACGTCGAAGTTGAGGGCATCGCGCACCAGGCTGTGCAGGGTGTCCTGCGGCACGTCTTCACCGAAGAAGGCATCGGCCACGTGGCAGGCTATGGTGGAGAAATCCATCAGGTCGATGTGTTCGAAGAACTCGTGAGGCAACGCTTCGATGCGGTCGGGCATATAGAGGCCCTTGTCGGGCGCCAGGCCGCGCACCACTGCCTCTTGGAGGGTGGCGGCGGGAGATTGGTGGTTGGTACTGTAGTATTTCATATCAGCAGGTACATTTATAGGTTCATGAATTGGTTGATGAATCCGTCCTCGCGCAGCAGCCCGTAGCTGCCCTCGCAGGCGGCCACCTCGTCGAAGGTCTGCACGCCGTCGGGCTGGATGCCGGGATGCCAGATGACAAAAGGCACCGGCTCGGCCGTGTGGGTGCGCACCTCGCAAGGCGTGGGATGGTCGGGCAGGACGGCGATGGCCACCGGCTCCGACCATGTGCGTACCGCCTCGTAGATGGGGCCCACGACGCGGCTGTCCAAGTCTTCGACGGTGCGGGTCTTCAGGGCAATGTCACCCTCATGCCCGGCCTCGTCACTGGCCTCGATATGAAGGTAGACAAAGTCGTCGGTACGGAGGGCATCGAGGGCGGCACGGACTTTGTTCTCGTAGTTGGTGTCATAGAGGCCCGTGGCTCCCTCCACATCAATGCGGCGCAAACCGGCGTAACGGCCAATGCCACGGATGAGGTCCACGGCGGTGATGACCGCCCCGCGCTTCACCTGGGGGAAGCGGCTGCTGAACGGCTCCATCTGCGGACGGTAGCCGGGACTCCACGGCCAGATGCTGTTGGCGGGATCCTTGCCCTCGGCCATGCGGCGCAGGTTGAGGGGATGAGCGGCCAGCAACTCCTGTGAGCGGAGGATAAGGTCGTTCAGCAAGGCGGCTGTCTCCTCGGCTTCGGGGTGTCCTTCCGCCGCCTTGACCAGCAAAGGGCGGAACGGTTGCAGGGGCACATCGTGCGGGGGCGTGCAGTCGAGATGCTTGTCGCCGCCCCGTATCACCAACAGGTGGCGATATTGCACCCCCGTATAGAAGTGTACGCGGTCGTTGCCCAGCTGCTCTTGCAGGTAGCGGATGAGCACATCGGCCTCCTCCGTGGTGATATGCCCGGCAGAGTGATTCTTGAGAAGCTCCCCCTCGATGCAAACCAGGTTGCAGCGCATGGCCATGTCGCCGGGCTGCAAGTCCACACCGATGCTGGCGGCTTCCAACGCGCCGCGTCCTTCGTACACCTTCGGAAGGTCATAGCCCAGGACGGACATATTGGCTACTTCACTGCCGGGATGGAAGCCGGGCAGCACGGTAAGCAGGCGACCACACCGGCCCAGGCGGGCCAGGCGATCCATGTTCGGAGTATGAGCGGCCTGAAGCAACGTCCTGCCACCCAGCGAGGCGATGGGATGATCAGCCATGCCATCGCCCAATATAATAATGTGTTTCATATCTTGCAACTTTAATCAGTATAGATAACCCCCTTCACAGTACTACTGTGAAGTCCTCACACGGCTACTGTGAAAGCTTCACAACAGTACTGTGAAAGCCTCACAGTACTGCTGTGAACAGAACAAGGTATTACCGACCGTACCTCAGACATTGGCAATGCTCATGATGTCGGCAAATACACCCGCCGCCGTCACGCCTGCCCCGGCACCGTAACCCTGAATCATCATCGGATAGTCGTGATAGCGCTCGGTGGTCAGCAGGATGATGTTATTGCTGCCCTCCAATCCATAAAACGGATGGTCGCGGCCCACCTCCATCAGGCCGACGCTGGCCTTGCCGTCCTCCAGGCGAGCCACGAAACGCCAGTGCTTGCCTTCCTCCTCCAGGATGCGGCGGCGCAATTCAAACTGATCGTCCAGCGTGGGCACCTTCTGCCAGAAGTCGTCCAGCGTGCCTTCAAAGAAGTCGTCCGGCACGAAGAGATGCTTCTCCACGTCCTCCTGCTCCAGCCGGTAGCCGGCTTCGCGAGCCAGGATGACCAGCTTGCGGATGACGTCCTTGCCGCTGAGGTCAATGCGCGGGTCGGGCTCGGAGTAACGCTCGATCTGCGCCATACGGATAGCCTTGCTAAAAGGAACCTCAGCACTCAGTTTGTTGAAGATGTAGTTCAGCGTGCCGCTCAGCACGGCTTCTATCTTCAGGATCTTGTCGCCGCTGTGGATGAGGTCGTTGATGGTGTTGATGATGGGCAGGCCCGCACCTACGTTGGTCTCGAAGAGATACTTCACGCCACGCTGCCGGGCTATCTGCTTCAGCTCGCGGTAGTTGTCGTAGGCAGACGAGGCGGCAATCTTGTTGGCGGCCACCACCGAGACGTTGTGCAAGAGCAGCTCCTTGTAGATAGAAGCCACGTCGGCACTGGCCGTGCAATCCACGAAGACGGAGTTGAAGATGTTCATGGCGATGATGCCGTCGCGCAGGATTTCCGTGTTGCTGGGTTGTCCCTTCTGCTGCAGCTCCTCGCGATAGTTGGCCAGGTCGATGCCCTCGCGGCAGAAGAGCGAGTGCGAAGCGTCGGCAATGCCCACCACGTTGAGCTGAAGGCCGTTCTCCTGCATCAGCTTCTGCCGCTGGCTGTGAATCTGCTCGATGAGGCTACCTCCCACGGTGCCGACCCCGCAAATGAAGAGGTTGAGCACCTGATATTCGGAGAGGAAGAACGAGTCGTGGATGACGTTGAGCGACTTGCGCAAGGACTTGCTGTCCACCACAAACGAGATGTTCGTCTCGCTCGCACCCTGCGCACAGGCTATGACGTTGATACCGTTACGTCCCAGCGTGCCGAACAGCTTGCCGGCAATGCCCGGCGTATGCTTCATATTCTCGCCTACGATGGCGACGGTAGCCAGATTTTTCTCGGCCTGGATGGGAGAAATCTCGCCCATCTCAATCTCCTTGGCAAACTCCGTGGTCAGCACCTCGCAAGCCAGGTCGGCATCGGCATTGCGCACGCCGATGGACGTGGAGTTCTCCGACGATGCTTGGGATACTAAGAATACGCTGATGCCGTTCTTGGCCAGCGCCTTGAAGATGCGGTAGTTGACGCCGATGACGCCCACCATGCCCAGGCCCTGCACGGTGATGAGGCTCGTGTCGTTAATGGACGAGATGCCCTTGATGGCCTTGCTCTGCGGATCGCTCACTTCCCGCTTGATGACGGTGCCGCCCCCTTCGGGATTGAACGTGTTCTTTATCAGAATAGGAATATTCTTGTGGCAGACGGGATAGATGGTGGGCGGATAGACCACCTTCGCACCGAAGTTGCACAATTCCGTAGCCTCCACATAGCTCAGTTCGTTGATGGTATAGGCAGTGGAGATGACGCGCGGGTCAGCCGTCATAAAACCGTCCACATCCGTCCAAATCTCCAGCGAGTCGGCATCCAGTGCCGCCGCGATGATGGCAGCCGTATAATCCGAACCACCACGCCCCAGATTGGTCACCTCGCCCGTAGTCTTGTCCGTGGCGATGAAGCCGGGCACCAGCGACAGGCGGGGCAGGTCGCGGAAGGTCTCGCGCACCAGCCGGTTGGTCAGGTCCGTATCCAGCACGTGCTTGGAATACTTCTTCTCGGTCTTGATGAACAGGCGCGAGTCAAACCACTGCGCGCCGGTCAGCTGGGCGGCGATGAGCGAGGACAGGCGTTCGCCATAGCTGACAATGGTGTCCGACGTCTTCTGAGACAGGTCCTTGATGAGGTAGATGCCCTGGAAAATGTCCTTCAGTTCGTTGAGCAACTCGCCTACCTGACGCTGCACGGCCATCTGCGCGTCAAACTCGGCAAACACCCGCTTGACCATCTCCACGTGGCGGCTGACAATCTCACGGAATTCGTTCTCGTAGGCAGCGTCGCCCGAAGCCGCCATGCGCGAGGTCTGTATCAGCTTGTCCGTGATGCCGCCCAAGGCAGACACCACCACGATGACCGGCTCTTGCTGGGCCTCCACAATGCGTTTCACTCTCAAGATACTCTCTACGGAACCTACCGACGTCCCGCCGAATTTCATTACTTTCATTGTATGCGGTTTTAATGAAGTTACTAATTTAATAAGGTAAGAAGATGCACCCCGCCTACCGGGGAGCCTCCGTTCTCAAAAAAGATATTGCTGAAAAATGGTGTAACACGTAGAAACACAAAATACTATCCCTAACCCCGAAGGGTCATGGTCCCCATGGATGTGACGGTATGCAGATAATACTTCTTCATAAGCATTGTTTCTATCGCAGTTGATAAGATGTTGCAAAAGTAATAATAAATGTATTCAATCTATCACTTTCAACGACTTTTTTGCGATAAAAGTATAGGAAAGTACGAAAACGACCGATATTAATCGTAACTTTGGCGCAAAAATACAACGAAATGGCAAAAGAAAAGACCGTATACGTATGCAGCAACTGCGGGCAAGAGTCGCCCAAATGGATAGGTAAATGTCCCTCATGCGGACAGTGGAATACCTACGTGGAGGAAATCGTACGCAAGGAACCGGCCAACGCCCGGCCACAGATTCTCCCTACCTTAGGGAAAGACAGCCACAAGCCCCTCCCCCTCTCCGACATCAATGCCGACGAAGAACCACGCATTGACATGCACGACGGGGAACTGAACCGCGTATTAGGCGGAGGACTGGTGCGAGGCTCCCTGGTATTGATTGGCGGCGAACCGGGCATCGGCAAGTCCACGCTCATCCTGCAGACCGTGCTCCGTATGCCGGAGAAGCGCATCCTCTACGTCTCGGGCGAAGAGAGTGCCCGCCAGCTGAAGCTACGCGCCGACCGCCTGACGCATACCTCGAGCGATTGCCTCATTGCCTGCGAAACTTCGTTGGAGCAAATCTTCGTACACATCAAGAACACGCAGCCGGACCTGGTCATAATAGACTCCATACAGACCATCTCCACGGAAGCATTGGAGTCATCCCCCGGCAGCATCACGCAGGTGAGGGAATGCGCCGCCTCCATTCTGCGCTTCGCCAAGGAGAGCCACACACCCGTCATCCTCATCGGACATATTAATAAGGAGGGAACCCTCGCCGGCCCCAAAGTATTGGAGCACATCGTAGACACCGTCCTGCAATTCGAGGGCGACCAACACTACATGTACCGCATCCTGCGCAGCATCAAGAACCGCTTCGGCAGCACCGCCGAACTGGGCATCTACGAGATGCGGCAGGACGGCTTGCGGCAGGTCAGCAACCCCTCGGAACTACTGCTCAGCCAGGATCATGAAGGCATGAGCGGCGTGGCCATCGCCTCGGCCATCGAAGGCATACGCCCCTTCCTCATCGAGACGCAGGCCTTGGTGAGCAGCGCAGTGTATGGCAATCCACAACGCTCGGCCACGGGCTTCGACACGCGGCGTATGAATATGCTGTTGGCTGTATTAGAGAAGCGCGTGGGCTTCAAGCTGGCACAGAAAGACGTCTTCCTCAACATCGCCGGAGGACTGAAGGTGAACGACCCCGCCATCGACCTCTCCGTCATCAGCGCCATTCTGAGCAGCAACATGGACGTGGCCATCGAACCGGAAGTGTGCATGGCGGGCGAAGTGGGCCTGTCGGGCGAGATACGCCCCGTAAACCGCATCGAACAGCGCATCGGCGAGGCGGAGAAGCTGGGCTTCAAACGCTTCATCCTGCCCCGACAGAACCTGCAAGGACTTACGGCGAAGACGAAAATAGAACTAGTGCCTGTCCGCAAAGTGGAAGAAGCCTTCCGCAGCCTCTTCGGATAAGGAGAGGCACCCCTTCGAAAAGAGGGGTATATACAAAAAATAGCCCGACAAATCACTTGCAGGGCTACCTATTATGGCATTCTTTGGATATAACAATTTGTGGACGTTGACGGATTCGAACCGCCGACCCTCTGCTTGTAAGGCAGACGCTCTGAACCAGCTGAGCTAAACGTCCGAGGCTTTTTCGAAAACGGAAACAAGAGTAATCTCTTGGTGGACGTTGACGGATTCGAACCGCCGACCCTCTGCTTGTAAGGCAGACGCTCTGAACCAGCTGAGCTAAACGTCCTAAGCGTTTCCGTTTCAAAATCGATGCAAAGGTACGGCTTATTTTGATATCTCCAAATGTTTTCCACTATTTTTTTTGCTCTTATTTTATCACATTTGCATTAGCACCTGTTTTACAGATTATTATAGCAGAAATATTTTTCTACTTTCTCCGATAAGCAAAATCAGACGTCTGCTCCTCTTATTTCTACACCTATTTATATTACATGAAAATGCACGCTTGTCCGGTGAACAAGCCATCCGCAGAACTTGTGGGAAATAGGTAGAAATCTTGAAAATTCCGCTTGGACACATCGGATGCCAACTATTTTTCCGTACCTTTGGCCGAAAATTCCATATATACAAAACCTAAAAAATCAAAAGCACATATGAATACCCGGAAAATTCTGACAGTCCTCTGTGGCTGTTGCCTCACCTTAGCCACCCAAGCCCAACAAGCGATGTACGAACTGATTTGGGAAGACAATTTCAACGAAACCACCTTTGACACCTGCTGCTGGAGCAAGATTCCACGGGGAAGCGCCGACTGGAACCGCCATATGTCCGATGATGACAGGTTGTACGAAGTGAAAGACGGGAACCTGGTGCTGCACGGCATCCACAACAACGGCGCAGTACCCCAAGACACGGCCCGCTACCTCACCGGCGGCCTTTACACCAAAGGTAAAGTCAATGTGAAATATGGGAAGGTGGAAATCTGCGCCCGCCTGGGATGTGCCCAAGGAGCCTGG
Organism: Candidatus Bacteroides merdigallinarum; assembly: GCA_019116285.1. GTDB lineage: Bacteria > Bacteroidota > Bacteroidia > Bacteroidales > Bacteroidaceae > Bacteroides > Bacteroides merdigallinarum. Next base: position 9,640 of record DXBX01000051.1, read on the forward strand.
CCCGCCATCTGGATGCTGCCCGAAGAGGCCCAATGGCCCAACGGGGGCGAGATAGACATCATGGAGCACCTAAACCATGACACCATCGCCTATCAGACCGTACACTCTTACTACACCTATGTCTTGAAACACGACCAAGAGCCACCCCACGGTGGCATCGGACCCATTAACCGCGACGGATACAATGTCTATGCCGTGGAGATTCTGCCGGACAGCCTCGTTTTCTCCATCAACGGACGGAAGACTTTCAGCTATCCGCGCATCGAGACGGACGAAAAAGGACAGTATCCCTTCGGCACTCCCTTCTACCTGCTGGTGGACATGCAGATTGAAGGTGCATGGGTGGGACGTGCCCGCCCCGAGGAACTGCCCGTGGAGATGTGGGTGGACTGGGTGAAGGTGTATAAGCTCAAGGAGGAGCAGGACGGCGAATAAGGCCGGGGCCTCACCTCTTGCGCTTCTCCGTCGGGCTCTCCCCGAACTCTTCCTTGTAGCACTTCGTGAAATAAGACGGCGAGGAGAAGCCTACCTCGTAAGCCACCTCGGAGACGGTCATTCCCGTGGTCGTCAATAACGAAGAGGCCCGGCGCAGGCGGATGCGACGCAGCAGTTCGTTGGGCGAGCTGTTGGTCAGCGACTTCAGCTTGCGGTAGAGTTGCACACGGCTCATGCCCATCTCGTGCCCCAGGTCCTCGACGTTGAGGGTAGAATCCTTCATCCGCTCTTCCACCAACGCCTTGAAGCGGGACACGAAGTCGCGGTCCAGGTCGTTGACATCCCCTTGCTTGGGCAACTGCCCGTCGGCAAAGAACTGCCGCAGACGGCAACGGTTGTCCAGCAGATTGCGGATGCGCGACAGGAGCAACTGGGCGTTGAAAGGCTTGGAAATATAGGAATCCGCCCCGCCGTCGTAGCCCTGGATGCGTTGCTCGTCCAGCGAGCAGGCCGTCAGCAGGATGACGGGGATATGGCTGGTGGACAACTCTCCCTTCAGGCGGCGGCAACACTCAATGCCGTCCACGCCCGGCATCATCACATCGCAAATCACGAGGTCGGGCACAAACTTCTGTGCCTGGCGCAAACCGGTCTCCCCGTCCGGAGCGGTCAGCACCCGATAATCCTTGCTCAACAAAGCAGACACATAAGCACGGATGTCGGCATTATCGTCTATCACCAGCACCACGGGTGCATCGGGATTGGTCGGCTGCTCCACGTGGTCGGGCAAGTGCAGGTCTTCCGCAGCCTCCGCTTGGGGCAAGGCAGGAGGCGGAGGGGTGGTCCTATCCACGTCCTCGGATAAAGGCTTGCGGGGAAACAGGAGGGTGAAGGTGGTGCCGTGTTCATCGCTGCCCACCGTAATCTGTCCGCCCTGCATCTCCACAAAAGCATGCACCAAGGCCAGGCCGATGCCCGTGCCCGCCCGGCTGCCTTCCACCTGGTAGAACCGCTCAAAGATGGCCTGCACCTCGGCGGGCGAAATGTAACTGCCCGAATTGAACACCGAGAGGACATACTCTCCTTCCCCGGCCGAGAGGCGGACGGTTATCTCTCCCTTCTCCGGGGTATATTTCAAGGCATTGGACAGGAGGTTGAAGTAGATGCGCTCCATCTTCTCCGCATCGGCCATCAAGTGGAAATCGGCATCGCCCTCCACCAGGAAAGAGAAACGGATGCGCCGCCGCGCCATCGTCACCCGGAACGAATCATTCCACACCAGCAGCCCGGCCCGAAGGTCGAAGGGTGCCAGGTGCAACTCCATCCGCCCGTTCTCCACCTTGCGGAAGTCCAATATCTGATTGACCAAACGCAGCAGGACGCCCACGTTCTTCTTCACCAACTCCAACAGCCGGCGGGTGTTGTCCTTAACGGAAGCATCGGCCAAGAGCTGGTCCACCGGGTCGGCTATCAAGGTGAGGGGTGTGCGGAAGTCGTGGGAGACGTTGGTGAAGAACATCAGCTTGGCGTGCGTGGCTTCTTCCAATTCGTGGGACAACCGCTCCAGTTGGTCCTTCTGCGTCTGGAGCACCTGCTTCTGCTCCTCCAGCATCGCCTTCTGCTGCAAGAGTTCGCGGTTCTTGCGGCTCTTCAGCCTCAACAGGCGGTAGACGGCCACCAGCAACCCAATCACCACCAACAATCCCGCCAGGCTGCCGAAGAGGACACCACGCTGCGTGGCATACCGCTCCAGATACCGGGCCACGCGCCCCGTCAGCGTCTCAATCTTGCGGTCCAGGGTGGCGATATGTGCCATCTGCAAGTGCATGATGGGTGCCGTCGTGCTGTCCACCACCGAGGTATTCAGGTTCATCTCGCGCTCGAAAGGTTTTCCCGTCAGGATGTTCATGGCCGTATGCACCACCTCATCGCCGCCCGTAGGATAGATGAAGGTGGCACTGAGTCGACCCTCCAGCACACTCTCCAGCCCGTAACTCTCGCCGGACAGGGCATCGGTGCCGAAGAAGCGGATGGACTGCTCGCGTCCCTGCCGCACGGCTGCCTCGTAGGCCCCATCGGCCATGCGGTCGTTCTGCGCGTAGAGGACATCAAATTGGGGATAGACCCGAAGCAAACTGTCCATCTTCGCCTCGGCCTGGTCGCGCAGCCAGGCACCATCGGCCACGGCCAACAAACGGATGTCAGGATAAGCCCGGATGGCGCGAGTGAATCCTTCATGCCGCTCCATGGCGGGCGTGGAGCCGGACAGGCCGGTAATCTCCACTACCGTGCCCTGTCCGTTCAGGCTTTGGGCAATGTAGTTACCGATGGCGTAACCGATGCCGTCATTGTCGGCACCGATGTAGGCGGTATATTTGTCGGAGAGTATCTTGCGGTCCACCACGATGACGGGGATGCCTCGGTCGTAGGCCTCCTCCACGACGGGAGTGATGGGCTCCGCCTCGTTGGGCGAGACAACCAGTAGGTCCACCCCTTCGTCCAGGAAGCGGCGGATGTCACGCACCTGTCGCTTGCTGTCGTCCTTGGCCGTGCGGATAATGACTTGCAGGTCGCGGTAGAACTCCGCCTCGCGCAGCATCTCGGCATTCTGCTGGTGGCGCCACTCGTCGTCGCTGCACTGGGACACGCCGATGACGTAGCGTGGCCGCTCGGGACTGCAGGACAGGAGGAAAAGGCTACTTACAAGGGTGATATAAAGGAATAAATACTTCATGGTCCTTACATTTACGGGTTATCGCCTGCAAATGTAAGGAAATAATAGGAAGAATGCGACCCTGAAGTCTTATTTTAATAATATGAAGTACAGTACTTCGTATAGTGAAGTACTGTACTTCACCTAGTGAACTACTGTACTTCGCATAGTGAACTACTGTACTTCACTTTATGTATCCTGAATGAAAGGAGTGCTTTGCTCACTTACATCCCGTCAGCTCGCGCGGCAATACGGGCATCGCCCCATTCTGCGTGCAGACGAAAGCCGAAGTGCATACGGCCAGCCGATGGGCATCTTCCACGGGCATCCCCTTCAGTATGCCGGAGACAAAAGCCGCAGTGAACGAGTCGCCCGCCCCCACCGTGTCGGCCACCTGGACGCGCGGCGTCTCCTGGAAGTAGACCTTGCCGGGCGTGAAGACGTAGCTGCCGTTGACGCCGCAGGTCAGGATGAGCATCTTCAGGTCGTACTTGCCCAGCAGAATCCAACACTTGTCTTGCAGGTCTATGCCCGGATAGCCGAACATGCGGCTGATGGTCACCAGTTCTTCGTCGTTAATCTTCAACACGTTGCACCGGCGCATCGACTGGCACAGCACCTCTTTGGTATAAAAGTTCTGGCGGAGGTTGATGTCGAAAATCTTCAACTGCCCCTCGCCGTCGGGCATCGCGTCGAGGAAACGCCCGATGGTCTCGCGCGACACGACACTGCGCTGTGCCAGCGAACCGAAGCACACGGCGCGCGTCTGCCGAGCCAGTCCGTCCAGCGACACGGTATAGGGGATGTTGTCCCACGCCACGCCTTCCTTGATGTCATAACAGGGCACGCCGGCATCGTCCAGCGTCACCTGCACCGTCCCCGTGGGATAGGGCACGGTCTCCACCATGCCGTTCAGTCCCTTGTCGCGGAAGCTCTCCAAGATTTCCATGCCCAGCTTGTCCTCGCCCACGGCGCTGACCACTCGGCTATCCAGCCCAAACTGAGACACATGGTATGCAAAGTTGGCGGGTGCCCCGCCCAGTTTCTTTCCTTCGGGCAGCACGTCCCACAGTGCTTCGCCCATTCCTACTACGATATGATTCATGATATAGTGTATATGATGTTAAATGATAATTTATCGGTGATGGCACACAGATGACACAGATTTAACAGATTTACGCAGACTCTTTATTATCTACTTATTAAAATCTGTGGTCATCTGCCCAATCTGTGTCATCTGTGTGCCATCTAAATTCCTATTTATACTCTCTTCATCCTCCCAGCATAGAATACCAGATACAGCACGCCGACGGTCATCACCGCCACGGCGCCGCTCTGCCCCAGCCCGTCGCTGGCAAAGCCCATCAGCAGGGGGAAGACCGTGCCGCCGAAGAGGCCCATGATCATCAGTCCCGATATCTCGTTCTTCTTCTGCGGCATGGCCAGCAGGGCGTTGGAGAAGCAGATGGAGAAGACATTGCTGTTGCCGTAGCCGATGAGGGCGATGCAGGCGTAGATGACGTAGCGCGCGTCGGACACCAGCAGGCCCGCCATAGCCACGAGCATCATCCCCACGCTGACCCACAAGAACGACCGTGAGCTGAAGCGACTCAGGATGAACGTCCCGCTCAGACAGCCCAGCGTACGGAAGATGAAGTACAGGCTCGTGGCCCACGAAGCCTCGTCGAGCGTCATGTCCAGACGCTCCATCAACAGCTTGGGCGCCGTGGTGTTGGTACCCACGTCAATGCCCACGTGGCACATGATGCCCAAGAAGCACAACAGGATGAACGGATGGCCCAGCAGGCGGAAGCAATCCGCAAAGCCGGAGGCACGGTCGGGCTGCTCCTCCTCGATGTGCGTGCCGCCCAACCACAAGATAGCCACCACGGCAATGACCATATAGACGGGGAAGAGCACGCGCCACCCTAAGCCCAGGTCAGGAATCGTTTGCGTCGCGCCCCACATAGCGATGTACGGAGCCAGAAACGAGGCGATGGCCTTGACAAACTGTCCGAACGTCAGCGACGAGGCCAGCCGGTTGCCGGTGATGACATTGCTCAGCAGGGGATTGAGCGAAGTCTGCATCAACGCATTGCCGATGCCCAGCAGGGAGAATGAACAGAGCATCAGGCCGTAGCTGTCGCCAAAGATGGGCAGCAGCAAGGAAACGGCCGTCACCACGAGGCTCAGCAGCACGGTCTTGCGCCGACCGATGCGGTTCATCAGCACACCCGTGGGCACACTGAAGATGAGGAACCAGAAGAAGACCAACGAGGGAAAAATGTTGGCCTGTGCGTCCGTCAGGCCGAGGTCTTCCTTCACGTAATTGGACGCGATGCCCACCAGATCCACAAAGCCCATGGCAAAGAAGCAGAGCATGACGGGCAGGAGTTTGGAATTATTGCTTTTGTTGTTCATAAAGGTAGAAGTTAAATGATAATTTATCTATTTAATGAAGAATGATGAATTAAGAATGAAGAATTCTGTAGGAACCCCTTCAGACGCCACGCGCCAATTCTTCATTCTTCATTTTTAATTCTTCATTAAAGCGCGCTTGCGCGCGCTAAATTCCTATTTACCGTATCCGATGCACCCTCATCGTCTTCACCTGGAAGTTGCCGCGCCACGTCTCGAAGGTCAGCGTGTTATACGATTCGGAGGGGAAGACACGGTTGGTCATCACGAATTTGCCATTGTCACCGAAAGCCTCGATGCTGCTGCGGTCCACGAAAAGACGCAGACGGATGCGGTCCGTATCCACGGCGGGTGCCACGGTCATGGCAGGGAAGTCGGGACTGAAGTTCGTCAAGCCGCTCTCACTGCGTTCCATCACGAACTGTTTGCGGGCCACGTCATAATGCATGTGTACTTGCTCGCCCTTGGCATTGGACAGTGTCAGGATGATGCGCTCCGAACCGTTGTTCTTCAGCTCAAGCTCAATCTCGTAGGCACCCTTGTTGTCTTCCAGCAACGAAGGAATCTCATAGCGGTCGCTGACGCGGAAGGAAGGGAAGTTGCGGGTCTCTGCACGCGCTGCCTCCATCTCGGGCGAAGGGGCACAGCGCAACAGCAGTTCTCCATCTTGGCGGTAGAGCGAGAGGTCGCGGGCGATGGTGTTGGCGCCACGGTATTGCAGCGTGGGCAGCACGGTCTGGTATTGCCAGTTGCTCATCCAACCCAAGGCCACAACCCGTCCGTCCGGCGCGTTGCTGAAGGTGACAGTGGCGTAGTGATCCTTGCCCCAATCCATCCACTTGGTGCGGGTGGGCGACTCGTTGGTGAACTTCTTGCCGTTGAACGTGCCCACGAAATACTGCGCCGCATTTCCGCCGAAAGGTCCGCCGGGATTGATGTTGCAGATAAGCACCCAACGCTTCTCCTTCGTGCCCTCCACTGGCAGTTCGAAGAGGTCGGGACACTCCCATACACCGCCGTGTGCCCCCTGCTTCAGGCCGAAGGAACTTTCATACTTCCACTCCTTGAGGTTGCGGGACGAATAGATTTCCATCTCCTGCCCACCGGCGAGTATCATCACCCAATGCTTGCCGGGTGCGTACCAGAAGACTTTCGGGTCGCGGAAGTCACCTTTTTGAGATGTCAATATAGGATTATCCGCATATTTGGTGAAAGTCATGCCACCGTCCGTGCTGTAGGCCATGCTCTGCGACTGGCTGTCACCCCAAGGCGTAGATTTGGCTGAGGTATAGAAAGCCACCACAGCACCTGCGCCCAGACCGGCGGTATTGTCCTTGTCCACCACAGCGGAACCGCTAAAGATGGTGCCGTGTGCATCAGGCAAGATGGGCGTACCTTGATACGTCCAGTGCACAAGGTCGGTGCTGGTGCTATGTCCCCACGTCATGTTGCCCCAAGTGGAGCCGTAAGGATTGTGCTGGAAGTAGAGGTGCCACATACCGTCCATGTAGAACATGCCGTTGGGGTCGTTCATCCAGCCGTAGGCAGGTGTATGGTGGTAGAGGGGACGGAACTTCTCGCGGTTCGTGGTGTCGAACGTATCGGACAGTTTCATCTTCTTCCAACAAAGGGCGCCAACGGGCATCCCTTGCACTTGCACGGAAGCAATAGTGTTGCCATAGGCCGAAAGGTCGAGGGGTACATAGTAATCTACCCGTTCCCGTGCAAGGCGGACATTGACTCCATCTGAAAGATAGTGGTTATCCGTGCCTACTACGTAAACTTTGGCTTCGGGCGCATTGTCTTGCACGGGCAAGAGGAAATAACGTGCCGTTTGCTGGAAAGAGATGAGATTCAGTTCACGTGCCATGTGACGGATATCTAAGCCGGAGTCACCGTCAGCCCATGCCATCGGAACAAACCCTGTACTGAGAACTAAACTCATCAACGACAAAAGGAAAAGTTTCTTATAAGGTTTCATAGATACATAAAAATTGATTTCAGTAATTGTTTCATCGGTGGTGATATTCACAGAGGCAATTTCATTTATAATACAGAGCTGCATTTGCCAGCCCCAAATGGAAGAATGATTTGTCTAAGCTGCCCGATTTGCTCGAGCAGCTTAGACTCGTCAACAAGCAATCCCTTAAAAACAAACTTCTTGCCTCAAAAAAACATCCATTAATAATAGTTGACCTTCACGTCCGACACTTGGATGGAGCCGCTGTAACAGTTGATGGACCAGCAATTCTTCTGCACACCGTAAATTCGATTCGTATAGGCCACGTTGTCATTGACATAGACCGTGCAGACGGAATTGTCGGTATAGACCACGATGTGGTAAACGCCATCAGCAGGCGTATCAAACGTATAACCATCAATGCCATTGACGAAGCCGATACCGGCAGAGCCCTCTTCTTCAAAATTCAATTTACGCCGTGTGTCGCTCTCAGGATTGACAATAACACTATAGTAAGCCTCTGAGTCTGTGCCACGAGCCAGCGAGAAACCAAAACGGTCTGTAGCAGAACCTGTCTGTATGGTAAACTCTATGCGGTTGTGTACGTTAAGACGATTGAACAAAACGTAAGCGTTGTCTGTCAGCGTATAGGAGCCGTTGCTGCCCGATACTCCTGTCTCGCTCTTCGCCATCTCTTTCAGATCGACGGGAGCAGTGTACTTCGCATCAATAGCAGGTACAGCACCCAGGGTTAATGTCCCGTCGGCATGCTGGATGATACGGTGTACAACAAGATTACCCGCCCATTGCGGTTCGTTGGGCGAAGCACCCACCGCAGTATTATCATTGCCTTCACGGGTAGGACACCATCCCCAAATGTAACGGTTAGTACCGTCAGAAGCTGTCTTGCCTGCATAGAAGGCACGAGAATCGAGGAAACCTTCATGGTCATCAGGCCACAATCCTGCATCACCAGCCGTCGTGGCTTTCAACTCTTCGAGCGTACGCCCTTTCAAGTATTGCACACGACGAATGGCACTATGCTTCTCGGAATAAACCAAATACCACCAATCGCCCAGTTTGAAGAGATCAGGACACTCATAAAAGCGATCCCACATCATGGTCATGAATACACCTACGTGCTGCCATGTGCGGAGGTCGGACGAGATGAACTCAGCCAGCGAACCTTTGCCGTCTTTAGTGGTAGACACCAACATGTGCCATGCGCCGTCCTCACCTTGATAAACGAAAGGATCACGGAAATCATTGCGGCTATAACCATAGTCTGAGCCAAGCAAGTAGAACGTATGATCTTTCGTCCATGTGCGGAAGTCAGGGGAAGTGGCATACATCACCACTTCCTGACTCGATGTATGGCCTGTGTAAAAAGTATAATACAAACCTTCAGACGAATTGTACACCGTACTGCCTGTGCCCAGCGCGGCATCGGCCTCGGCTGCCGTACCCGTCGGGATAAGCTCACCCAGTGAAGTATAAGAAGCGGCATCATGGGTCTGCAAGGCCCAAATGGGGTGGTAAGTATCAGTCTGATTGGGACGGTACTCCTGTAGATAAAGGACTTTGAAGTCGTTCTCTACCGGGTCATAAAAAGGCATGGGGTCTCCTACGTAGCCCACGTATGGTTTATAATAGGTATCAAACGACATTTCATCCGTCGGATCAAAGTAAGTCGTCGTACCGTCCCAGTTTTTCTGTGTCAGCACTGGATCGAGGTCGTCACTGCACCCGCTGAACAATGCCAGCGCAGCAGCCAAAGCAAAAGAAGATATCATGGTTTTCATATTTGTCATGCGTTAAAGTTATTCAGCTGTTAAATAATTGATAGCATTCATTGTCATAGTGGCCACATTGCCGTGGTACTGGTCGGTGGAAGCATCCACCCCGACAGCATACCAGTCATACGTGCCCGAACCGATGCAAACGATATGTCCTCCGGCAGCATTGGCTGGATACTCCCATACCACTACTGCCCCATCGCCACCATAACCCAGGTCAATGCCTCCGTGAAGGGTGCGCCAATCATCCAGTGTGGCATAACCTCCCCAATCACTGCCAATGTGCCATTGTGCCGTGCTGTTCGTGGTACGATAGCCCGTATCGAAGGTATAGACACCGTTGCGGCCATCAATAGAAGTGGTTACCCCTGCAAAAATCGGGTGCGAAGCATTATCATCAACGAAGAAGCTCCACGGGCCTCCGGCTGTCTCAGCCTCGTTTTCCAACTGCCCCCAACAGTTGTTAGGGTTGGCACCGTCCAGCGTCGCGCCGATTTTGGCAGGCAAGTAGGTAGCATAGCGTGTCAACAAGAGGTTTCCTCCGGCTTCATAGAAGTCGCGGATTGCTGTCACGGCAGCCACGGCTGTAGGAGCGGCGTTGTCGAATTTCTCCATATTGTCAATGCCACCCTCGACATGGAAGTGCCACCACATCACACGGCATTGACTCAAATCAACGCGCCCTGTCCGCACATCTTCAAAAGAAACATATTGCGCGTTTGCCACATTTTGCAACATCCAATTTGCAGCAGTCTGTTCCTCAGGATTCAGCTCGGCAATCGTTGCGGCAAGGCCGACGTAAACAGCACTGGGAGCGTCAGATTGTTCGACAGTGACTGTGTATGTAGCTGTGGCCGTGCGATAGGTCACAGTGTACTGCACAGGCTGCGAGAAATCTACAGCCTCGCCCGAGGCCGGGGTGACCGTTGCACCGGCAGTGGTCGTGATGGATGGCACCATACTCGTCACATCTTCTGTAGTCGGAACACGTACAAGGATGGTACGGTTGTCTTGATTGATGATTCCCATGTACGAACCGTTCAGTGTGAAGGCTGTAATACGGGCCTGGTCATGTACGACACTGACCGTGTAGTCCAAGTAAGCATCACCATTGGTTACAGTAATTGTTTGCGGAAACGTGAAATTCAGCACATCGCCAGTTTGGATCGAGGTTGTGGCTCCCTCGGAAGCACTGATGGCAGTGACAGTCATTGCGTCAGTGTCATACGTTTCGGGTACCCCAACAGTCACACTCATTGTTGAGTTATCAATCACTCCCTCATACTCGTCCAGCTGCAAGGTCGTCAGCCAAGTATCACCGTCCAAACGGAGGTCTGAAGTATTATCTTCGTTACATCCTGCCACTCCGGCCAACATCATGACCGCCAAGCAGAAATATGTCAATTTAGAAATCGCTTTCATCATGGTTTCTTTGTTAATTTAATAGATTTTTGGATTACCAGTTACCACAGTTTTGTTCATAATTGCCATTGCTTGCACTAATTTGGCTGAAAGGCACAGGCAAATATTCATTTTTGTTTTTCGTGAACGAGGCGTTCGTATAGATGGTGCAATCATTGGCTTCTTGGGCATAATAATGATTCAGCACTTGGTCCGCCTCACCCCAACGTACAAGGTCGAAAAAGCGGTCGCACTCCATGGCCAGCTCCAGACGACGCTCGAACTTCAAACGCTTCATAGCCTCTTCTTGCGAGAACGCTCCTTCGTAGGGACGGACATTAAACGTCACATTATACTTGGCGGGATAGTCCGAAATCATGGATGTGCTCTGACGGGCACGGCTGCGCACTTCGTTGATGAGCTGCATGGCTTGGTCAATGCGGCCATCATTGAGCTGGATGAGAGCCTCGGCACGCATAAGGAGAACGTCTGCGTAACGAATCACGATATGGTTCATCGAACTTCCCCAATACCCATTGCCCTTGATGATATAATCGCAATCCGGGTCCACATTCTGCTTCAAGGTGACATAATAACCATAGAGTCCGTTACTACGGCTCCACGTGCTCGAACGATCCATCATGTAGTTTTCATTAAACTCATACGGCAAGCCGGGCATGCCGACAGTCAGGAAAAGGCGCGGGTCGGCCGTTTCAGACTCTATCTGGTAGTCGCTATCATTAAATGTGTCGAAGAGCGGGTGACCCTCGCTGTCCGTACGGAAAGCATTTACCAAGTTCTGACTAGGTTTATAGAAATCGCAACCGCCATCCGTGACTCCGGGAATGTTGGGCACTATCAATCCATAACCCCAGTTACAATTGCCGTATGTCGTACCGTCGTTCATGGAGTATTGCATGGCCCACAATGATTCTACCCCGTTCTCGTATTGAGGTTCCGGACGGAAGTTGTTGTGGAAATCAGGCTCCAAAGCATAGCCACCGGCTGTCATGATGGCGGGATCGGTATATTCCACCACTTTACGCAAATCATCAGCATTGATGGAGGTCACCTCATTGCTGGCGGGGTCATCCTGGCGATAGGCTTTATAAAGATAGGTCTTGGCCAAGTAGGCGGCAGCGGCAGCACGTGTCGGGCGTCCCTTGTCGGCCTGCGTGTCGGGCAGGTTGTCATAGGCAAACTGGAAGTCGTTTGCTATCTGCTGCCAAGCCTCATCGTTAGTATACGTTGTGTTCGACAGGTTGTTATACTCCGCTGTAGAAAGGTTTTCATCATTGGCAAGAACAATCTTCTTGTAGAGCTGCTTCAACAAGAAGTGACCATGAGCACGGAGAAAACGCATCTCGGCAATGCGTTGCTGCTTTTCGGGATAGCTATTTTCATCCATCCGGTTGAGCAACTGAAGGGCAGTATTGGCACGCGAGATGCAATTATACAGACGCTGCCACATGTCGTTGATGTTCCAAGCGGTAGTCATGATGCCTTGTGAAATCTCCAACACATGGAACACATCGCCATCTTCCGTTCCATTACCCCCTTTGTAGGCATCGTCCGAACGTACATCGAAGTTCCATAAGGAAAACGAAGAGTTGATGTCCTCTGCCGAAATCCATACGGCGTAGGCAGATACCACAAGATTGTCCACGTATTCGGGATTTTGTAACTGCTCGTTGTCGATAGTCCCCTGCGGCACTTGGTCTTCCAAGAAATCTGAGCAACCCGCCAAAAGCAAAGTGCAGCCCAAAACTGCTGTATATATTAATCTTTTCATTGCATATTTGTTTTTATAGGTTAGACATTAAAAGCTTACGTTGATGCCGAACGTCAGGTTCAGCGGGATGGGATAACCATAATTGGGATTCTCGGGATCTACGCCGCTAAAGCTCTTGCTTTTGATGGTCAGCAGATTCTGTGCACTCACGTAGAGGCGCAGACGCTCCATCCGCAACTTCTGCGCGAACGCACGCGGCACATTGTAACCCACTTGCAGGTTGCGCAACTTCAGGAACGAGCCGTTTTCCACGAAATAGGTGGACACGCGTTTCTCGTTGTTCACATCTTCACGTGACAGAGCAGGAATGTTGGAGTCGGGATTGGTAGGCGACCAGGCATCCAACACACGTTTGCCCTTGTTCAAGAAACCGATGTTCAGTCCGCTCCACAAGTCCGTTTCCTTCTTCAAGTCACTGATGACATCAACACCCTGCACGCCTTGCCAGAACATAGTGAGGTCGAAATTCTTGTACTCCAAATAGATGTTCAGGCCATAGCTGAAGGCAGGCGTTGGGTCATAAATCCACTGCTGGTCTGCCTCGCTGATGATGCCGTCACCATTGAGGTCACGCCAACGGATACGTCCCAATCCGGCACCTTCCTGCGTGGCATGGTTGTCAATCTCTTCCTGCGACTTGAAAATGCCATCGGCCACATAGCCAACTTGTGCACCGTTCGGATGCCCTACCACGCTTTCCACACCATTGCCACCAAAGGTGCCGTTGGCCGCCACCGTGGCGGGAAGAGCCGTGATTTTGTTGCGGTAGGTCGAGATATTGGCACTCAAATCATATTTCAAACCAAAGGAAGTCGTGTTGCGGTAGCCCAAGTTCAATTCAATACCCCGGTTCTCCATCTCGCCAGCATTAATCCACTGTGTGCTGCCCTCGCCCATCGCCGCAATGCCAGCCATCTGTACGAGGATATCTGTAGTCTTCTTGTAATACCAGTCGAACGAGCCGTATAGGGTCTGGTCGAACAGAGAGAAATCAAAGCCCAAGTTTGTCTGTGTGGTTGTTTCCCACTTGATATCATCGTTACCTATCTGGTCACGCTTGAAACCAGACTGCAGGATGCCCCCGCCATTCGTACCTGCGATGTCATAGGACGTGCCGTAAGTCTGTCCGCCAAAAGAAGAAGTTCCATAGTTGGGCACATAGATGGTGTAGCGTGCGATGTTGGAGATTTCCTGATTACCTGTCTGTCCCCACGAAGCGCGGATTTTCAAGTCGTCCAGCCAGGTGAGATTCTTCATAAACTTCTCATTGCTGATGCGCCACCCCAAAGATACCGAAGGAAATGTAGCATAACGGTTGTTGCGGCCGAAACGAGAAGAACCGTCGTGACGCACCGTCAGCGAAAACAGATATTTATCGTCATACGTATAATTGAGCTTGCCGAAGAAAGACACCAACGAATACCCCTCGGCAGTGCCGTATGCCAAAGCCGTACCCACACCGGCATTCGGCCACATGTAATCAGGATTTAGGATGGCGAAATCTTCACGGTAACCGGAGAAATTGCAGTCATCTTCACGGTTCAACTCCATACCGGCCATCACGTCGCCACGATGTTTGCCTATCTCCAGATTATAGGTGCCCACCAAGTTCCACATCCATTTGGTCCAATGCTCCTGCTTGGCTTCCACGGCATTCGTGCTATTGGCCACGTTTCCCTCGGTGATGGGATAAGTAAAGATGCGTTGCTGCTTCTGCGCATAGTCCAAACCGAAGGTGGTGCGCAGGTTGAAACCCTTGAATGGATTGAGGTTCACGTAGGCATCGCCGAACATTCGCCAATAAGTGTAACGGTTGTCCGAGTTTCTGTCCAGACGGGCTACCGGATTCTCACGGTCGGGATAACCTCCCACAGGGCCGGCATATTCACCTTCAATCGTATATACGGGCAACGAAGGATTGAACTGCAAGACATTCTGCAAGAAGCCACCAGGCGACTGCACTTCGGAAGTGCGGTTCAACGTGAAGTGTTCGCCCACGGTGAGAATCTTGTCTATCAGATGATACTCGGTATTGATACGGGCAGAAAAGCGTTCAAAATCAGTCTGCTTGATGATACCCAAGTTCTTGTAATAACCCAGAGAGAAGAAAGAAGAACCTTTCTCTGAACCATTGCTCACAGCCAAATTATACTGCTGGATGACACCGGTGCGGGTCGTTTCGTCAAACCAGTCCGTGTCAGCCGATGGCGTAAGGTGATCCGAATCCAGGAAACGGGACATGCTGATGTCGTTCAACCGAGGATAACCGTTGCTGTCGTAACCCCAATCATAACGATAGCCCAGCGGATTCGTATTCGGATCCTGACCGCCGTTCACATAAGCTTGCCACATGGCACGGCCATACTCCTCGGCATTCAGCACTTCCATCTTGTTGGTATACATGGAGGCCGAGACCGACGCATCCAAATTGATGCTCATCCTGCCTTCCTTACCCTTCTTAGTCGTGATGATGATGACGCCATTGGCTGCACGCGAACCATAAATGGAAGCAGAAGCCGCATCTTTCAACACCTGGATAGACTCTATATCATTGCCATTCAACTCGTGCATGCCGCTCTTGGTGGGCACACCGTCTATGATATAAAGCGGGTCGTTATTGTTCAGCGTACCCACACCACGAATACGTACTGTTGCCGAACCGCTGGGATTGCCATCCGCAGTGATATTCATACCCGGCACACGTCCTTGCAAAGCCTTGATCGGGTTGTTCTCGTTTTGCTTGGCTATCTCATCCACGCTGACCACCGAGATGGCACCCGTCAAGTCCGCCTTACGCTGCGTGGAATAGCCCGTCACCACCACCTCGTCCAGCATCTCGTTGTCCTCTTCCATCGCAATCTCCAGCGTGGGAGCCGCCTTCACCGTCACTGTCTTATATCCTATATAGGATATGGTAATCTGTGCATCGGGTGCCACGGAGAGGGTAAACTTGCCGTCAAAGTCCGTGATGACGCCGTTCTGCGTGCCCGCCTCCACGACGGAGGCTCCGATGACGGTTTCGCCCGTCACCTTGTCGGTGACCGTGCCTTGCACGTTCAGCTGCTGGGCCATGGCCGTGAGTCCTGTCAGCAGCAGCACCGCGAGGGTGCAAATCCTTAGTCTGATGTTTTTCATCATAGCTGTGTTTTTAAAGTTGATACATTAAAGATTGATTCTTGTTCTCGCCACATCCTCGTCGAGGACGTTTTCCACGGGCAAAGGTAGGGAGAACGGCGTCACACGGCTGTCACGCATGTTTCAAAGGCTTGTAATTTGGTTACATGTAACGAAAGTGACAGGTTTTGTAACCAAATTACCAGCCAAAGGTACAGATTCTACCCGAAAAAGTGAATCCTTCCCGTCGCTTTCCTCCGCCCTGCCCCGCGGAAAAACAAGGAAAGCGGGCGGAAAAACTTCTCAAAGCCGCCGAAAAACTTGCCGAAGTATGGAAAAAACTCTATTTCCAGGCTGGAAATATATATTTCTAAGCTGAAAATGTACATTTCTAAGCTGGAAATATACATTTTTAGGCTGGAAATAAAACTTTCAAGCGGCTTTGAGCATCTTTTTATACGGATTCGAAAACTTTTTCAGCGGCTTCGGGAACTTTTTCCGAAGGATTGGCCGGTTAATCCCGAGACAATGCGTATCTTTGTACATAAATCCAATAAAAGAAAAACGATGAGAGCAACCATTTCTTTAGACAGCCTGTGGGCAATCATACAGTCCCTCTCCTTCAACAACCGGAAGTGGCTGTCCGACAAACTGCAGGAGAGCCTCCGCGAAGAAGAGACTGAGTATATCAGCAAGGAAGAAATCCTGACGGGAATCGATGCCGGGCTGAAAGACCTGAAATTGATAAGAGAAGGAAAACTGGACGTAATGTCTGCGGAAGAATTCTTAGAAGAACTAGAGGATTACTAAAGAAAAACGAGTTGAAATAAGAAATGAACGGGAAAACACATCCCACTCCACATTTTTATATTACCTTTGCCCGAAATTCATTTATAAACACAATAATCTTAGTAATAACAATGAGAAAATCCGTACTGATTGCCGCGCTGGGCCTGATGTCCCTGACCGCGGTCGCACAAGACGCCCCGAAAGAAGAGGGCTTCGTCTTCACCACTGTGAAAGAAAACCCCATTACCAGCATCAAGGACCAGCACCGTTCGAGCACGTGCTGGAGCTTCTCCAGCCTCGGATTCCTGGAGGCCGAACTGCTCCGCATGGGCAAGGGCACGTATGACTTCTCCGAGATGTTCGTCGTACACCACACGATGGTGGACCGCGCCGTCAACTATGTGCGCTACCACGGCGACGCCTCCTTCTCGCCCGGCGGCAGCTTCTACGACATCATCTTCTGCCTGAAGAACTATGGCCTCGTGCCGCAGGAAGCCATGCCCGGCATCATGTATGGCGACTCCCTGCCCGTACACACCGAGCTGGACGCCGTGGCAGGCGCCTACACGCAAGCCATCGGCAAGGGCCGCTACAGCAAGCTGACACCCGTGTGGAAGAAGGGGCTCAGCGCCATCTATGACACCTACCTGGGCAAGTGCCCCGAGACCTTCACCTACCAGGGCAAGGAATACACGCCGAAGAGCTTCGCCGAATCGCTGGGCCTCAACCCGGATGACTACGTATCCTTGACTTCCTACACGCACCATCCCTTCTACACGCAGTTCTCCATCGAGATCCAGGACAACTGGCGCAACGCCCTGTCCTACAACCTGCCGCTGGACGAGCTGATGGCCGTGATGGACAACGCCATCAAGACGGGCTACACCTTCGCCTGGGGCAGTGACGTCAGCGAACAGGGCTTCACCCGCGACGGTATCGCCGTAATGCCCGACGCCGACCGTGCTTCCGAGATGACGGGCAGCGACATGGCCCGCTGGATTGGCCTCTCCGCCGCCGACAAGCGCAAGGAAATGACCTCGAAGCCCATGCCCGAGATGGAAATCACGCAGGAGATGCGCCAAGTGGCCTTCGACAACTGGGAGACGACGGACGACCACGGCATGCTGATCTACGGCATCGCCAAGGACCAGACCGGCAAGGAATACTTCATGGTGAAGAACTCCTGGGGCGAGAGCGGCAAGTACAAAGGCATCTGGTATGCTTCGAAAGCCTTCGTGGCCTACAAGACGATGAACATCCTCGTTCACAAGGATGCACTGCCCAAGGACATCAAGAAGAAGCTGGGGCTGAAATAAACTCTTTATACCTAATTTAATAAAAGGGACTGACTACAAAAGTGGCCAGTCCTTTTTTATTTCCCGCCTCCAAATTTGGCGGATTCCCTCAAAATCCATAGCTTTACCCCCACAAACCATCCATACCTGCAAAACTGACTTAAAACTTCATTGACCATGTGGAAACTGTATGTAATCTTGGCCCTGTCACTACTCACCGGCATCCCCCTCTCCGCCCAAGTGACCCTGGAAGAGTGCGTCAAGCTTGCGCAAGATAACTATCCGCTCATCCGGAAGTATGACCTGCTGGAGCAGACGAAGGACGTGAACCTGTCTGACATCCACAAGAGCTGGCTGCCGCAAATCAACGTGTATGCCCAGGGAACGGTGCAGAACGAGACTCCCTCCTTCCCCGAATCCCTGACGGAACTCATCAGCCAGACCGGCACATCCATCTCCGGACTAAACGAGTGGCAATATAAAATAGGTGTGGACCTCAGCCAGAACATCTGGGACGGCGGTGCCTCGAAGTCACAACGCCGGATGGAACGTGCCGAGGACACGGAGCGGAAGGCCGCATTGGACGTGCAGCTGTATGCCATCCGCCAGCGGGTGGAAGACCTGTACTTCGGCATCCTGCTCATCGAGGAACAGGCGGAGCAGACCCGCGCCATGCACTCCCTGCTGCAAAGCAACCTCGACAAGCTACAGGCCATGCTAGACAACGGCACCGCCTTGCAGAGCGACGTGGACATGGTGGAGGCGCAATGCCTCGGCACCGCCCAGCAGCTGACCCAAGCGGAAAGCATGGCGAAAAGCTACCGCAAGGTGCTGGAGATATTAATAGGAAAAAGTATCGCCGGACAAGAACTGGTGAGGCCGGACGCCACCCTACCCCAAGACCTGCTGTCCGCCCGCCCCGAACTGAGGCACTACGAGGCGCAACTGCAAGCCAACGAGGCCCGAAACGCCGGCATCACCGCCGGACTGATGCCCCGCATCGGACTGTTCGCCCAGGCCTATTACGGCTATCCGGGATTGGACTACTTCGAGAGCATGATGAACCGCGACCTGTCCTTCAATCTCCTGGCCGGCGTGAAGGTGTCCTGGAACATCGGCGCCTTCTACCACAAGAAGAACGACCGGCAGAAACTGCGCCTGTCATCGGACCACATCGCCGTAGAGCGTGACGTGTTCCTGTTCAACACCAGCATGCAGACCCGGTCGCAGCTGGACCGCATCGACGAGCTGAAGGCCGTCATGGCCAAGGACGACCGCATCGTGGAGCTGCGCCAGAATGTCCGCATGGCGGCCGAATCACAGCTGGGCAATGGGGTAATCGATGCCACGGCCCTGCTGACCAAGCTGACGGACGAGAAGCAAGCCCGCCTCAACGCCTCTTACCACGAAATCCAACTTCTCCAAAGCATTTACCAACTCAAATATACCCTGAACCAATGAAACAGACAGCTTTACTCTCCGCACTCGTGATACTGCTGGCCGCATGCCGGCACTCGGAAGACTATGACGCCACCGGCATCTTCGAGGCAACCACCGTGACCGTCTCCGCCGAAACCAGCGGCAAACTGGTGTCGTTCGCCATCGACGAGGGCGACAGCCTGCTGGCAGGACAACAGGCCGCACTGGTGGACACCACCCTGCTCGCCCTGCAACGGAAACAGCTGCACAGCCAACAATTGTCCACCGAGAAATCATCGCCCGACATCGCGGCACAGGCGGCGGCCCTGCGCTCGCAGATTGCCCACCAGCAGAACGAGTGCGACCGCATCGCCCGCCTGCTGGCCGACGGAGCCGCCACACAGAAACAAAGCGATGACGCCAACGCCCTGCTCCGCACCCTGCACGGACAACTGGAGGGTCTACTCTCCACGCTGGACAAGAACCGCAGCAGCCTCACCGAAAGCGCCTCCGCCCTGCAATATCAGCAAGAGCAGATAGAGGAACAGATACGCCGGAGCTGCATCACCGCACCGATAACCGGCACCGTCCTCCAGAAATATGCCGAGCAAGGCGAATATGCCACGCCGGGCCGTCCGCTCTTCCGAATGGCCAACCTCGATGACATCCATCTGCATTGCTACTTCACCGCCTCGCAACTGGCCCACCTCCGCCTCGGACAGGAAGTGACCGTCATCGCCGACTTCGGCGGGGACGAGCAATATGAATATCCGGGCAAAATCATCTGGATAGCCCAGGAAAGCGAGTTCACGCCCAAGTCCATCCAGACACAGGATTCCCGCGCCAATCTGGTCTATGCCGCCAAGATCGCGGTGAAGAACGACGGCCGCCTGAAGCTCGGCCAATACGGGGAAGTACGCTTATGAAGAATGCCATCGACATCCAAGACCTGACGAAACGGTACGGCAAGCTCACCGCCTTGGACCACGTGACGTTCTCCGTCCCCGAAGGCTCCCTGTTCGGCCTCATCGGTCCGGACGGCGCGGGCAAGACAACGCTCTACCAGATACTGACCACCCTGCTCAGTCCTGACGAAGGCTCCGCTACCGTGGCAGGCCTGGACGTGGTGAAGGACTTCCGGACGTTGCGCACCGAGATAGGCTACATGCCGGAGCGGTTCTCCCTCTATCCCGACCTGACCGTCCGCGAGAACCTACACTTCTTCGCCTCGCTGTTTGGCGTGGGCGTAAAGGACAACTTCGACCTGATATCCCCGATATTCAGCCAGTTGGAGAAGTTCCCCAACCGCCGCGCCGGAGCCTTGTCGGGTGGCATGAAGCAGAAGCTCGCCCTGAGTTGCGCACTGATACACCGCCCCAAGGTCCTGCTTCTGGACGAACCCACCACCGGCGTAGATGCCGTGTCGCGCAGCGAGTTCTGGGATATGCTGGCCACACTGAAGTCGCAAGGCATCACCATCCTGGTCTCCACCTCCTACATGGACGAGGCCGAGCGGTGCGAACGCATCGCCCTGCTCCATAAAGGCAAGGTCCTCGATGTGAACACGCCCGCCGAACTGATCAAGGGAACAGACAAGAACCTGTACAACGCCTCGGCCACCCAAATGTATCCGCTGTTGGAAGCCCTCCGCACCTTGCCCGGCGTGAAGGACTGCTACACCTTTGGCGCCACGCTGCATGTGGTGACGGAAGAGGGCTTCAACCCGGACGAAGCAGCCGACAGGCTCCGCCGGGAAGGGCTGACAGATACCCGCATTTGGCCTGCTCAAGGCAACATAGAAGATTTGTTCATTAAATTGGTCCAAAACGATGAATGAAGCAACCGTCATATCCGTCAAAGACCTCACCAAGAGGTTCGGCCATTTCACCGCCGTAGACCATATCACCCTGCAAGTCCGCCGGGGAGAAATCTTCGGCTTCCTGGGAGCCAACGGCGCCGGCAAGACCACCGCCATGCGCATGCTGTGCGGACTTAGCTTCCCCACCTCCGGCAGCGGCACCGTGGCCGGGTACGACATCCTCCGTCAGGCGGAGGACATCAAGCGGCACATCGGCTACATGAGCCAGAAATTCTCGCTCTACGAAGAGCTGACCGTGTGGGAAAACCTGAACCTTTTCGGCACCATCTATGGCATGTCCGCCAAGGACATCCGGGAAAAGGCCGAAACCGCCTTCCGTACCTTGGGTATGGAAGACCTGCGGAAGGTCCGGGTCAAGGAAATCCCCCTCGGCTGGAAACAGAAGCTGGCCTTCATCGCCGCCACCCTGCACGCGCCAGACATCGTATTCCTGGACGAACCGACCGGCGGCGTGGATCCTGCCACGCGACGCAAGTTCTGGGAAATGATCTACCGGGCATCCTCGGAAGGCATGACGGTTTTCGTGACCACCCACTACCTGGACGAAGCCGAGTATTGCCACCGCATCTCCATCATGGTGGACGGACGCATCCAGGCCCTGGACAGTCCGGCAGGATTGAAACGACAATACCGGGGCGAGACGATGGACGAGGTATTCCGCATCGTGGCGAAAGATGCCCAAAGGACCGATTAAACAATCATACATTATGACGATATTCCAATCACTCATCAAGAAAGAGGTGCTTCACCTCCTGCGCGACCCACGCACGGTGACGGTGGTGCTGGTCATGCCCGTCGTGCTGCTCTTGCTGTTCGGCTTCGCCATCTCCACCGAGGTCAACAACGTGAGGGTCATCGCCGTAGTAGAGCAACATACAGATGAAACCAAAGGAATCATAGACCGCCTCCGCGTCAACTCCTATTTCACCTTCCAAGGCATCGTACCTCACGATGAGGTGGAGAGCCTGCTGCGCAAGGGGGCTACGGATGCCGCCGTCGTGTTCCGCACAGAAGACGGAAAGCTGAGTCATCAGATTATCGTAGATGCCTCCAATACCAACATGGCACAGACTGCCACGGCTTACCTGGAGAGCGTCATCCGTTCCAGTACAGCTGTTCCCATCGTAACCCACACACTCTACAATCCACAACTGAAAAGCGCGTACCACTTCGTGCCGGGCATCATGGGCATGATCTTCATCCTCATCTGCGCCATGATGACCTCCGTGTCCATCGTCAGCGAGAAGGAATCCGGCACGATGAACCTGCTGCTGGTGTCGCCTGTACGTCCCCGGACCATCATCCTGGGCAAACTGGTGCCCTACTTCCTGCTGTCGTGCATCATCCTGACGCTGGTGTTGGTGCTAAGCTATACGGTGCTGGGCATACCCATCTCCTTCAGTATCCTGCATGTGGTATGGGTAACCCTCCTGTATGTGGTGCTTGCCTTGGCCTTGGGACTGCTGGTTTCCACCCTCGCGGCCACGCAGGTAGCCGCCTTGCTGATTTCCGGCGTGATGTTCATGATTCCCGTAGTGCTGCTGTCCGGCATGATTTTCCCGGTAGAAAACATGCCCCTACCCTTGCAATGGTTTACGTGCATCATCCCGGCCCGCTGGTACATCGCCGCCATACGGGTACTGATGATCCAGCAGCTGCCCATCGGGTACGTGCTGACGGAAGTCCTGGTGCTGGCGGGAATGACGATAGTCGTGCTGACCCTGGCCATCAAGAAGTTCAATGCTAAAAGATGAAAGATGTATGAATGCAAGGATATTGAAGATACTGCTCAAGAAAGAAGTGGCCCTGATCAAACGGAATCCCATCATTCCCCGTCTGATCGTAGGAATGCCCGTCCTGGTGATGCTGATTATCCCCCTCGTGACGACACTCGACGTGAAGAACGTGGGCGTGGCCGTAGTGGACAACGACCGCACGGAGTTGTCGCGGCGGATTATGTCGGACATGGATGCCTCGGACTACTTGTCCGTGACCGGCTGCTCCTTCAGCAACGACGAAGCGTTCCGGCAAATAGAGGAAGGCGAGGCGGACGTCCTCGTCACCATCCCGAAAGACTTCCTGCGGGATTTGACCAACGGCAAGCAGCCCGAACTCGACTTGAAGGCCAACGGCGTGAATGCCACCAAAGGGATGTTGGGTGCCCAATATGCCACCCAGTCCATGGTCCATACCCTGACGCAATGGCAGGCGGAACAAGGCATCAGCCTTCCCCTGCCTACATCCGGCACGATGAACCTGTACAACCCTACGCTCAACTTCCGCAACTACATGATACCGGCCCTCATGGTAGTGCTGCTCATCATCATCTGCGGCTTCCTGCCCGCCCTCAATCTGGTCAGCGAGAAGGAGTCAGGCACCATCGAGGCGATGAACGTCACGCCCGTTGGAAGACTGGAGTTTGTCTTATCCAAGCTGATTCCCTACTGGGTCGTGGGCATCCTGGTCGTTACAGTCGGCATGCTTGTCGGCTGGCTGGTCTACGGGCTGGTGCCGGAGGGAAACGTCGCCCTGGTCTATCTGGCCGCCATCCTGTTCAGCCTCGTCATGTCCGCACTGGGCGTATTCATCGCCAACCGCTCGACGACCATTCTGCAAAGCATCTTCCTGATGTTCGCCTTCATCGTCATCTTCCAACTGATGAGCGGACTGTTCACCCCCATCGCCTCCATGCCCCGCTGGGCGCAATGCCTCACCTACGCCATCCCGCCGCGCTACTTCATCGAAATCATGCGTTCGGTCTATCTGAAAGGTACCACGCTGGCTGACCTATGGACACAATACGCAGCCTTGGCCGGCTTCGCACTGGCACTATGTCTCGTGGCGGCGGGGACGTATCGGAAGCGGGCGTGAGTCGTCCAACTAAATGAATCATATATTACTATGAATCAAACGATTATATAATATTCCGGGTCTCGCATACATCCTAAGAGCCAATCAATATTTACTTTTAAGTCAAGAGAGGAGTAAAGCCACTCTATTGTAAATATGTTGTCAAACATATAAAATATGAGTCTAAATCGGTTTACAAATCAGATTTATTTCATAATTTTGTAAACCAAACATCATTTAGACTCCTGATGAATAAGTTCAAATTAATAAGGAAAATGCAGGGACTCACTTTAGACGAAGTCGCGACACGTTTGAATGGAGTGGTAACCAAACAGGCCATATCCAAATACGAACGAGGACTGATGTCCCCCTCACCTCCAGTATTGGCAGCCCTTCAAAAACTCTATGGCATCTCTTCTACGGAACTTTCCCTACCTGTTCATATCATAACGAACTGGAACTTCAGAAGAGGACGTTTGCTATCAGCCAAGACGGAAGCAGCCATACAAAGCGAAATAATCTGCGCTTTAGAACATCATCTTTCCGATGAAGTCAGCCTAGCACTAGAACTACCATTCAAAAGGCCTTTCCCAAAGAACTATCCGGTGACATTGGACAACATGGAAAAAGCAGCCTTGACAATCCGACAGAAATGGAACTTGGGAATGGATTCCATTCCCTTCGTTTGCAGAATGTTGGAGCGAGTTGGCATCAAAGTTTTGGAACTTGACATAGATGAAGACATAGATGGACTAAGCGGATGGGCCAACGAAAAAATACCATTCATCGCCTTGAAAAAGAATGTAAAAGTAGAGCGCAAGCGATTCACTGCCCTTCACGAACTTGCTCATCTGCTATTTCCAGCCTTGGAGAATTGTCCGGGAAAAGCAAAAGAAAGGCTTTGTCATCGTTTTGCATCGGCTCTGCTTTTCCCTCGCGAAGCCTTTCACCGACATATCGGTATAAGACGATCAACTTTTGTCTTGGAAGAACTGATAGCATTGAAATTGGTTTATGGGATGTCTATTGCCGCTCTTGTACATCGCGCCAGAGATTTAGAAGTCATTACGGAGGATTATTACAATCACCTATTCAACGACGCAATAAATCACAACCGTATGGAAGAGGGCTGGGGGGATTATCCCTTGGTGGATGCCCCAGGAAGAAAGATGGAGTTTCTATATAGACAAGTAGCAGAGGAAGGAAAGGAAGAATGGGAAAAAATGAACTTAAAATTATTATAAACCATTTTATCAATAATAAATTATGAAGAGATTTAGAGAATTCACCAACTTGTATCCAATCTCAAAGACCTTGAGATTTAGTTTGATTCCGGTAGGGAAAACGATGGAACACATCATTGCCAGCGGTTTACTGGAACAAGACGAACACCGTGCAAACAGCTATGAGAAGGTCAAAAAAATCATAGACCGATATCACAAATGGTACATTGAAAACACGTTAAAAAACTTCCGTCTGAAATATACAGACGAGGGACATCATGACTCACTGGAAGAATACTATACCTTCTATATGGCTGGGAGTAAAGAGGAAACCCAACAAAAGCTATTTGATAATATCCGAGAGAATTTACGGAAACAAATATCCGAGAGACTAACCAACAACGAACAATTCAAACGAATTGGAAAACAACAACTCATAAAAGAGGACTTATTACACTTTGTCACTTCTCCAGAAGAAAAAGCCTTAGTCTCTGAATTCAAGGATTTCACAACCTATTTCACAGGTTTCCATGAAAATCGACGGAATATGTATGTTGCAGATGCCAAATCCACAGCTATTGCCTACAGACTGATCCATGAGAATCTACCCAAATTCATAGACAACATACAAGTTTTCGACAAAGTAGCCACAACTATCATAGCAGATAACTTTCAAACAATCTATACACATTTTGCAGAATACTTGAATGTATGCGAGATAAACGAGATGTTTCGCTTGGACTATTTCAACACATTATTGACCCAATCACAAATAGATGCTTACAATGCAGTGATTGGTGGCAAAGTATTAGAAGACGGGAGCAAAGTGCAAGGCTTGAACGAGTATATAAATTTGTACAACCAACAACAAGTAGACAAGCATGACAGACTTCCTCGTTTCAAGCCCTTATTCAAGCAAATTCTGAGTGACCGCGAAACGCTTTCTTGGCTTTCAGAAGAATTTGATTCGGATGAAAAGCTCTTGAATGCCGTCCGTCAGTATTTTGAAGATACAAATAAATTATTATCCAATGAACCCACAGAAGAAGAGGCCTCATTAAAACAATTATTGGAGAAGATTACTGATTACAACTTGCAAAAGATCTATATATGCAATGATTTGCAGTTGACAGACATATCCCAAAAAATATTTGGAGATTGGAGCATCATCAGACAGGTTTTTGCAGAGGATTTCGAACGCAACAATCCTCCCAAAAAGAGAGAATCCAAAGAAAAATACGAAGAACGTAAAGAAAAGTCGCTAAAAGCATGCAGAGTGTTATCCATAGCAGAGATTGATGAAAAACTTGATCTGTCCGGAAAGCCTTCCGAACAAAGAGTCAGATGCCATTTTAGTCAATTAGGAAAAGAAGAAAACGAAAATGGGCAGTCTGAAAATTTATTCGATCGTATAGCCAAACAGTATGAAGAGACTAAAGATTTGCTCTATACACCTTATCCCAAAGACAAAAACCTGACACAAGACAAACTAAATACAGAAAAGATCAAGAATCTACTTGATGCGGTCAAAGACTTGCAATACTTTGTCAAACCTCTTTTAGGTAAAGATACAGAATCGGACAAAGATGAGAAATTCTATGGCGAATTCATTCCCATGTGGGAAGAATTAGACAAGATTACTCTGCTTTACAATAAAGTTCGCAACTATCTGACACGTAAGCCCTACTCCGTAGAAAAGATTAAGCTAAACTTTGAGAATTCCACATTGATGGATGGTTGGGATGTAAACAAAGAAAGCGATAATACGACTGTCATCTTACGAAAAGGGGGATTGTACTATCTTGCTATTATGAACAAACATCATAACCAAGTATTCAAACCTAAAAACACACCTTCCTCTGGCGATTGCTATGAAAAAATGGTATACAAACTACTCCCCGGAGCCAATAAGATGTTGCCCAAAGTCTTTTTCTCCAAATCACGAATAAACGAATTTAATCCTAGCGCCAGTATTTGTGAAAATTATGACAAAGGTACACATAAGAAGGGCCCCAATTTCAGCCTAAAGGATTGTCACGACTTGATAGACTTCTTCAAAGCATCCATCAACAAACACGAAGATTGGAACAAGTTTGGCTTCCATTTTTCCGAGACTGAATCTTATCAAGATTTGAGCAATTTTTATAGAGAGGTAGAACAGCAAGGATATAAAATATCCTTTTGCAAAGTCTCTGAAAATTACATTCACCAATTAGTTGATGAGGGGAAAATTTATCTATTCAAAATTTACAACAAAGATTTCTCTCCATACAGCAAGGGCACTCCCAATATGCATACCATTTATTGGAAAATGCTGTTCGATGAGCGCAACTTAAAGGATGTGGTTTTTAAACTAAATGGGCAAGCAGAAGTATTTTTCCGCAAAGCCAGTCTAAAATATGAGCATCCTACTCACCCTGCAAGAATACCTATTACCAATAAGAACTCAAATGCGATAAAAAAAGAAAGCGTGTTTGAATATGACTTGATAAAGAATAAACGCTATACCGTGGACCATTTTCAATTTCACGTACCGATTACGTTGAACTTCAAGAGTCGAGGTAGCAACAACATCAACCCTATAGTGAATGAATATATCCGCAATACGGAAGACATTCACATCATTGGCATTGACCGAGGCGAGCGCCATCTACTATACTTGACTCTGATAGATAGCCATGGCAACATCGTAGAGGGACAACAGTTCTCTTTAAACCAGATAGGCAATACCAATTATCACACTTTGCTGGAAAAACGGGAAGATGAACGCACCAAAGCCCGCCAAAGTTGGCAATCCATTGAGAACATCAAGGAGCTAAAAGAGGGTTATATGAGCCAAGTGATACACAAGATTGCTGAAATGATGGTTACTTACAACGCCATTGTAGTATTAGAAGATTTGAATATGGGATTCAAACGTGGGCGCCAGAAAGTAGAAAAGCAAGTCTATCAAAAGTTTGAAAAAATGCTGATAGACAAGCTAAATTATTTGGTAGACAAGAAAAAGGACATATCGGAAAGCGGAGGCGCACTACATGCCTATCAATTGACCAATAAGTTTGAAAGTTTTCAGCAAATGGGAAAACAAAATGGATTCTTATTCTACGTACCGGCATGGAATACAAGTAAAATAGATCCTGTAACAGGATTCGTCAACCTATTTGACACACGATATGAATCCGTAGAAAAAGTGCGTGCATTCTTTGAGAAGTTCGACCAGATTGGATATAATGCGGAAAAAGATTGGTTTGAATTTGCTTTTGATTATGACAAATTTACCCTTAAAGCAGAAGGAACTCGCACACAATGGGTAATTTGTACCTATGGTTCAAGAATCGAAACTTTCCGGAATCCGGAAAAGAAGCAAAATTGGGATAGCAAAGAAGTAAATCTGACTGAAGAGTTCAAGAAGCTGTTCCAAGTTTATGGCATCACCCTAGGCCCAAATATGAAAGAGGACATCGTTCGGAGGACGGAAAAACCATTCTTTTATAACGATAGTATGGATAAGGATGCTTCCATGGGTTTGCTTCAGTTGTTCAAATTAACTTTGCAAATGCGCAATAGTATTGCCAACTCAGAAATCGATTACTTGATTTCGCCTGTGGCGGATGAAAGCGGCCATTTCTTTGATAGCCGTGTGGCTGGAGATAAATTGCCCCAAAATGCAGATGCCAATGGCGCATACAATATTGCCCGGAAAGGATTGTGGGTGGTCGAACAAATCAAACATTGCGAAAATCCCCAAAAGATCCGTCTGGCCATCTCAAACAAAGAGTGGCTTCAATTCGTACAGAACAAAAAACAGTCATAAATGATTAGTGGGGAAGATTATATTCCTATTTCACTCTTGAATGATTTCATCTTTTGTCCGTACTCCATATACTTGCACAGCGTGTATATGGAGGCGGACGAAGGATTATATCAAGCCTATCCGCAAACCAAAGGGAAAATTGCACACGAATCAATAGACCGAAAAACCTATAGCAGCAGGAAGAAAGATATCGTGTCATTACCTGTTTGTTCGGAAAGTCTAGGGTTAATGGGGAAAATAGATATTTATAAAGGAGACGAGAAACTGTTAATGGAAAGGAAATACTCCATTAAACAGATATTCAGGGGACAATTATACCAACTATGGGCACAATATTATTGTATGAAGGAAATGGGATATGAAGTCGACAAGCTGGCTTTTTATGAAGTCGCAACCAAGAAAATCATTCCCATACAAATTCCGAGTTCCTCTGAACGTATGGAATTGGAATCTATCATCAAAAAATTCCTCAGTTTCTCCCCCAACACTCAAATCATAACAAATAAGAACAAATGTGCACACTGCATCTATTGCAATCTGTGCGATAAAATCTTTAAAGAAAATGTTTACACATAAAGATATCGAAGTAAGAACTATTTTCGTCCTCAACTGTTTGGAACAAGAACGTCGTTTACGCGTCCAAGCTGGGGAATTGTTGCTGGAAGAAATAACAGAAGAAAAAAATAATACTCTAACCAAGTTCCCCTTTCAAAAGATATTGGCTCTATTTATTATTGGACATATCACGATAACAACGCCCTTGATAGAAAAATGCAGAAAATTTAACGTAGCCTTAGTAGTTATGAAGCCCAATCTGAGACCTGTGTTTTATTGGTCAGATACAGCAGAAGGCAACTATTTGCTAAGAAACAAACAACACAGTTTCGCAGAAGATGATCTTTCCGTAGCACGTGTCTTGATAGCCAATAAAATAAGCAATCAGCTACGCTGCTTGGAAAAGACTCGAAAGAAAGATGAAAAGACACTCAATGCCACTCTGCAGTGTAAAAACGCTCTGCAAATCATCTCCACTGCCAAAGACCACGCCTCATTGCTTGGTCTTGAAGGTTCTACATCCAGAATATATTTTTCTGCCTATTTTCAACATTTGGAATGGATAGGGCGAAAACCTCGAATCAAATGTGATGTGATAAATGTTGTTTTAGACATTGGATACACAATTCTATTCAATTTCATTGAATGTTTTGTACGAATGTTTGGCTTTGACCTATATGTAGGTGTATATCATCGACTTTGGTTCAAACGTAAATCCTTGATTTGCGATTTAATGGAACCTTTCCGCTGTCTAATTGACCATACTGTCTTATTAGCATTCAACAGAAAACAAATCTCAAAGCGAGATTTTGAATTCACAAAAGGAGAATACCGCCTAAAGTTAAATAAGTCCGCAGATTATTACAAGCTATTCTATAATATCTTGATAGAGAAGAAAATGGACATCTTTAACTATATACAAAAGTATTACCGGTGTTTCATGGCAGAAAAGCCAATGGATTCGTACCCTAAATATCTATTCTAATGTTAGTTATTAGTTATGACATAGCCGATGATCTGAAACGATCACGTTTCGCCCGCATGCTAACCAAACATGGGGCCATCCGTCTTCAATATTCCGTATATGAAATAGTCAATACCAAACGGGTAACAGATAATATCCAAGAAAAGATTAAAAGCTTTGCCAAACACTTCAACCCTTCCGATAGTGTGATCATTTTCGAAATTTCACGCGATAAACTTATTAAGTTCGGAAATGCCATCCACAGAGATGAGAATATTGTATTTTTATAATCTCCCAAACAAACAACATCAGTACCATATATTCAAACAGTCTTGAAACATTAGTTTGATTATGAACACATTAGTTTTTTACTCAAAAATAGGGGGGGGTGAAAAATATTTTCTATTTAATACGGTAATCTCTTGGTCTATTGAAATATATACATTACCTTTGCAAAGCATCTGTCTAGAATGATAAAACAATTTCTACTATTGTAGATAATACGTTCTATAACGGGCGCAGTGTTCGTCTAGAATGATAAAACAATTTCTACTATTGTAGATATTTTTCAACCTCAACAAACTTTCCTTGTCTAGAATGATAAAACAATTTCTACTATTGTAGATGAGAAAGGTCTGCAGGGGTCTGTTATGGGGTCTAGAATGATAAAACAATTTCTACTATTGTAGATTCGGCCTTTTTGTCCGTCGTACCCGGGGTCTAGAATGATAAAACAATTTCTACTATTGTAGATGGCAATTGCGCGTAATAACCATAGTAACGTCTAGAATGATAAAACAATTTCTACTATTGTAGATGTCTGCTCCTTTTGACGGGCTCGGAGAGTCTAGAATGATAAAACAATTTCTACTATTGTAGATATAGACACCAGCGTTTGCTCCTATCACGAGTCTAGAATGATAAAACAATTTCTACTATTGTAGATTAACCGATGATGACCACAATGTAACCAGGTCTAGAATGATAAAACAATTTCTACTATTGTAGATGAGAAAGTAGAGCGTCCAGATGCAATGCCGGTCTAGAATGATAAAACAATTTCTACTATTGTAGATAAAAATGATAAGATTATGGATACGAAGGTCTAGAATGATAAAACAATTTCTACTATTGTAGATATTCTGTAGCATTGCAAAGTCTTTCGGCGTCTAGAATGATAAAACAATTTCTACTATTGTAGATATGATTGACGAGCGCGGACACTGAGTGATGTCTAGAATGATAAAACAATTTCTACTATTGTAGATTAGAACAAAGAGACAGGTGTTTGGTGCTGTCTAGAATGATAAAACAATTTCTACTATTGTAGATCATGCTCTTTTACTTCTTCCGTGGTCATATGTCTAGAATGATAAAACAATTTCTACTATTGTAGATGGACTGCCTTGTCGAAGTAGAATCCAGGTCTAGAATGATAAAACAATTTCTACTATTGTAGATCCGGAGCGTTTTACGACTACGGCGTGGACGTCTAGAATGATAAAACAATTTCTACTATTGTAGATTCCATAAACCCGGAAGAAAGCGTTCCCTGTGTCTAGAATGATAAAACAATTTCTACTATTGTAGATTCCTTGCTGTGATGGTGTCGATATGGTTGTCTAGAATGATAAAACAATTTCTACTATTGTAGATAGGGTAGATAGTATATACCCCCGTAACAGTCTAGAATGATAAAACAATTTCTACTATTGTAGATCCCGGAAACTCCCGACTATCTTATTAACTAGTCTAGAATGATAAAACAATTTCTACTATTGTAGATTATACTTCTTCGTTGACTTCAACTTTATGGTCTAGAATGATAAAACAATTTCTACTATTGTAGATCCAGTAGCGGTCGTATGGATTCTGATTGTCTAGAATGCATATTCCGGCGGATACCCGTTCAGCATTTCCGGTGATATCCGTTCACTCCCCAGTTAGTATTCAGTATCGTTGGCAAAGTTAATACTTCTTTCTTAGACTTTCTCCCGATAAAGTAAATTTAATGG
>DXBX01000052.1 GCA_019116285.1 Candidatus Bacteroides merdigallinarum
AGCATCTCGTTGCCCTTGACGAAGGCCAGGGGCAGGAAGAGGTATATCAGGATGCCGGGCACCACGTGCAGCAGGTGATGCACCGCCTTGCGCTCCATCAGCAGCGTGGTCCACTGGCGGGGGAAGCGGCGCGTGTACCGCCTGATGCCTCCCGCCACCACGGCCTGGAAGAAGTAGTTCAGCGCGACGGCCAGCAGGATGATGAGCGCGGCCACCACCATTTCGTCTATCATGTCGGCATAGCGGGGAGAAAGTCCCCACGACGTGAGCAGGTCGTTCATCCACCCGCCCAAGGTTCTTACATTATTCATATTGTCCATAGTCAGTAAATGATAAAAGCATACACCAGCATCCCCGCCACCGTCAGCCCGCATACGGCCACGGGCACCCACAACTGGCGGACCTGGCCGGGACGCTTGTAGCGCGCCACCCGGCGGAACAGGACGTAGCACAACGCCGCGCCCAGCAGCCCCAGGGCCGCACCGGTCAGCAGGTCGCCCGGATAGTGCACGCCGAGGTAGGCCCGCGAGTAGCACGTCAGCACCGCCCAAGCCATCAGGAGCCACGTCAGCCCCTTCTGCCGGAAGACGAACATCAGGTAGAAGGCCAGCCCGAAGGTGTTGGCAGCGTGGCACGAAGGGAAGCCGTAGCGTCCGCCCCGGTAGCCGTTGACGATGTGCACCAGTTCAGAGGTGGGATTATCCAGGTTGGAAGGGCGGAGCCGCTCCACCCAGGGGCGGATAAGGGATGCGCCCACCTGGTCGGCAAACGTGATGGTCAGCGCCACGCCCACCAGACAGAGCAGGGCCGTGCGCCAATGTAAGTTGCGGAAGAGCAGGTAAACCAAGGCACCGTACATCGGCACCCACACCCACTTGCCACTATAAGCATACATGAAGGTATCGAAATAACCATTATGCCATCCGTTGATGGCCAGCAGCAGGTCAGTGTCCCACTGGTTGAGAAGTTGCAAAAGTTCGTTCATTTATCGGGAAGCTATGTCGTCATACAATTTTTGCAAGTAGGCCATCGCATGTACCAAGGCACGTTCGGGGTTGGGACCCAGCATGGTGACAGGCTCTTCGGCATTGATATCATAAAAGACGCGGTTCTCGTCCGTCACCAGCCCCACCATGCCGGGGAAGGTGATGAAGGCAAAGTGAGGCGACATGGGATCCAGCAGGTCCTTGCTGAAAGTAAACTCTCCGTGTGGGAGTCCCAGTTGTGCCAGCAAGGTGGCAGCGATGTCCTGCTGGGAGCCTATCGTGTCAATCCTACAAGGACGTCGCACGGCCCCTCCTGCCAGGACGAGCGGAATCTCGTAGCGCTCCGCCGCAAAGTTGTTGAGTGCTTCGGGCCAAGCTCCCTGATGGTCGGGCACGAATACCAAGAGTGTGTTCTCCCACCCAGGCAATTGTCGGAACTGGCGTACGAAGTCGCCCACGCAACTGTCCGTATAGGCGAAGGCATTCATGCGGTCATTGGCCAGACGGCGATAGGGCACCTCGAAGGGTTCGTGGCTGCTGGAGGTCTGTAAGACATAATATCGTGGCCCCTCCCCTGCCTGCACGGTGTCGGCCCGAAGGTCGTCCAGCAGGCGGCGGAATACCAGGTGGTCGTGCACGCCCCACTTGCTCAGGCGGTCCTGCACAGGGAAGTCGCGGTCGCACACAATGTCCTCAAAGCCAGAAGACATCAGGTAAGAGCGCATGTTCGTAAAGTCGGCATCGCCTCCATAGTAATATCGTGTGCGATAGCCCGCCTTGCGCAGCGTCCCGGCCATGGAAGGCAGCGACTGCGACTTGCGGGGATACTTCATGATGCTCGTGGAAGGTTGCGCGGGATAGCCGCCCAGTATGGACACCAGGCCACGGTCCGTGCGGAAACTGTTGGCGTGCATCCGGGTGAAGAGCACGCCTTCCAGCGCGATGCTGTCCAGGCATGGTGCCACACGGCCATCTCCCCCCAGCGTGCCCATCAAGTGAGAGGAGAAGCTCTCCAATATGACAAGGCAAATGTCGGGCCGGTCAGTCTTGAGCAGGGTGTGCAGGCTGTCCTTTGGCTGTACGGGAGCCTCCGGATGCAGTGTCTGAGGGTCGCGCATCTCCTGGAAGAGCTTGTCGGCGTCACCGGCTTGGAGGAAGCGATACTGCGAAGCAAAGTCGCTCTCCTTGAAAGCAGACTCCAGCAGGCTGAAGGCAGGGTTGATGGCGGCATGGTTCAGCCGCTGGTTGGACGAGAAATAGGCTTTGCCCGTGTTCATCGTAGATACCGTGAAGCCACCACGTATGGGGATGAAGAGCGCGCCTGCCAGGAGGAACAGCACCCCGCCGGTGACCCACCGGCGCTCAGGCCTGTGGAAACGCTCCACGCCCCGCAGCACGCAGACATGAAACATGGCGAAGAGCAGCACGGCACACACGGCCATCATCAGGAAGCCCAGCACGGCCGTGCCCCCCGACGCACTGGCCAGGGTGTCGCCCGGCGAGGAGAAGAAGTAGAAGAAAGGCGTTGTGTCCAGGCGGAAGCCCCAATATTCATAGAGCACGAGGTCTAGGATGAAGATGACGCCCAGCAGGAGGGACACCACCCCGAACCAGGCCCGCAGGGTCCACGTCAGCCAGCGGCCGCAGGTCCAAACCGAGGCCACCAGCAGCAGGGCAGGAAGGGACGTCAGATAGCCTGCCACGCTGAAGTCCAGCGGAAGCCCGTGCCAGATGACTCGCCCCCATTCTGCCGCGGGACAATCCACATACATATCTATATAGAACAGCATAAACAACGGCTTCTGCACCATGAAGAGCAGCACCAGCAGCAGGTAGGTCTTCAGCAATGTCCACAGTCTTTCTTTCATCTTGTTTTCAGTTTGTTGTGATAATCTGCCGCAAAAGTAGGTCTTTTTTCTGAAACAGCAAGCCATAAGCGGACGGAGTTGCGCAATATAAGTTAAGTTCTCAGATTTGGTTTGTACGATAATGGGAATTTAGTTACCACCGCTTCAACCACCCCGATAAACTATCATTTATACATTCAGCACAAAAGCATTATTCCCGCCTCACCAGCCGCAGGCGATGGTCGATGCACGGGGGCAGTTCGTCCTCATAGTGGGTCACCATCACCAGCGTCTTGCCCGGCCGATGGCAGAAGGCCTCGATGACGCGGCGGACGAGGGCACGGTTGCGTGTGTCCAGCCCGTGCAGGGGTTCGTCGAGGATGAGCAGCTCGGGGTCCTTGACAAAGGCGCGCGCCAACAGGCAGAGGCGTTGCTCGCCGCTGCTGAGGGTGAGGAACGGGCGGGCCTCCAGGGCGGCGATGCCCAGGGTCTCCATCCACCAGCGGCACGTGTCCAGCTCCTCCGGCTTGGGACGGCGATAGAGCCCGATGCTGTCGTGCAGGCCGCTGGCCACGATGTCCAGGGCGGGCAGGTTCTTTAGGTAGGCGCGGTGCATCTCGGGGCTGACGTAGCCGATATGGCGCTTGATCTCCCAGATGCTCTCGCCCGTGCCGCGCCGCCGCCCGAAGAGGCGGATGTCGCAGGCGTAGGATTGGGGATTGTCGGCGCAGACCAGGCTCAGCAGGGTGGACTTGCCGGCCCCGTTCTCTCCCGACAGGGCCCAGCATTCGCCCCGTCGCACGACCCAATCCAAGCCTTGCAGGATGGTGCGGTCGCCGTAGCGGATGCTGACGTGATGGAGGTTTATCACCTCGTCGGATGCGTAGTCCCCGTGCGTGCGTGGCAGGGAGAGGATGCGTTGCTCCGGGGCGTCGTCCGCGGCAGGTGCCGGGGCGGACAGCGCGGCGAAGTAAGCCTCGCGGGTCAGCTTGGGGCCTGCGACCTTGTCCTCCACGGGGATGACATGCGTGATGAACGGGGGTATATCCTCCGGACGCGACACCACGAGGATGATCTGCAGGGCGGTCGTCCGCGCCAGTTCGCCCAGCAGGCCGGACAGCATCCCGCGCGTCGGGGCATCCAGCCCGATGAAGGGATTGTCCATGATGAGGACGCGGGGGGCACCCGCCAGGGCCTTGGCCAGCTGGAATTTGCGCATCTCGCCGCTGGAGAGCAGGAGGATGCGCTTGTCCATCAGCGACTCCAGGCGGAACAGCCGCGTCAGGCGGTCGGCCGGTCCGGGAGCGGCGGGCATGGACAAGAGATCCCGTACCAGCGGCGCGTCGTCCTGGTCGTGGGCATTCCAGCGTTGCTGGTAGTAATGGTTGGTGTCGGCGCTGCCGTAGGTGTCGCGGAAGGCGATGTACTTCACATTATTATATATAGTAGCATCCGCAGAGGGGCGGAAGTCATATGCCACGCTTCCGCTCAAGAGGGGCGCACGCCCGGTCATCAGGTCCACCAGGAGGGACTTCCCCGCCCCGTTGGCTCCGGCGATGGCCACGTGCTCCGAGGGCTTCAGCTCCACGTCCACGGGGGCGGCCAGCCTCACCTGGGGGTTGCGGGCAACGGCACCGGCCAGGCGGATGGTATAGGTCTGTTCAGTCATAACATTCGTATTTGGTCGCGCAAAGATACATACTTCCGGGGTAAAAGTAACAAATTAGCCGTTTTTGTTCTCGGATTGCCGCGGATTGCCTATCTTTGCCGACCGCAAGAAACATCAGTATTAACATATATAATAAGGAGAAAGATTATGGCAATGCATACGTGGTTTGAATGCAAGATTCGATATGAGAAGACAATGGAGAACGGCATGAACAAGAAGGTCACTGAGCCCTATCTGGTGGACGCCTTGAGTTTCACCGAGGCCGAGGCACGCATCATCGAAGAGATGACCCCCTTCATCACGGGCGAGTTCATCGTGTCCGACATCAAGCGCGCCAACTACAGCGAGCTCTTCCCCTCGGAGGAGGAAGCCGCCGACCGCTGGTTCAAGTGCAAGCTCGTCTTCATCACCCTCGACGAGAAGAGCGGTGCCGAGAAGAAGACCTCCACGCAGGTGCTGGTGCAGGCCGCCGACCTGCGCGACGCCGTCAAGAAGCTGGACGAAGGCATGAAGGGAACGATGGCCGACTATCAAATAGCCTCCGTGGCCGAGACCCCCATCATGGACGTCTATCCCTACCACGCCGAGCCCGACGACAAACCGGAGGTGCAGGGATGAGCATCGCAGCCAACCTCCGTCAAGTGCTGGCCGACCTGCCGCAGGGTGTGCGTCTGGTGGCCGTCAGCAAGTTTCATCCCGTGGAAGCCCTCCGCGAGGCTTACGACGCGGGTCAGCGCATCTTCGGCGAAAGCAAGGTGCAGGAAATGTCTCTCAAACACGAGGCCTTGCCCGGGGATATCGAGTGGCATTTCATCGGCCACCTGCAGACGAACAAGGTGAAATACATCGCGCCCTACGTCTCCCTCATACACGGCATCGACTCCTTCCGTCTCCTGGCGGAGGTGGACAAGCAGGGTGCCAAGGCGGGGCGCACGATTGATGTCCTCCTGCAAATACACATCGCCCGCGAGGAGACCAAGTTCGGCTTCACGCCCGACGAATGTAAAGGTATGCTGGCCGAAGGCGCGTGGAAGGCCCTCTCCCACGTCCGCATCCGAGGACTGATGGGCATGGCCTCCAACACGGACGATGCCGGACAGGTGCAACGCGAGTTCGAAGGCCTGCACGCCTTGTTCGAAGAGCTGCGGGAGACCTTCTTTGCCGGCGACTCCGCGTTTGGCGAGCTGTCCATGGGCATGAGCCACGACTATCCCCTGGCCATACAGGCGGGAAGCACCCTGGTCAGGGTAGGCACGAAAATCTTTGGCGAGCGGGATTATGCCCGATAACGTCAGACTGTGGTCTTGAAGGTATCGGGGCCGACTCCCATACTTGCCACCCACGAGAAAAGAGGAGAATCAGAAACGGTTCTCCTCTTTTCTCGTTCATAGATTATCGTCATTATGGCAACAGTAAGTATCAGATTCCGCCCTTCCACCGTGTCGGGCAAGGAAGGCACCTTATATTATAGGGTGACTCACCGGCGGGTGTCCCGACAAATCAACACCGGATGCAAGATATTCCCGGATGAATGGGAAAACGGCCGCCTTGCGTCCGGCAATGAAGAGCGAAACGTCTACCTCCGCAACCTGGAGGCGCAACTGGAGAAAGAACTGGAGCGGCTCAACAGTCTCATCCGCCGGCTGGAGCTGAACGGCAAGGATTACACAGCCGGGCAGGTGGTGGAAGCCTACCGCACATCCGGCACGGGTCATACGAGCCACACGGATCACCTGTGCGGCTTCGTGCAAGTCCTGGCCAACCGGCTCAGGCAGACCGGCAAGGTACGCCTGGCCGAGACCTATACCACTGCCACCAACCGTTTCCTCCGCTTCCTCGGCAAGGACAGGGATCCCGCTTTTGATGAATTCGACGACACCCTGATGAAAAGCTACGAGGCACATCTCCGGCAGCAGGGGCTCGTACCTAACACCACCTCCTTCTACCTGCGCAACCTCCGCGCCATCTACCACCGCGCCGTGGAAGCGGGACTGACGGAGGACCGCCGTCCCTTCCGCCGGGTCTTTACCGGTGTGGAGAAGACGGCCAAGCGGGCGATTCCCCCTGCGGTCATCCGGCGCATCCGGACCCTGCCCCTTCCCCCGGACGGCCCCCTGGCACAGGCGCGCGACCTCTTCCTCTTCAGCTTCTATACGCGGGGCATGCCCTTCGTCGACCTGGCCGGCCTGCGGAAGCAAGACCTGCGGGACGGCATGCTGTCCTACCGCCGC
>DXBX01000053.1 GCA_019116285.1 Candidatus Bacteroides merdigallinarum
ACTTCCCGCGTCAACCAAAATTTGAATACTTCCCGCGTCAACCAAAATACAGATACCTCCCCGTCCAATCAACCGACTTTCAAAGGCATCCCATACAGCGAAATTATCAGACAATGGTTTATATTATCCGGCGGCGAACCGGCGCAGGGCGAGCGCAACACGAAGCTGCATAGATTAGCGTATCACCTGCGGCATATCACGGACAATGACGAGGAGCTTTTGTTGAAGATTATGCCAAGATTCGGATTG
The DNA here is from genome assembly GCA_019116285.1 of Candidatus Bacteroides merdigallinarum. Taxonomy (GTDB): domain Bacteria; phylum Bacteroidota; class Bacteroidia; order Bacteroidales; family Bacteroidaceae; genus Bacteroides; species Bacteroides merdigallinarum. The sequence continues at coordinate 250 of DXBX01000053.1, forward strand.
TCGGAGGAGGAGATGAAGGGGTTGATTCACAGTGCCTGCACAGCTGCGTGGTGCGGGATGCCGCGGATGATGCAGGAGGCGGTGGAAAATGGAGAATTAAGAATTAAGAATGGAGAATTGGGAAATGGAGAATTGAAAAATGGAGAATTGAGAATTGAGAATGAAGAATTTAAGAAGGAAGAATTTAAGAAGGAAGAATTTAAGAAGGAAGAAACGGGGATGAATCAGCCGCCTGCGATGCCGGAAAAATTACCGCCGCTGATTGAGCTGCTGGTCAGTCGGACGCCGGAGATTTACAGGCCTGCGGTGGCGCATGCGGTGTTCCCTGCGCTGGCTGCGCATCTGCACGAGGTGAAGTTCCGGTATATTGACAACGTGGAGCATGAGGCGACGCTGATGAACGTGCTGATGGCGGGCACGGGCGCGGGCAAGGATTGCATCACGGAGCCGATCAACCACATCATGGCGGACATCCGCGAGCGCGACGCCAAGAACCTGGAGCGTGAGCGCCAATGGAAGCAGGAGATCAACTCGAAGGGTGCGAACAAGGATAAGCGGCAGCGTCCGGAAGGTCTTATCATTCAGGAGATTGACGCGGATATGACGAACCCGGCGTTCGTGATGCGCACGGCGGAGGCGGAGGGGCATTTCCTCTATACGAAGCTGAACGAGATTGACCAGTTTGACGCGCTGAGGGGGAACGGAAAGGGCGGACAGCAGTTCCAGATCATGTGTCTGTCGTTCGACCCGGGCAACCGCTACGGACAGACGCGCGTGGGATCGCAGTCGGTGACGGAGAAGGTGACCATCCGCTTCAACTGGAACGCCTCCACGACGATACAGAAGGGGAAGCGGTATTTCTCAAAAGTATTGACAGACGGTCCTATCTCGCGTATAAATTTTTGTACAATCCCCGAGCGCGAGATCGGCGCGGAGATGCCTGTCTACGGTTCGTATGACGCCGCGTTCGACGAGGAGCTGAAGCCGTACATCGAACGCCTGGTGCGCGCATCGGGAACGGTGGACTGTCCGGAAGCATTCGCGTTGGCGAGGAGGATGTGCGAGGAGAATGCGGAGTTCGCGCGGCTGTCGCAGAGCCGGGTGTATGAGAATCTGTCTTTCCGCGCCAACGTGATCGCCTGGCTGAAGGCGTGCGTGCTGTATGTGGCTGGCGGCGAGCAGTGGGACAGGACGCTGGAGGAGTTCGTGCGCTGGTCGATGCAGTATGACATGTGGTGCAAGATGGAGTTTTTCGGCAGTGCCATCGAGGCGGCAATGACGTTGCCGGCGACGGATCTGCAGAAGTGCGGGCGGAGGAATCTGCTGATGCTGCTGCCCGACGAGTTCACCCGCGCCGATGCCGAGCGCGTGCGCCTGAGCGAAGGAATGGATACCAAGGGCGCCATGCACATGCTGAGCCAGTGGAAGCACCGGGGTTACATCTCAAAAATCTCAAATGACAATTACCGAAAACTAAAATACCGCAGCGATGGAATTGACCTTACACCGAACAGACAAGCGTGACAACTGCACGCTGGGCGCCCTCTCGATAGAGGGGGAACCCTTCTGCCATACGCTCGAACCCACTTGGCGCAACATTGGCCCGGGCGGAACGGGGTATATCATCCGAGGCAATACGGCCATCCCCGAGGGGCGCTACCCGGTGGTGGTGACGCGCTCGGAGAAGCTGGGCGGCGAGTGGCTGCCGCTGTTGCTGCACGTGCCGCGCTTCAAGGGCATCCGCATCCACGCGGGCAACACGGTGGACGACACCGGGGGGTGCATCCTGGTGGGGCAACGCCCGGACGAGCATCCGGACCGACTCGTCGAGTCGCGCGTCACCCTGAAAAAGCTGGTGAAAATGCTGGCGGAAAGACCGCTGGGGGAGGGGGTGTGGATTACGATTTGTTAAATTGAGAATGGAGAATTAAGAATGAAGAATGAAAATGTAAAATGAAAAATGAAAAATGAGGGATGACAGTTGACAATTGACAATTGACAATTAAGAATTGAGAAGTGAGAATTAAGAATTGAGAAATGACAGTTGACAATTGACAATTGACAATTAATGTAGATGAAAAGAATTGGCGCGGATTGCGCGGAGTTCACGGACCATCAAAAATCCGCATCCATCCGCGAAATCCGCGCCTGACTTTTAATTTTCAATTTTTAATTCTCAATTTTTCATTTCCTCATCGCTTTCACCACCGGAATGAACACCAGCGCACCGCTGAGGAGGATCATCAGGATGACGGGTCCGTCGATGCGGGGGGCGGTGGTGAGGACGATGTAGCAGAGCAACGCCCAGAGCAGCGTGACGCACACGCATTGCGAACGCGAGAGGCGCCTGCGCCGCCTGGGTGCACCGGGATAGAGCATCATTGCTGACAGGCCTTCTTCTTGGCCACGATGGCGTCGATGGCGGCCACCGCGGTGATGTTGACAATGTCGCGCACGGAGCTCTCGAAGTCGGTGAAGTGGATGGGTTTGTTCAGTCCCATCTGGATCGGGCCGATCAGTTCACCGTCGGTGTGCATGCCTTGCAAGAGCTGGTAGCCGGCGTTGGCGGAGCTGAGCGTGGGGAAGATGAGGGTGTTGACGTCTTTGCCGTTGAGGCGCGTGAAGGGGTATTTCTGGTCGCGCAGCTCGCGGTTGAGGGCGAAGTTGACCTGCATCTCGCCGTCGATGGCCAGCTCGGGGTAGTGCGTTTGCATGTACTCCACGGCTTTGTGTACGTTGACGGGGCTGCCCACGGTGTCGGCGCCGAAGTTGCTGTAGCTCAGCATGGCGATGACGGGTGTCTGGTTGAAGAAGCGGACGGTCTTCTCGGTCAGCTTGGCGATGTCGATCATCGTCTCCGCGTCGGGGTGGCGGTTGATGAGGGTGTCTGCCAGGAAGAAGATGCCTTTCTTGGAGTTGAGGATGTGCATGGTGGCGAAGGTCTTGTATCCGGGCTGGATGCCGATGACTTCCTTGGCTACCTTGATGGTGTTGCTGTACTTCGTGTACAGTCCGGTGATGAAGGCGTCTGCTTCGCCGGTCTCTACCATCATCATGCCGAAGTAGTTGCGCTCGAACATCTTGTCGTTGGCTTCTTCGTAGGTGGCTCCTTCGCGGGCACGTTTCTCGGCGAGGATGTGTGCGTAGCGTTCGCGTCGCTCCTGCTCGTTGGGGTGGCGGAGGTTGACTACTTCGATGCCTTCGAGGCTGAGGTTGAGTTTCTTGGCCATCTTGGCGATGAGCTCGTCGTTGCCCAGGAGGATGGGGTGGCAGATGCCTTCTGCTTTTGCTTCGACGGCTGCCTTGAGCATCTTGGGGTGGGTGCCTTCGGCGAATACGACGCGCTGCGGGTTCTGCCGTGCGATCTCGTAGAGCTGTGCGGTGAACTGGCTTTCGTAGCCCATGAGTTCGAGCAGGTGCTTCTTGTATTCATCCCAGTTTTCGATGGGTGTACGGGCCACTCCGCTCTCCATGGCTGCGCGTGCGACGGCGCAGGATACCTCGGTGATGAGTCGCGGATCGACGGGTTTCGGTATGAAGTAGTCGCGTCCGAAGGTGAGGTCGTTGACGTGGTAGGCGTTGTTGACGACGTCGGGCACGGGCATCTTGGCGAGGCCTGCGATGGCGCGCACGGCGGCAATCTTCATCTCTTCGTTGATGGCCTTGGCGTGGGTGTCGAGTGCTCCGCGGAAGATGTAGGGGAATCCGATGACGTTGTTGATTTGGTTAGGGTAGTCGGAGCGTCCTGTGGCCATGAGCACGTCGGGGCGTGCGGCCATGGCATCTTCGTAGGAGATTTCGGGTGTGGGGTTGGCCAGTGCGAATACGATGGGATTGTCCGCCATGCTGCGCACCATGTCTTGCGTGAGTACGTTGCCTTTGGAGAGTCCGAGGAATACGTCTGCGCCGCGGATGGCTTCTTCGAGGGTGTGGATGTCGCGGTCGGTGGCGAAGAATCGTTTCTGTTCGTTCAGTCCTTCGCGGTCGCGGCGGATGACGCCTTTGCTGTCCAGCATGACTACGTTCTCCAGGCGTGCGCCGAGCGAGAGGTAGAGTTTGGTGCAGGATACGGCGGATGCGCCTGCGCCGTTTACTACGATTTTGACGTCTTCAATCTTCTTGCCTGCGACTTCCAATGCATTGAGGAGGCCTGCGCTGGAGATGATGGCGGTGCCGTGCTGGTCGTCGTGCATGACGGGGATGTCGAGTTCTTCCTTCAGGCGTCGTTCGATTTCGAAGCATTCGGGCGCCTTGATGTCTTCGAGGTTGATGCCTCCGAAGGTGGGTGCGATGGCTTTGACTGCCTCGACGAACTTGTCGGGGTCGGTCTCGTTGACTTCGATGTCGAACACGTCGATGCCGGCGTATATCTTGAACAAGAGTCCTTTACCTTCCATCACGGGTTTGCCTGCGAGGGCGCCGATGTTGCCCAATCCGAGCACGGCGGTACCGTTGGAGATGACGGCCACGAGGTTGCCTTTCGCCGTGTATTTGTAGGCGTCAATGGGGGTTTTCTCGATCTCCAGGCAGGGTTCGGCCACACCGGGCGAATAGGCGAGGGAGAGGTCAGTTTGTGTACTGTAAGGTTTGGTAGGGATTACTTCGATTTTTCCCGGCTTGCCCATGGAGTGGTAGAGCAAGGCGGCTTCTTTGGTTATCTTTGCCATATACTACTTATGTAAAATGTGTTATCGTTTCATTTGGCCGCAAAATTAACGATAATAGTTGAAAAGTGTAAGAGGAAAAGTGATAAATAGTGTTAGTTTTTCAGTATCCTCTCTTAATGAGGTTCATAAATTCCTCGCGCGTCTTGGCTTGGTTGAATCCGCCGGAGAAGTCGGAGGTGGTGGTGATGGCATTTTGCTTCTCGACGCCGCGCATCTGCATGCACATGTGTCTTGCTTCGACCACCACCATGACTCCGAGGGGGTTGAGCGTCTCCTGTATGCACTCTTTGATCTGCAGGGTCATGCGCTCCTGCACCTGGAGCCGGTGGGAGAAGATGTCCACCACGCGGGCGATTTTGCTCAGTCCGGTGATGTATCCGTTGGGTATGTAGGCGACGTGCGCCTTGCCGTAGAAGGGGAGCATGTGGTGCTCGCAGAGTGAGAAGAAATCGATGTCCTTCACGATGACCATCTGATTGTAGTCTTCGCGGAATTTGGCGGAGAGGAGCACTTCGTGGGGGTCCATGGCGTAGCCTCCGGTGAGGGTAAGCATCGCCTTGGCCACTCGCTCGGGTGTCTTGAGCAGGCCTTCGCGGGTGGGGTCTTCGCCGAGGAGGGTGAGGATGCGGCGGTAATGTTCTTTGAGTTCGTCCAGGTGGGGGGAGGTGATTTCTTCTTTATGCAGCATGATTTCTTGTTTGATGATTTATTCCAGGGGAATGTTGATTTGTTCGCGCACGATGGATACGGCTTTGAAATCGCCCACGGCGCGCAGTCGGCGCATGACGGCGTCGGCCTCTTCGATGGTGCTGAAGTCGCCTGCACGGCACAGCCAGCGGGGTGGATTGAAGGAGGTGTAGACAGGCAGTTCGGGGAAGAGCTCCTTGACGCGCACGCCCACGGCATGTGCCTCGTTCTTGGCGGCGCGGGTGTTGTTGCCTGCGTAGACTTGTATGCGGTAGCCTGCCTTCTTGATGACGCGGCTTCCGTCGGCAGCGGCGGGTACGGCGTCGGATCCTACGAGTGCGGCGATGCGCGCATCTTGGTGGATGGTCACCTTGCCTTGTCCGGGCACGTTCTTGCGCAAGCTCGTGAGGATGTCCGATCTCTGCGCAGCGGCGAAGTGTACGCACAGGAAGCAGGCGGAGAGGAGGATGAGTAGTCTTTTCATAAACCTGTTATTTTTTAGACGCGGATTGAGCGGATCAGGCGGATTTTTATTTTCCCGATCCGCACCATCCGCATCATCCGCGTCTAAAGGATTCACTTTCTTTCGTTCGCTTTCAAGGATCAGTTGAAGGCGTCGATGATGCCTTTGAAGTCAGCAGCTTTCAAGGCGGCACCACCAATCAGTCCACCATCCACGTCGGGGTTGGCGAAGAGTTCCTTGGCGTTGCTGGGTTTGCAGCTTCCGCCGTAGAGGATGGAGCAGTTCTCGGCAACTTCCTGACCGTACTTCTCAGCTACCTGCGAGCGGATGAAAGCGTGGATTTCCTGCGCCTGTGCGGGGGTAGCAGTCTTGCCGGTACCGATGGCCCATACGGGTTCGTAAGCAAGGATGATCTTGGAGAAGTCCTCGGCGGAGAGGGAGAATACGGAAGCGAGCTGAGCGGCTACTACCTCATTCTGCTTGTTGGCTTCGCGCTCTTCCAGCACCTCGCCGATGCAGAAGATGGGAGTCAGGCCGTTGGCGAGAGCGAGCTTCACTTTCTCTGCCAGGATTTCAACCGTCTCGTGGTAGTATGCACGACGCTCGGAGTGACCGAGGATGACATACTTGGCACCGGTGGAAGCCACCATGGCGGCGGAAACTTCACCCGTGTAAGCACCGGATTCCTTGTCGGCGCAGTTCTCGGCGCCTACGCCAATCTTGGCGGGGTCTACCAATGGCGTAACCGAAGCCAGGTGGATGAACGGCGTGCAGATGATGACGTCGCAATTGGGCTTTTCGTTAGCCAGCATTTCATTCAGTTCTTTTGCCAGAGCAATGCCCTCTTGGAGGGTCTTGTTCATTTTCCAGTTTCCTGCAACAATGTTCTTTCTCATAATTATTTGTTATTAAAGGGTTAATGAATCTCTTTGCTTACAGCGGAGTCTCCTCCTGCCTCCTTCTGCGCGAGGCGTCTGCGTTCGCGCCGCTTGATGACGAGGAGGTCCAACGTCATCACCAACGCCAAGGGGATGAAAAACCACAGGAGCACATAGCCAACGGTGCGCACGTCGCTCACCTGCTTCACATGCCCCATCTCCAGGCGGTCGAGGGGAGCGGTGAGGTCATATTCGTCGGGCAACTGATTGTCGCTCCATTTGTTCAGGATAGTCCCCTCCTTCACGAGGAGAAGCCCGGGATTGGAGCGGATGATGGTCTTCAGGGTGATGTCATCCATCTGACAGAAGGGATACTCCGCCCCGGTGCGATCGCTCCACAACTCTATCTCATCCTCGGGCGAGGAGGTCAGCGCATAGAATGCGTAGCCGTGCTCCACGCTATAATCGTAAATCTCGTTGATGAGGTCGATATTTCCATCGTCGGCCTCCTCCACGCGGTGCACCACCAGGAGGAAGACGTAGTTCGTATCCGCCAATACCCGGTCAGTGATGTCTTCGCCTGAATGCACATCCATCATCGCGAAATTCTGAATGGGAGGTTCATAGCCCTGCTCCACAAGGATGGAGCGCGCCTCGACGAACGTCCACGTACTGTCGGGGTAATCTTCGAGCGTGAACTCGCGCCGTTCGCCGTCTTTCTCCAGGATGAAGCGCGACTCGAATACGCTGGGTTTGGCGCCTTCGGGCATCTCCATGCCTTCCCGGATATTGACTCCTATCCGATACGGACGGAAGTCGAGTACGGGAAGATTGACCAGGCAATAGAAGGCAAACACGAAGATGAAGAGGAAGGAGTACATGGAGAATATCCACTCCATCTTGGGCGTTATGAAGCGCCAGATGAGCTTCGGCCGCTTGAACACCACCCACGCCGCAAGAAGCAACACCACGTTCTTGCCGAAGGTCTCCCAATTGGTCAGCACCCACGCATCGCCGAAGCATCCGCAATCCTGCACGGGATTGAACAGCGCCAGGTAGAGGGTCAACGGAGTCATCAACGCCATCAGGAAGAAAGCTATGGGAGCCGCCACCCGACGCCGGATACCGAAGCCGAGGAAGATGCCCACGCAAAACTCTACCGCGGACAAGCCGATGCAGAAGAAGAGGATGAGGATGGAGGGCACCCACTCCACCAAGCCGAAGGCCTCCAGATAGTCCTCCACCTTGTAGTAGAATCCCATCGGATCTACCGCCTTGACGAAGCCGGAAAAAACAAAGGTGATGCCCAGCACGAAGCGGCATACGTTCACCACCAGCCATTCAACAATATGTCTCCTCTCAGTCTCCAAACTCAATCTTGATCAAAGCGAATACAGAATAGTTGATCATGTCCATATAGTTGGCATCCACGCCTTCCGACACCAGCGTCTGGCCGGCAAGGGCCTCTATCTGCTTGGTGCGGTATATCTTCATGAGGATGAGGTCGGTGTACGAGCTGATGCGCATCCCCCGCCACGCCTCGTCGTAATCGTGATTCTTGGCAAGCATCAACTCCAGCGACGCCTTCGCGTGCTTGTCGTAGAGCGCCAGCGCCTCCTCATTGGAGATATCTGCACGGTCGGCGTATCCCAACTCCAGCTGGATAAGTCCTACGATGCCGTAATTGACGATGGCGATGAACTCCGGGCGGATGCCTTCGTCCACCAGGGCCACTCCCTTGGTCTCGATGCTGCGGATGCGGTTCGCCTTGATATACAGTTGATCGGTCACCGACACCGGGCGAAGTATGCGCCAGGCAGGCCCGTAATCGTGCAACTTCTTGGCAAACAGGTCGCGGCAAAGACCTATGACGTGCTCGAATTGCTCTTTGGTATCCTTCATATTCTTAAAAAATGTATGCAAAGGTAGGAATAATATGAGAGATAAGAAAAAGAGGGCACTCTAAATTATATTAAAGTGCCCTCCCACATTATGATTGTCTACGTTTTCTATGAGCAACGCAATACCTGGCCGGGGCGCAGGATGGTGCGTCGCGTAATACGGTTCAACTTGCAAAGTTGGCTGACGGTAGTCCCCTGACGGCGGGCAATCTTAGCCAGCGTATCGCCACGCTTCACCTTGTAGAAGAGGCCCTTGGGCGATGTACCCTGCTTCGAATCGGCCTTCGTCTTATGGAAAGTATAGGTGTCGGCCACGATGTCTTGCTTCTCGAAGTCGAACATCAGGGCGGGATTCAACGGCTGCCCCAGGAAACGCGTCTCGAAGTGCAGGTGCGACCCCGTGGATCGTCCGGTGTTGCCACCGAGTGCGATAGGTTCGCCTGACTTCACCAGTTGGTCGACCTCCACCAATTGCTTGGACAAATGTCCGTAGACAGTCTCCAGCCCATTATCGTGGCGGATGACCACATATTTGCCATATCCGCGACGCCCTTGATTCTTCACCACACGCACCTTCCCGTCGAAAGCCGCGCGGATGGTATCGCCCACATACACCTTGATGTCCAATCCATAATGCCCCCTGCGACGACGCGGACGATAACCGTAGACGTCGGTGATCTTCGTATGCTCCGTCGGCATGCAGAAGCCGGTAAGGTCGAATGTATAGGTGTCGGGGATGATGGCATCCTTGTAGGAAACGTTCTCGTTATTCCAATTGGGGTATATGTCGAATGCGGGGTAAAGGGATTGCTCCACGCGGATTTGCTTTTGGAGAGCTAATGAATCGACCGTCTTGAGCTTCCGGTCGATGGGTGCCTGGCGGGCTATGAGATCTTGCGAGAAGGCATTCGCTCCGAATACCGTCATCGCAGCCAGACACAGGGTTTTAATCAAGGGCAATTTCATTCGTTTCTGTCTCTTATTTGGGGGTCGTAACTCCTGTTCGTAATAGGGTTTATTAAAAATTCCCTCAAAGTTAGCACTTCTTTCCCAAAAAGCGAATCCTTCCTTAACTATTTTTTCATTTCCCAAAATGCGAATCAGACAAAAAGTAGTCGTATATACTTGTAATACATAAAGATACAAGAAATATGTTTTACAACACATTCTCTCCTCTATTTGCGCAAGACAATCCATGGCGAAGGCTTCCCCAGTCTTCTGAAATGTGCCCGCCTATGTTTGGCAAAGCCCTCAACTGATGGCCGCCCAATTGATGTTGGTCTTGCGCAGGGCCTTCAATTGGCGCCATAAGACTTCGTTTTCGGGCAGCTCGCCATTGGGGTCGGCATCCACCACGCGTTGAGCCACCTCGCGCACATACTGCAGGAGTTGTCCATCGCGCGCAATATCAGCAATTTTCAAGTCGAAAGCGATGCCGCTCTGCTGGGTGCCTTCCAGGTCGCCGGGGCCACGGAGTTTGAGGTCGGCTTCGGCAATCTCGAACCCGTCGTTGGTGCGCACCATGATTTCCAGCCGCTTGCGGGTATCCTCGGCCAGCTTATACCCCGTCACCAGGATGCAGTAGGATTGGTCGGCTCCACGCCCTACCCTGCCCCGCAATTGATGCAATTGGGAGAGGCCGAAACGTTCAGCATTTTCAATGACCATCACCGAGGCATTGGGCACATTGACCCCGACCTCGATAACCGTGGTGGCCACCATGATTTGCGCTTCACCCGAAGCGAAAAGTTGCATCTGGGCATCTTTCTCGGCGGGCTTCATCTTGCCATGCACCTTGCAAATGCGACAATCGGGGAAGGCCGCGCATATCAGTTCATAGCCCTCCTCCAGGTTCTTCAGGTCGATTTTCTCGCTCTCCTTGATGAGGGGGTAGACGAAGTACACTTGCCGCCCCTCGTCAATCTGCTTGCGCACAGAGCGGTAGAGACTCTCGCGCCGATTGTCGAATTGGTGAATGGTGGCGATGGGCTTACGTCCGGGTGGCAACTCGTCGATGACCGATACATCCAGGTCTCCGTAGAGCGTCATGGCGAGCGTGCGGGGGATAGGCGTGGCGGTCATCACCAAGACGTGGGGCGGCTGATTATTCTTCGTCCACAGACGGGCGCGTTGCTCCACACCGAAGCGGTGTTGCTCATCAATGACGGCCAGGCCCAGGGAGGCGAATTGCACGGTGTCTTCTATCAAAGCGTGGGTGCCTATGAGAATGTGCACCTCGCCCGTCAGGAGTCCGCTCAGTATGGCTTCGCGCCGTTTTCCCTTGATGGAGCCGGTCAATAACTCCACGCGGATATCCATCCCTCCGAGGAAGTGGCGGATAGTCTCATAATGCTGGTTGGCCAGGATTTCGGTAGGAGCCATCATACAAGCCTGATACCCATTGTCCAAGGCTATGAGCATACTCATCAGAGCCACGAGTGTCTTGCCACTCCCCACATCGCCTTGCAGCAAACGGTTCATCTGCCGCCCCGAACCGAGATCTCGCCGGATTTCCTTGAGCACCCGCTTCTGAGCACCGGTCAATTCAAAAGGCAGATGTTGGGAGTAAAAGGTATTAAACACCTCACCCACCCGTCCAAAGACATAGCCCCGATAGCGCCGTTGACGGTCCTTGGCATAGCGCAGGATATTAAGTTGGACATAAAACAACTCCTCGAATTTCAAGCGGTATTGCGCCTTGCGGAGCATATCGGCATTGGCGGGAAAATGGATGTTGCGCAAGGCGTCGGTCAGGTGCATCAGGTGATGCTCGGTCAAGATGGCGGGCGAAAGCGTCTCAGGCAGAGGTTCGTTGATCTGCTTGAGGAGTTGGGCCATCATCCGCTCGATGGCGCGCGAATTGAGCGCACTTCGCTTCATGCGCTCCGTCGTGTTGTAATATGGTTGAAGTCCCATAGAAGAGAGGGTCACCTCGGACACCTCGTCGATGTCCGGATGGGGGATATTGAATCGCCCGTTATAAGCCGTCGGCTTGCCGAAAACGATGTACTCCCGGTGAACCTTGTACTTACCGGTGATGTATTTGATGCCTTGAAACCACACCAAATCCACGAAACCCGTCCCGTCCGTGAAGTGGGCCACGAGCCGTTGCCCGCGTCCTTCACCCGCCAATTCAAAGCCCCGGATTTCTCCCTTCAACTGGATATAGGGCATATTGCCATCTATCTCACGAATGGCGTAGATGCGGCTTCTATCCACATATTTATAGGGGAAATAATAGAGGAGGTCGTGCATGGAGAAGATGTCCAATTCCTTATTGAATAAAGCTGCACGCTGAGGGCCGACGCCCGTGAGGAACTTGATATCGCGCGTGGTCAAGTCAAGCATAGGCGTGTCAAAGCAAGGCTTCGGCCACCCGAAGGTCGAAAGGCGTGGTAATCTTGATATTCTCGCGGTTGCCCTCCGTCAAGGTAACGGATACGCCCAAGGCCTCCACCACCGAGGCATCGTCCGTGAAAGCAGATACGTAGGGCTGCTCGTAAGCCCGCTTCAGAAGCTCTATGTCAAACACTTGCGGCGTCTGCACCAGGCGGTACTCATCCCGGTTAACAGTCATGCTCCCTCCGTCCGTCAGATGCCGCACGGTCTCCACTACGGGCACCACAGGCACCACGGCCTTCTTTTCGGCCGCCAGCGCATAGCAACGGGCTATTACTTCCCGCGAGACGAAAGGCCGCACTCCGTCGTGCACCCCTACCCGCCCGGGAGCTTCGACTAGCGCCAAGCCGTTGCGCACCGAGTGGAAGCGCGTTTCTCCTCCATCGGCCACAAGGTGGGGTACCGAAAAACGGTACTCCCCGCACAACCCTTGCCAATAATCTTGCTGGTCGTGCGGGAGTACCAATATGATCCGCATCGCCCCGTCGTAGGCATGGAAAGCCTCCAGCGTGCGCATCAGCACGGGTTTCCCTCCTATGGGAAGGAATTGCTTGGGAAGATCCGCTCCCATGCGCAGGCCTTTGCCTCCGGCCACGATCAATGCGTAATCCATGGGCGGTGCCTATTTAACGGAGGCACATGGCCTCTTCCAGTTCCTTCACTTTCTCCTTGCCGCAGAGATGCTCCACCAAGGCCAAGCCGAACTTCATGCAAGCCCCCGGTCCCTTGCCGGTGATGATGTTGCCATCCTTCTCCACCATGGCGCCGGTATATTCGGCTCCCTCCAGGTATTTGTCGAAGCCGGGATAGCAGGTGGCCTTCTTACCCTTCAGCAATCCAAGGTTTCCCAATACCATCGGGGCAGCGCAAATGGCGGCAATACTCTTGCCTTCCTGAGCGGAGCGCACCAGCAACTTACGCAGGTCTTCGCACTCGTTCAAAGTCGTAGCGCCGGGCAGTCCGCCGGGTAATACCAGCATTTCGGCATCGAAGAAGTCGCAATTCACGATGTTCTTGTCGCACAATACAGGCACGCCATGGGCGCCCTTCACGATTTCATCCTCCGTCACTGTCACCATCTGCACTTTCACACCTGCACGTCTCAGGATGTCTACGGCTACGAAAGCCTCCATTTCTTCAAAGCCATCGGCGAAGAAAACATACACTGTACCCATAATCTATTCTCCTTATTTACTTTAGGTTAAAATAATATGTTATCGTTCCTACCTGATTGGTCAATCCATCCACCGCGTTGAACCTTGCCTTGCGGGCAGCATCCAGCGCAGCTTTGCGTAAGGCGGGATTGACTGTATTGGTCTGCTTGTTGATTTCGGCAGCTATCACACGACCGGCCGGATTGACAGTAATAGTTACTACCACGCGACCTTCATCCTGCACGTTGTACACCGGGCGCGGCAATCCGCCAGCCCCGATGGAGCGTCCGCCCAGGTTGAACTCGCCATAACCACCCACGCCCGTAGAGGCACCGGTCTCCGCATTACCTTGCGGACTACCCTGTATGCCCTTACCCGTCTGCGCATCACCCCGACTACCCATCTTGGCTCCCTTGCCAAAGGCACCTGCTACCCGGCGACGGGCAGCCTCCTCCGCCTCGCGACGCTCGCGTTCGGCACGCTCTGCAGCCAGCTTTCGGGCTTCCTCCGCCTTTTCGGCTTCGGTTTTTTCAGGTATCTTCGCCTCCTGCTTCGATTCAGGAGTCAAGGCTACCGTTTCCTCCAAATCTTGGGTAATGAGTTCCTGCTCCACGGATTCCTGAGGCACGACCGCCTCGGCGGGCATTGTCTCCACCTCCACCAACGAAGGATCCGACCAGCCCGAAGCTTGGGGTACGTCGCCCAGCATCACGGGCACACCGCTCTCTTCCTGCGGCTCAGGCGGGGTGAAACCCATCAGAAACAGGAAGATGACGAAAGCCACGTGCACCAGCACGGCTCCCAGCATGCCTATGTATTTCCCTTTCTTCTTCGGATCCATTATGACGTATAATACCTATTTATATATAGCCGCTTACTCATCCGAATCGGGCGGACGAGTGGCCAGCACCATCTTGAAGTGGTTCTCGTTGGCGATGTTCAGCACCTTCACGATTTCCCCGTAGGGCACGGACACATCGGCATAGAGCGCCACGTACATCTCCGGCTCGCGCTCGGCGCACGACTTCAGGAAACCGGGCAATTCGTCCAGCGTGACGGGTTGCTCGCGGTCATTGCCGAAGGCCGCATAATAGTTCAATTCCTTGTCAATGATAACACGCGTCAAAGGTTTGGCGGAGGTCTGCTCTTTGCCTTGCGGAAGCAACACCTTGATAGCGTTGGGCGAAACCACCGTCGAAGTGATCATGAAGAAGATCAGCAACAGGAAGATGAGGTCCGTCATGGACGCCATGCTGAAGGTGGGCGATATTTTAGCTCTGCGTTTTAACACTGCTCGTTCGTTTACAAGGTTTCTATCAATTGGCAGGTTCGTTCAGCAAGTCCATGAATGCCATGGTCTTGCCTTCCATCTTGTTGACCACCCCGTCCACCAGGGTCACCAGATAATTGTAGGCAAACATCATGATGATGCCCACAATCAGGCCACCCACCGTAGTAATCATGGCCTCGTAGATGCCACCGGAGAGCAAGGTGATATCGATGTTGTTGCCGGCATTGGCCATCTCGAAGAAGGCCTTCACCATGCCCGTCACCGTGCCGAGGAATCCCAGCATCGGCGCACCTCCTGCAATGGTAGCCATGATGGTAAAGCCTTTCTCCAGCTTCGCCACCTCAATGTTACCCACGTTCTCAATGGCGGCCTGCACATCGTTCACAGGACGCCCCAGACGGGTGATTCCCTTCTCGATCATGCGCGCCGAGGGCGTGTTGACGCTGCGGCAATAAGCAATGGCCGCCTTGATTTCGCCTCCCAGGATGTAATCCTTGATTTTGTCCATGAAGAGCGGGTCCTCCTTGCCGGCCTTGCGGATGACATAATTGCGCTCGAAGAGGATGTAGAATCCGATGAGCGACATCACTCCCAGCACAATCATGATCCAGCCGCCCTTGACGGCCATGTCCCATAAGTTCATTTCCTGGGCTGCCCCTACCGGTGTCAGCACCGGATTGGCACCCGCAATCGTATCGCTCAGCGAACCGGCCGCCTGGGCCAAAAGCATCATCATGTCCATACTCAATGCAAGCAGTTTTTATATTCCTCGATAGTGCGTTGCAGGCCCAGGTACAAGGCATCGCAAATCAGCGCGTGCCCTATCGAGACCTCGTCCAGCCAAGGAATGTTTTTATAAAAGAAATTCAAGTTTTGCAGGTTCAGGTCGTGCCCGGCGTTCAAGCCCAAGCCCAACTTGCGTGCCACTTTGGCAGCCTCCACAAAGGGAGCGACCGCCTCCTCCGGATTCTTCGGATAAGCAGAGGCATAGGGCTCGGTATAAAGCTCCACCCGGTCAGCCCCGGCCTTGGCGGCATATTCAATCATCTCGGGGTCGGTGGACACGAAGACAGAGGTGCGGATACCGGCCTGCTTGAAGGCCTCCAATACCTCGGTCAGAAATGCCAAATTGGCTTTTGTATCCCAACCGGCGTTCGAAGTCAGTTGCGTAGGACTGTCAGGCACCAATGTCACCTGATGGGGTTTTACCTTCAGTACCAGGTCGATAAATTCGCGTGAGGGATAACCCTCGATATTGAACTCCGTGCGGAGCAGAGGGCGCAATGCATAGACATCGCTCCTGCGGATATGGCGCTCGTCCGGACGGGGATGCACCGTAATCCCGTCTGCGCCAAAACGTTCGCAGTCTTGTGCAACTTTCAACACATCAGGCATATTGCCTCCGCGCGCATTGCGCAACGTGGCCACCTTATTGATGTTTACACTCAGTTTAGTCATAATTTCATATTCTAGTTTCGCGGCAAAAGTACAAATAATAGTGATACCTTGACTGCATTCTGCAAAAAAAATGCCATCTTTGCACCCCGGTAAAAGAGAAAGAAACATGAGATTTGCCCTATTCGGTAATACTTACCAAGCCAAGAAGTCCCTCCACGCCGAACGGTTGTTTCGGCTACTCGAGCAGCATCGGGCTGAGCTTTGCATCAGCCGCGAGTTCTACGATTTCCTGACTCACGACGTACACCTGAACCTCCCCACCCTCGAACTGTTTGACGACGACCGTTTCCAGGCCGACATGGTCATCAGTCTGGGCGGCGACGGTACTTTCCTGAAAGCCGCCAGCCGCGTGGGAAATAAAGGTATCCCTATCCTGGGCATCAACACGGGGCGTCTGGGATTCCTGGCCGACATCTCCCCCGAAGAGATGGAGGAAACTTTCAACGAAATCGATGAACACCGCTACCGCATCGAGGAGCGCAGCGTCTTGCAATTGAAGTGTGACCACCCGCGCCTGGCCCGCGAACCCTATGCACTAAACGAGATTGCCGTGCTGAAACGGGACAGTTCCTCCATGATTACCATCCGGGCCACCATCGACGGCATGCCCCTGGCCACCTACCAGGCCGACGGACTCATCGTGGCCACGCCCACCGGCTCGACCGCCTACTCACTCAGCGTGGGAGGCCCCATCATTGCACCGGACAGCAAGACCATCGCCCTGACACCCGTGGCCCCACACAGCCTCAACATCCGCCCCATCGTCATCTGCGACGACCGCGAGATTACCCTTGACGTAGAGAGCCGGAGCCACAACTTCCTGGTGGCCATCGACGGACGCAGCGAATCGTGCCGCGAAACCACCCGCCTGACCATTGCCAAGGCCGCACACACCATCAAGGTGGTGAAGCGCGTCAACCACCGCTTCTTCGACACCTTGCGCAACAAGATGATGTGGGGAGCCGACGTCCGCTGAGACGCCTCCCATGGACGCTCTTGTTCGTCGGCTCGCCCGAGCACGCTCGTCGGCTCCGAAGAACGCGCTCGTCGGCTCCTCCGAACACGAGCAGAAAAGCCTTTGAATAAGGTCTTGATTATCAACATTCACCAAAAGAAATGCCCCCGGACGAAAAGTTTTACATTCTTTAGGCCGTCCATTCAAAAGTATTCACTATATTTGTGCTTCAAACATCTAAATAACCAAAGGCCATGAAGTACAAACTATTAGTCCTCGATGTAGACGGGACATTGCTCAACAACGAACGACAAATCAGCAAGCGCACCCTGAGTGCCCTGCTGAAAGTACAACAAGCCGGCGTCAAGATTGCCTTGGCATCCGGCCGACCGACCTACGGCATCATCCCCTTGGCTAAAGCCCTGGAGCTGGGCAACTATGGCGGCTATGTCATCTCGTACAACGGTTGCCAGATCATCAAGGCCGAGAACGGGGAAATCATCTTTGAACGCCGTATCAATCCCGAGCTGATTCCCTACTTGGAGAAAAAGGCACGGAAGAACAACTTCGACATCTTCACCTATCACGACGACACCATCCTGACCAGCAACCCGGACAACCCGCACATCCGGCAGGAGGCCGCACTGAACGGACTGAAAATCATCAAGGAGGATGAGTTCTCCTCCGCCATTGATTTCTATCCCTGCAAGGTGATGCTGGTAAGCGATGATTATGACGCGCTGGCCGACCTGGAAGCCAAGTGGAAGAAACGCCTGGCCGGTACACTGGACGTGTTCCCCTCCGAACCGTTCTACCTGGAAGCCGTGCCTTGGGGCATCGACAAGTCCAACACTTTGGGCGTCCTGCTGGAAGAGCTGGGCATCAGCCGTGAGGAGACCATGGCCATCGGCGACGGTGTGGCCGATGTGACGATGTTGCAGATGGCCGGCCTGGCCGTCGCCATGGGACATGCACCCGACTCGGTGAAGGTCTGCGCCGACCAAGTGACGGGTACTAACGAGGAAGACGGTGTGGCTCAGGCCGTGGAGAAAGCCATCCTGGCCGAGGTACATGCTTCAGAGATCCCGCTGGACTTCCTGAACGAGGTAGGCAAGACCGCCTTGATGGGCAACCTGGGCATCCAGTATACCTATGCCTCCGAAGAGCGCATCGAGGCCACCATGCCCGTAGACCAACGTACACGCCAGCCCTTTGGCATCCTGCACGGTGGTGCTACATTGGCTTTGGCCGAAACGGTGGCGGGGCTGGGCTCGATGATTACGGTCAAACCGGACGAGATTGTCGTGGGAATGCAGGTCAGCGGCAACCACATCTCATCGGCACACGAAGGTGATACGGTGCGTGCCGTGGGCACTATCGTCCACAAAGGACGCTCGTCGCACGTGTGGAACGTGGACGTGTTCACCTCCACCAACAAGCTGGTGTCCAGTGTCCGCGTCATCAACAGCATCATGAAGAAGAAGTAAACAGCAGGCGGAGTAGCTCGTCGACGGACGACGCTGCTTGTGGCTCACGCCCGGAAAGCTTCAGCAGATAACGCTGAGTATCTACCTCAATGCAACAATCGGAAAGCACTTCGTTGCCGGCCTCGATGCCGTTGCGGCGGAGTGCTTTCCGTATCATCGCGGCTCTCGGTCCCTCGCCCTTAAGCCTCACCCGGCGGGAGCAAGGGCACTCCACCCGAAACAGTCCGCTGTCCGGATCGAAGGCGATGCCCGAACGGAGGAAATAACGGGCCAAGGTACCGTCCAGGGCCAAGTCTTCGGGCGTGCCGACGGCCAGTCCCTGCATCCGGTCCAGCAGCCAAACCTTATCTGCCAACTGGAGAGCCAGGTCGAGGTCATGCGTAGAGAGGAAGATGGTCTTGCCGGTCTCCCGGCTGAGGTCATGCAACAGCAACATGATTTCCACCTTGCTGGGGAAATCAAGAAATGCCGTCGGTTCGTCCAGCAGGATAACGGGCGTCTCCTGGGCCAGAGCCTTGGCAATCATCACCTTCTGGCGCTCGCCGTCGCTCAGCGTATCGGACATCCGCTCCATCAGGTCTTCAATACCTACCAAGGCTGCCGCACGCGCTACAGCCTCATGGTCTTCCGGCAGCAAAGTTCCCCAAAAACCAGTATAAGGGCTTCGGCCTAAGCCTATCAGGTCGGCCACGGAGAGGTCATGCACATCGGGACGTTCGGTCAGCACCACGCCCAGCAGACGCGCCAAGTCACGGTCAGCGTATGCGTCCAAATCCTTACCTTTTATATATATATGTCCGTCCAGCTTGGGTTGGAAAGCGGAAAGAGTGCGCAGCAGGGTGGACTTCCCCACCCCGTTGGCTCCCAACAGACAGGTCAACTCACCACTATGGATATCGGCATTCAAAGCATCGGCCACCACCTTGGTGCCATGCTTCGTGCGGTAGCCGATGGAGAGGTTTTCGAGATGTATCATATTCATTGTCTTACAATAGCTTCTGTTCTCATCCTACAAAAGTAATCAAATCTAGCCATCCCCCCTTCTTCGCGAAGCATTTTCTTGCCAAAGAAGAATACAAAACAGCGGGGACGTTGCAACCACCCAGGTTACCTCGTCCCCGCTGTCCTTATCGGTATAGCTTGATGCTTATGCTTTTTTCAGCGCCGCAATGCTCTCCTTGAGCGACTTGATAATGCTCTCGGCGTCGGCCTGCTTCTTACGCTCCAGCTCGATGACGGCGGCAGGAGCGTGGGCCACGAACTTCTCGTTGGAGAGCTTCTTCAAGACGCCTTGCAGAAAGCCTTCCTTGTGCTTCAGCTCAGCCTCCATGCGGGCGATTTCAGCCTCCACATCGATGAGGTTGCCCAAGGGCACGGCATATTCCGTGGTGCCGACCATGAAAGCGGCGGCGCCATCGGCCTTGGCCTCCACCACGGAGATGGCGGAAAGGTTGCACATCTTCACCAACACGGCGTTGAAAGACTCGATGGGGTTCTGCCCCACTACCTGAAGCTCCAACGTCTCCTTCTGTGCGATATTCTTTTGCAGGCGGATGGCGCGGATGTTGCTGATAACCTCCTTCACGGCCTCGAACTGTTGAAGCAGAGCCTCATCGGCCGAAGCGGGAGCGGCCATCGGGCTGACCATCAGGCTTTCGCCGTCCTGACGCTCGGCAATGTGCTGCCACAACTCCTCGGTGATGAAGGGCATGAAGGGATGCAGCAGGTGCAGCAGGTAGTCGAAGAAAGCAATGGTACGGTCGTACACCTCGCGGCTGATGGGTTGGCCATAGGCGGGCTTGATCATCTCCAGGTACCAGGCGGAGAACTCGTCCCAGAAGAGCTTGTAGACCGCCATCAACGCCTCGCTCAGACGATACTTCGAGAAGAGGTCGGCCACCTCGGCAGCCACAGCCTGCTGCTTGGCCTCGAACCAGCGCATGGCCAGCGCGGAAGCTTCAGGCACGGCGACTGCATCGCTCACCTCCCAGCCCTTGATGAGGCGGAAGGCATTCCATATCTTGTTGCAGAAGTTGCGTCCCTGTTCGCACAACGCCTCATCGAAGAGAATGTCGTTTCCGGCCGGAGCAGAGAGCATCATGCCCATACGCACACCGTCGGCACCGAACTTGTCGATCAGCTCCAGCGGGTCGGGTGAGTTGCCCAACGACTTGGACATCTTGCGGCCCAACTTGTCGCGCACAATGCCGGTGAAGTAGACGTTGCGGAAAGGCATGTCGCCCATGTATTCATAGCCGGCCATAATCATGCGGGCCACCCAGAAGAAGATGATGTCCGGGCCGGTCACGAGGTCGCTCGTGGGATAGTAGTACTTGATTTCCTCGTTGCCGGGGTTGTTGATGCCGTCGAAGAGGGAGATGGGCCACAACCAAGAGGAGAACCATGTGTCGAGGCAATCCTCATCCTGGCGAAGGTCTGCCAAGGTGAGGTCTTTGCCAGACTTTGCCCGCGCCAATTCCAGGGCCTGTTCGGGCGTCTCGGCCACCACATATCCGCCTTCGGGCAGGTAGTAGGCCGGGATGCGGTGTCCCCACCACAACTGGCGGCTGATGCACCAGTCCTTGATGTTCTCCAGCCAGTTGCGATACGTATTCTTGTATTTGGCGGGATAGAATTTCAGCTCGTCGTTCATCACCGGAGGCAGGGCCATGTCGGCAAAGTGCTGCATCTTGAGGAACCACTGCATGGAGAGCTTCGGTTCGATAGGCACGTTGGTGCGCTCGCTGAAGCCCACCTTATTCGTATAGGCCTCCACCTTCTCCAGAAGTCCGGCCTCATCGAGGTCTTTCTCAATCTGACGGCGCACATCGAAGCGATCCATGCCGACGTAGAGGCCGGCGGCTTCAGAGAGGGTGCCGTTGTCGTTGAAGATGTCGATGGAGGGCAGGTTGTGCTTCTCACCCAGCATATAGTCGTTGACATCGTGGGCAGGCGTTACCTTCAGACAGCCCGTACCGAACTCCATGTCCACGTATTCGTCCTCGATGACAGGAATGACGCGGTTCACCAAGGGCACGATGACCTTCTTACCCTTCAACCACTGCGTCTTGGGGTCGTTGGGATTGATACACATGGCCGTATCACCCATAATGGTCTCGGGACGGGTGGTGGCCACGACGGCGTAGCGACCTTCGGCATCATCGGCCAGATAATACCGCAGGTAATAGAACTTACCGTGCTCTTCCTTATAGATAACTTCCTCGTCAGAGAGGGCGGTCAATGCCTTGGGATCCCAGTTGACCATACGCACGCCGCGATAGATAAGCCCTTTGTTATAAAGGTCTACAAACACCTTGATGACGCTCTTGCTGCGGGCCTCGTCCATGGTAAAGGCGGTGCGGTCCCAGTCGCAGGAGGCACCCAGGCGGCGAAGTTGCTTGAGGATGATGCCACCATGTTCGTGCGTCCAATCCCAGGCGTGCTTCAGAAACTCGTCACGCGTCAGGTCGGTCTTCTTGATGCCCTGCTGGGCGAGTTTATTCACCACCTTGGCCTCGGTAGCGATGGAGGCATGGTCGGTGCCGGGCACCCAGCAGGCGTTCTTGCCCTCCATGCGGGCACGGCGCACCAGGATATCTTGGATGGTATTGTTCAGCATGTGGCCCATGTGGAGCACGCCCGTCACGTTGGGGGGCGGGATGACGATGGTGTACGGCTCACGGCCATCGGGTTTGGAACTGAAAAGATGGTGATCTAGCCAATACTGATACCATTTTCCCTCCACATCGGCGGGGTTGTATTTGCTTGCTAATTCCATTGCTTTGTTGATTAAGTTGATAATGGGCGCAAAATTACGAAATTATCTCGAAAATCTGCACGCGTTTGTTCTTCATCCCGCATTTTTGCCGTACATTTGGGCAGCAAAACAATCCTATGATGGCAACTACAATCCGACCCGCCCGCCTGGATGACGCATCCACACTGGCGGACATCTACAATACCTACGTGGCGCACAGCACCGCCACCTTCGAGACCGCCCTCGTCGATGCCGACGAAATGCGCCGGCGCATCGCCGCCCTCTCACCCCGATATCCCTACCTCGTCTGCGAGGAGGGGGGAATGCTTGCGGGCTATTGCTATGCCCATCCCTGGAAAGAACGGGCAGCCTATGCACAGACTTGGGAAACAACCGTCTACCTGCATCCCGCACATACGAACCGAGGATTGGGACAACAACTGATGGAAGCCCTGATGGAAGAATGCCGCCGACAAGGCGTACACATCCTGATTGCATGTATCACGGCCGAAAATACGGCCAGCCGGGCCTTTCATGAACGGTTGGGCTTCCGGCAAGTATCGCTCTTCCGGGAAGTAGGCCGCAAATTCGGACGATGGCTGGACGTGACTGATTATGAATATGTACTATAATATATAAGGTATGTCTCAGGCTATAAATAAATTCAGCAAGAAACGCCTCGTGCGTCTCTCCCTGTTGGTCCTCCTACTGGTGGCCGTCATCCTGATGCAGATTGTCCCGGGTTGGGGCGATGTCTATGCACAACGCCTCTACCCGATTGTCGGCGAACTGTTGTCCGACCTCTCCGGCCCGGTGCCCTTTGCCGTGGGCGACCTGTTCATTGCCCTCAGCCTCGTGGGCGTGGTGGCATGGCCGTTCTACGTGCGGTTTTATAAGAAAAGGAAATGGCGCAGGGGATTGGCAGGCTCTGCCGAATACCTGATGTGGGTCTACGTGTGGTTCTACCTGGCCTGGGGACTGAACTACGCCCAATCCGACTTCTACCAACGGACGGGCATCGCCCCGGCGGAATATACCGAGGCCGACTTCCGGGACTTCGCCCGCCGCTACGTGGAGCAACTGAACAAAGCCTACACGCCCCACACCGCCGTCAATCCCGACGTGCTGCGCCGCGAGGTGGTGGTCACCTACCGGCACCTGGCTCCCGACCTGGGCATCCATCCGCCCTTCGACGACCGCCCGCAGGCCAAGACGATGCTCTTCTCGCCCCTCGCCTCGATGGTGGGCGTCAAGGGCAGCATGGGGCCATTCTTCTGCGAGTTCACCATCAACGGCGACGTGCCCCCGGCCGAATATCCTGCCACCTACGCCCACGAACTGGCCCACCTACTGGGCATCGCCAACGAGGGGGAGGCCAACTTCTATGCCTACCAGGTCTGCACGCACACCAGCATCCAGGCCATTCGCTTCAGCGGCCTGATGTCCATCCTGCCCCACGTGCTGAACAATGCCTACCGCCTGCTGTCCGCCGAAGCCTACGATGCCCTCTGCAGAGATATCCGCCCCGAGGTGCTCCGCCTGGCCCGCGAGAGCCAGGACTATTGGCAAGGGAAGTACAACCGCCTCATCGGCGATGCACAGAGCAAGCTCTACGAACTCTACCTGCGCGGCAACCGCGTAGAGGGCGGTCAGAAGAGCTATTCGCAGGTCATCGGGCTGCTCATCGCATACGAGAAGAGCACGAAATAGAGTAAGCTCAGAACCTCCCCAACCACTCGTCCAGCGATTCACCCTCCGCAAAGGCGCAGCCGGGGGACTGGAGCAAGCGTTTCTTGATGCGGGACTTCTGCTGGGAGACGGAGGAAGGAGCCACGGCCATCAGTATGCCTATCTGCGACACCGTGAAGCCCAGCTTGATGAGGATGCAATAGCGGAGATAGACCTCCGACAACTGGGGGCAATACTCGTGCAGGCGGACGGTGAAGCCGTTGTACACGCGGTCGGTCACCGTCTTCAGTTTCTCCCAGTCCTCTTCACCCAGGAACTTAGGCTCCTTGCGCAGACGTTGCATCAGCTCCGTGTCGTTGGTCAAGGCGTGGCTCAGTTCCTGTTCGCGCGTCTCCATCTCCGAGAGGCGGCCGGAGACTTCTTCGGCGTGTGCCTTCTCTTCCTCCAAATGGGTTTGCAGGGTGTCGATGGCTTGGTCTTTCTCGTGCAGCTGTTGCTCCCGACGGTGCAGACGGTCACGATAGGCCTTGCGGCTGAAGACGATGACAAGCAGCAGGGCCACAGCCACGGCGACGCCTATCAGGATGCTGTTGTCCCGCTCCTGGCTGACACGGGCATGGGCTTCGGAGAGTTGCTCGTTATCGTATTTCTCCTTGACTTCCGCCACTTGGACAGACGTCTGCTGCCGGGCGGCCGCAGGTTGGTAATAGAAGAGGGAGTCGGCTGCCCAGGCGGCAAGGTCGGGACGCTTCTTTGCCTGGTAGTATTGGAAGAGCATCTCGTAGACGTGGTAGCGGATGTTGTTTTGACGGGCAGGCAGGGCAAGGGCCTGGTCGATGTAGACTTGCGCCGAATCGGGACGGTCCAGTTGGAGGAAGACGGTAATCAGGGAAAACAGCGTGGCGCCTTTCTGGTCGGGAAACGTGCTGAATGCGAAATCTTTTGTCTCTTGCAGCAGGGGCAGGGCCTCGTGGGGATGCTGACGGGTTGAATATAGCCCGGCGAGTTCGTATTTGGCAGCCATCTCATTTAACTCATCCCCTGCCTCGTGCGCCAACTCAGCCGCCTTGCGGTAGTGGGCAACGCCCTCCTGCCAACGGTCGTACAGGGAATCGCCGGGCTGGGCACTCATATACAGGCGACCCAAGTTGGCATGGCAGGAGGACAACCGGGAAGCGTCGCCCAATTGCTCGGCCAGACGCATGGCATTCCCGTAGGCTTCCGCCGCCTCCGAACGCAGATCGGTGCGAATGAAGTATAATTCGCCCAACCTCATCCAGCACAAGAGCACTTGCACCGAGTCGTCCGCTTGTTGGGAGAGGCGAAGTGCCTTTTGGTAGGCCAGCAAGGCATCGGCGGCATTGTCTCTCCGCTCCAAGCCCATGCCGTGCAGCAGGAGGGCGCGAACCCGTTCGCGGGGCGTGCCGTGCTTTTCCAAGTATTCGACAAGAGGAGCCGTTACGGAGTCGGGCGCCGCCTGCTGGGTTTCGATAGCGGTCAGCCACGCACGAACCAGACGTTGCACCACCCGTTCGTGCTCATCGGCATCGGGAGCTGCCTGTTCGAGGGAGTCCAATCGGGCGAAGTCTGTCCGTCCGTCCGTGGAAGTTGATGAAAGTATGTCGAGCAAGGCTTCGCGACGGGCTTGGCTGCCGCCTCCGCACGAAGCGGCCAGCAGGCAGACAGCCAGCCCGAATAGGAGAATGTGGAGTATCTTTCGCATCCGAATCGTTGTTTAGGGTTATCAATTCGGGCGCAAAAGTAGAGATTTCCCCTTGCTCTTCCAAACCTATGTCTTAATTTCCACTTACATACGGCTGCGCTGCTCCTGCCCGGCGCCCGTGCCCTTATACTTGCTTTTCGAGGGGTTGAACTTGTAGCGCAGGGTCAGCGAAAAGGCACGGCGCGACTCCTGGTCGAGAGTCAGCGTGCGATTACCGCTATATAAAGTGACCCATGCGTCGCGCGAGTTGAACAAGTCCGTGCCTTGCAGCTGCAGGCTGAGACGTTCGCCCAAGAAGGCTTTGCGCAGGCTGACGTTGACCGCCCAACCTACTTCGCCGACATAGACATTCTCATTGTCACCTGGCGTGTCGAGCGATGCGTCCACGTCCAACAGCAGTCCCCAAGGCAGACGGAAGTTGTTGCGCCAATTGAAACTGCCCATCGGATTGTTGAAGTTCTTGCGCGTGCCGTCGGGCATATCCACCCTATACCATTGTTGAAGCAGCATCAGCGTGAGTTGGGGCGACCAAATGCCGATGGTGGGCGAGAAGCTGAGCGTGGCGTAAAGTTTGTCAGAATCATACTTGTTGAAGTAGCTTAGCAGCGAAACTGTGGGATCGTCTGCCGAATAAGAAGTGCCTAATTGTACAATGGCATCCTTGGCGTGCGTATAACGGGCGTTGAAGTATATCCACTTCCACGAGGCATCCAGCGACAGGCGTTGGATGATGGAAGGCCGAAGCAGCGGGTTTCCGCCCTCGTAGGTGTAGCGGTTGGCGTAGGTGATGTTGCTGCGCAGCATATAATACGCAGGACGGTAGATGCTGCCCGAATAGCTCAGCGAGAGTTGCGCCTTGCCCACGGGCAGGGAGAGGCCCAGCGTGGGAAACACATTATCATACTTACGGCTCTGCTCGTCCACCCGGGTGCCGCCCTCGTAATAGCCGGACGTGATGTGCTCGTAGCGTACACCGGCCTGGGCTTGCAGGTTGCCAAAGGCGCGGCTGTACTCCAGGAAAGCCGAGGCGGCGTTCTCCTCGATGTTGCTCAGGTTGTCCGCCAGGATGCCTTGGTCGTTCAGGAAGGTGTTCTCGCGATTGGTGTAGGTATATTCCCCGCCAAAGGAGAGGCTACCTTCCCACAGGGGGCAGCTGACGATGAGCTTGGCGGCATAGAGTGTGTTCTCGTCCTTGTTGTAAGTGGTGACGCGCTGCTCCTGCAAGGTGCCGCCCGCCGGGGTGTATTGCTCGGTCATATCCTGCATCATCTTGATGTACGACCACAAGCCGTCGGCGTTGAAGTCGATGTTCCAGTCGCCCGCCTGTCCGTTGTAGTAGACGTTGAGGGAATGGCTGGTAGCGGGATTGGGTTGCACGCCCCGGCTGATATTTTCCTCATAAAGCACATTGTCCTGGTACACCAACGAGTGCATAGGGTCGATGTTTAATTGTTCCTCCGGCGTGCGGTCGAAGTCGTAGCGGGCACCGATGGAGTGACGGTCGTTGAACTGATAGTTCAGCGAGAGCATCGTAGAAAGGTTTTTAGCGCGTGCATTCGTACGGAGGTCGCTCACCTGCAGCCACGTCTTGTCGAGGAAAGTCTCGGTGGTCAGTGTCTTGTTGTTCTCGCCATCCATATCCGAGCCAAAGAGCATCCCGCTGAGGTCGAACCCGCCCTTGCGGTAGTTGAAGTTGAACTGGTCTGCCACATTCCATCCGTATTGGTACTGGGTAACAAAGCGTTCATTCACGCCGAAGCCCTCGCCCTGTGGCCGCTTGGTGTAGATGCGCACCACGGCCTTCACCTCGGCATTATAGCGGGCGCCGGGATTGCGCACCACCTCCACGCGCTTGATGTTTTCGCTCTCCAGCTGGTCCAGCTCCGAGGCGTCGCGCATCTTGCGGCCGTTGATGTAGATTTCCGCCGCGCCCGAGCCGAAGACATTGACCGCACCATCGTCCGCCGACACGCCGGGCAGCTTGTTCAGCAGGTCGTTGCCCGTGCCCGCCTTTTCCAGGATGCTGCCTTGCACGGTGGTGACCTGCGCATCGCCCTTCAGCCGCACCTTGGGCAGGTCGGCCTTCACCACCACCTCGCCCAGCATCCGCGCGTCGGGCTGCAGTTGCAGCGTACCGAGGTCTTGCCCCGTACATTCTTTATACAGGGTGGCATAGCCGATGGAGGAGATGCGGATGACCCGCCGGTCGCACGAGGCGTTCAGCCGGAAGGTTCCGTCGTCCGCGCTGACGCAGCCCGCCACGAAGGCGGAGTCCGGCAGGGAGAGCAGCACGATGTTGGCGTACGGCAAGGGTTGGTTGTTCTCGTCCAGGAGTTTTCCTGTCAGGTGCTGCGCCTGAGTGGCGAGCGTGGCCAGCAGGCAGGCGCAAAGGAATGCAATCCGTCTATTCATATCTGTATAGTCATTTAAGTTATCATTTCCATGCTTGGTTAGACGAACCAAGTCGCCCAATCGTTGCAAGATGGGGCAAAATTAGTGCTTTCCGCAAATGTAACCTTGCTATACAGCTATACAAGGAAACGATTATAAACAACTATAAATCAAAATGATACATATGAACAAAAGGACGAATTGCTATACAAACGGGAATTTACCTACACCTCAATCCACTCCAGCCACTTGTCCAGCATCGTGCGCTTCGTGATTTGGTTGCGCTGCCCGCGGCTGTATTCGGGGATGAAGCGCACCTTCACGTCCGTTATCATCTCCGGCGTCAGTTCCTCGGGCGTGTCCGTGCCCGTCCCCTGGGTTTGGCAGGTGAGGTAGAACGTGCCCACGCCTTGCAGCTTCACCGAACGGCCCGATGCCATCAGCCGCCCCATCACGTCACCCAATTCCACCAGCACGGCGTAGGTGTCCGCGCGGCTCACGGTGGAGCGGGCGGCGAGTTCATCGGCCACATCGTCTATCGTGGCGGGCTTGCCCAGGTTGGCGGCCACGGCGTGCCATTTGCCGTCACTCAGCTTGCGTTTCTTGAAAAATGCCATTTCATGCCTCCTTTCTGATTATTTTGTAGCAAATTGATACTCCCTTCATAGCGGCATCATCCTGCCTTGCCGCTACCGAAGCAGAGCAAAGGTGCCACCTTTGATAGGCAAAGGTACGACCTTTGGTAGGCAAAGGTGCCACCTTTGGTATATCTCCGCACAAAGATAGCAATTCCTTGGTAATAAGAAGGCATGGTCGAGGTGCTATTTTTTACTCTTCTTGCAAAAAAGAATCCCTTGCCGATGCGCGACCGACAAGGGATGTCCCACTAAAACAAGGCAAGCCTTACTTACTTCAGATACGTGCGGAAGAACTCCTCGATTTGGTCGAAAGGAATCTTCTCCAGGTTGTCATACAAGTCCGTATGCCTTGTCACTCTGTGGGAACACCTTGTCCCACTCTTGCATCAATGTCAGTTTCTCTTCCATAGTGTTGATGTCTTTAATGGGTTGGTTAGCAAATATACGCCTTTTGTCCATAGGATGGACCATGAAGGAGCCTGAAAGCGTAATATGGATACACCAAACCGTAATACTGGTAGTCTGCTGATAATCAATCCACCCCTGGATGCGGACTGAGGCAGCGCCATCGCGACATGGATTATTTAACCCAAATCAATCCAACCTGTCGCAATAATCCCGACCTTTGCAGCGCAAATACATTAAACACGTAACCGTATGCTTACCCGAATGCAAGCGCTCCGTCGTTTCCGGCTGGCAGTCAGTCTGTTCTTCTTCGTGCAGGGAGCCGTGTTCGCCACCTGGGCCAACCGCATCCCCGACATCAAGCGTGCCCTCCAACTCAGTGATGCAGCCTTGGGCACCGTGTTGTTCTCCATCCCCGTGGGACAGATGACAGCCATGTATCTTTCCGCCTGGCTCATCAACCGGTTCGGCAGCCGCCGGATGCTGACCCTGGCCTCGCTGCTCTATCCGCTGATGCTGCTCCCGCTGGGTACGGCCGGCAATGCCTGGCTGTTGTCCGCCGGATTGTTTCTGTTCGGCATGAGCGGCAACCTGTTCAACATCGCTGCCAATACGCAGGGGGTGAACATAGAGCATTTCTATGCCCGCAGCATCATGGCCTCGCTTCACGGATTGTGGAGCCTGGGAGGATTCTTGGGCGGCGTCATCAGCATGAGTTTCATTGCCTTGGACATCCGGCCGTGGACGCACTTCCTGATAGTGATGGCCGTGGCCATTGCGCTGACCACCTACATGCGCCGCCTGTTGGTGCGCCATGACTGGAAGCCGCAAGCATCGGAAAAGTCCGTGGAAAAGAAACGCATCCCCCTGCGCCAACGGCTGGACAAATATGTGCTCCTGCTGGGAGGCATGTCCTTCTGCGCCATGGTATGCGAGGGCAGCATGTATGACTGGAGCGGTCTGTACTTCCAGCAGGTCGTAGGAGCGCCGGACAAGCTGGTGCAACTGGGCTACGTCACCTGCATGTGCACCATGACGATAGGCCGCTTCGTGGCAGACCATTTCGTGTCCTGCTTCGGTGCGCAACGGATTGTCCGGCTTAGCGGACTGCTCATCTGCTTCGGGCTGCTGCTGGCCGTCCTCCTGCCGGACGTGGTGTTCGCCACCATCGGATTCTTCTTCGTGGGCTTCGGCATCTCGTCCACTGTACCCGTGTGCTACAGCATCGCGGGACGCTCCACCCGAATGAATCCGGGCACGGCACTGGCCACGGTCTCTTCCATCGGCTATCTGGGATTCCTGCTCTGGCCTCCCGTCATCGGGCACTTGTCACAGGCCATCACGCTGCACTGGACCTTCGCCATCGTGGCCTTCTTCGGACTGTTAATCGCCCTCGGCGCTTCCCGGCTTCCCCGACTTTGAGCGGGGATACCGACGCTCACGTTCGGCGGTACCGCTGCTTCTGCTCGACGGTATAGGCGTTCACGTTCGGGAATACTCCCCTACCCGACCTGCCAAGTCAACACAAAATCGGGATGCAATAAATAATGAATGAAGAAAGTCCGCCGGCGTGCGGTCTTGTATTCACGGGCATGGAAAACGCCCTGACGGGCAGGAGTGAAAGGGATAATCCGCAAATGTTCCTGGAAATCCACGGCCTCCGCATCCAGACATTTGAAGAGAACTTCCTTGGCCGACCAATGCAGCAACAGGCTCCACGTGTCATCCCCTTCGAAAGGGACTGCCTCTTCGTCATCGCGCATGAACCGCGCCGCCACCTTATGGACGCGGGGACCGTATTGCTCGATGTCGATGCCCACCGGCTTCCGCCCCAAGATGACGGCCACATAGCCCCGTGTGTGCGAGATGCTGACGAAAGCGGATCCGTCGGCCAAGTAAGGCTTCCCGGAAGACTGGTAACAGATGTCGTGCCCTTCCCCGGCCAACTCACGCAACAAGGCACGCACCGAAAGCCACTCCTGCCGCCGGTGAGGAGCCGCGAAACGGCTTTCGGCCTCTTCCACCATCGGCCGGGGCAAGAGGGCTGCTAATTCCTCGCAGGTCTCCTCCATTTTCCAGACTCCCCAGCGGCAGGCGTCCTCCTTATGATCCAGAAACAGCGGCATGGCTATCTTCGGGCAAAGGATTAATGGTAAACTTGAGCTTCAGGATACGGCGCTTGTCCATCTCCAGCACTTCAAACTCGTAGCGGCCGTAGGTCACCTTCTCGTGCAAGGCAGGAAATTCCCCCTTCAACTCCAGCAACAGGCCGGCCAGGGTGTCGGCATCCCCGGCCACTTCGTCAAACTCGTCCTCGTCTATCTTGGTAATCTTATAGAAATCTATCAACTGCGTCTTTGCCTCGAATATCCAGGTATGGTCGTTCAGCGTGACGTAGGTATGCTCTTCGTCATCGTACTCGTCTCGAATCTCGCCCACGATTTCCTCGATGACATCTTCCATCGTCACGATGCCCGACGTGCCGCCGAACTCGTCCACCACGATGGCAATGTGGATTTTGTTGGCCTGGAAGTCGCGCAAGAGCTCGTCGATCATCTTCGTCTCCGGCACGAAATAGGCCGGACGAATCAGGGACTGCCACCGGAAATTGTCGCCTTTGGACAGGTGGGGCAACAAGTCCTTGATGTAGAGGATACCCTTGATATTATCCCGCGTCTCGCTATAGACGGGGATGCGCGAATAGACATTCTCCACGATGCACTTCAAGACCTCCTTGAACGGCGTATGGATTTCCAGATCCACCACGTCCAGACGGGAAGTCATGATTTCCTTGGCCGTCTCCTCGCCAAAGCGGATAATGCCTTCCAGGATGTTGTTGTCCTCCGAAAGCTCTGTCTTGTCCGTCAACTCCAAGGCATGCGACAGGTCGTCCACCGAAAGAGAACGCCCCCGCTTGCGGGCCACATACTTGTCCCACAACGCCGCGGAGCGCATCATCACCGATGCCAACGGATAGACCGCCGAACGACAGACCTCCATCCCCGATGCGGAGAAACGGCAAAAGGACAAAGCACGCTGGGCGGAAAACATTTTCGGCATCATCTCGCCAAACAGCAGGATGAGGAAAGTCAACACCAACGTCAGCACCCCGAATTGTATCCAGGGCGTAAAGAAGCCAAATACACTGAAAAAGAAAAATTGGCAAAGGATGATAAAAGCCACATTGGCCAGGTTGTTGGTAACCAAGATGGTGGCCAGCAACCTTTTGGAATCTTCCAGCAACTCGGCAATCCGTACATCGGAAGGGCGTTTCCGCTCTTCCACCTCCGCCCGCTCCGAAGAAGACAACGAAAAGAAAGCTATCTCCGCAGCCGAAGCAAAGCCGGACACGAACAGAAAGATAACCGCACCGATGAGTGCGGCCACAGCTGATGCGGAAGGAGCGGTGACAGATACGTTGCCAAACCAATCTGCCACCCGGGCTAAATAAGCGTCTGAGTCCAAAGAATCTCGTATTGGTTAAACAATCAGAACGGCAAACCGTCCGTTCCATTATCAGATATCGACGGCTGCTGTTGCACAGGCTGTCGCGGCTGAGGAGCAGTCTGCTGCGCCTGGGCAGCCTTGGGAGTCAGCATCTCCATATTGTCGACGAAAATCTCCGTTACATAGCGTTTGGCACCCGTCTGGTCATCATATGAGCGGGTACGGATTTTGCCCTCCACATAGAGTTTGTCGCCCTTGTGCACGTATTTCTCCACGATTTCCCCCAAGCGGTTGCGGAAAATCAGGTTGTGCCACTCCGTGCGGTCGGGCACCTGGATGCCACTCTGCAATGTATATCCTTTCTCGGTAGTAGCCAAGGAAAGTTGGGCGACACAATTTCCCCCGTCATAGTACGTCACCTTGGGGTCTTGTCCCACATTTCCCAGCAATATCACTTTGTTGATTCCCATAGAATTTCACTATTTTGTGCCAAAAGTAACAAGAATAATTACACCTTGCAAGAATCATCCGGCTTTTTTAATTGATTTTCCAAAAAGGCGTGTATTAATCGAGGCAAAGCGTAGGCATCCAAATCGGCCACCGGTACGCGCAGAAAGCCCGGAAACTCTGCCGTCTCCGGCAATCTGACTTCGTAGAAATTGGCATGGATGACGCGATGAGATAGGACGTGCTTCACTCCGCGAGACAAAGGCCGCATCTCCGCGCTGTTTTGTCCCCGTAAAAAGTCTGCAAAGGCCTGGCTGCCCAGAAACTCTTCCGCGCCCAAGTCTTTGTCCGCCTCCACCAATGGCAGTTCGAACAGATTCTTCCAGATATCATCTCCCGTCCGCTTGTGCAAGAGGATATCATGCCCCAGCCGCACAAACAGATAGTTGAAATAACGGTCCGTCACCTTGGCCCGATGCTGCTTCACCGGCAATTCCGCCACGCGCCCCTCCACCCGGGCCACGCAAGTCTCCGCCAACGGACAGAACATACACACCGGTGACTGGGGCGTGCAAACCAAGGCACCAAAATCCATAATGGCCTGGTTATAATCGGCAGGCTGTTGCTTGTCCAACATCTCCTGCGCCAAGGCGGCAAATGTCTTCTTACCTTCCGTGGAGTCAATGGGTATGTCCACCCCGAAATAACGCGCCAGCACCCGATAGACATTTCCGTCCACCACGGCATAGGGCATCCCATAGGCCAAAGAGCAGATGGCCGCCGCCGTATAATCCCCCACCCCTTTCAAGGCACGCACTTCCTCGTAAGTCGCAGGAAAGACACCGTCCTTCATGCTCCGAGCCGCCGCCAGCAGATTCCTTGCCCTCGAATAATAGCCCAGCCCCTGCCACAGGCGCATCACCTCATCGTCATCTGCCTCAGCCAGCGATTTCACGTCCGGGAAACGCCTGACGAAACGGGTATAGTAGTCATAACCCTGCGCCACGCGGGTCTGCTGCAGAATGATTTCGGAAATCCAGATGAGGTAAGGATCCTGCGTATCGCGCCAAGGCAAGGCACGCTTATTGTCGCGATACCAGGACAAAAGGGTATGGGTGAATATAGGATTCATACGTTGTGCGCCAAATATATGTTAGGAAACGGGCGCAAAGATAACGGGTTTTGGGGAGAATGGCAAGTCATTCCACTGTCCAAAAACCTATCCTTTCAATGATTGAACCGACAAGCCAGCCGTCTCCAGACATAAAGCAAAGAAAGGATGGCGATGACGCCTCCCACAAAGCCGATGTCCTTCAGCGGAAGCCGACTTTGTGCCGCTCCGCCTATGACGGCACCGCAGCCGATGCCGATGTTGAATATGGATGAAAAGATGGCGACGGCCACCGTAGTGGCTTGCGGGGCATTGCGTATGACCTCGAATTCCACGACAAGATTGAACATCGTGAATATCAATCCCCAAACCATGCAATGTGCCATGAACACATACGGGTCGGCAGCCGTGAAGCGCATCAGGAACAGCATCAGGGCAATGCCGGCGGCAACGGTGTACAGGAACAGGCGGCGGCGACCGTCGAAATAGCGCGAGAACAGCACGCTTGCGCCGATGCCTGCCAGGCCGAACAGAATCAGCGTGAAGGTCGTCATGTCGTCAGCCATGCCCACCACCTGCTTCATGAACGGCTCTATGTAACTGTAGCCCGTATAGTGTGCGGCCACCGCAATGAACGTAAAGATGTAGAGCCCCTTGATGATGGGTGTCTTGAACAACTGCGGCACACTTTTGACAGACGCATTCTGGTTGTTGGGCACCGGGGGGAACAAAAAGGCGAACAGCACGAAAGCCAGCAACGCGGCGGCTCCGATGCAGACGAAAGTAGCCCTCCAACTCAGGTGAAGCCCGATGATCCGGCCCAGCGGCATGCCTGCGATGATGGCCAGCGAAATGCCAGTGACGAGCATGCTCAATGCCGTCTGACGTTTTCCCTCCGGAGCGATGTGGACGGCCAAGGGCGAAGCGATGGACCAGAAAATGGCGTGCGCGGTGGCAGCCCCCAACCGTGCCAGCAGCAACTGGTTGAAGCTGGTCGCCATGGCGGAAAGCAGATGGCTTACGACAAAAAATGCCACGACACACAGCAGCACCGTCCTGAAATTCAACCTGCCGACGGCCAGCATCAACGGCAAAGACATGATGGCCACAAACCAGGCATAGACCGTTATCAGCAGACTGGCATGCGCTTCCGTAATCCCGAAATCGGCGGCTATGTTCGTCATCAGGCCGATGGGGATGAACTCTGTCGTGTTGAATACAAAGGCCGTATAAGCCATGATGAACAACAACAACCATTTTCTCATCGTTGAACCTTGCTGCGTGGCAGCGTCATTCTTCTTCATTCTGATATTTCCCATTTTTCTCATACTTTTAATCATTTTCCTTCAACTGTATACTTCTTTTTTTGTGCGCAAAGGTACGGCGATTTGCCTGTTGCCGCGTGGTGATAAATTCTACCCGTATGGTACTTTTCGGGAATTTGGTGCGTGATTAATCCAAAAACCATTATTTTTGCAGCCACCTAAAAAGACAGATATGACCAACGTACGTTATTCATTATGTGGCCCGGACAAGCGTTCTTCCGTAGGGATTACCGACTTGAAGAAAAGCCACGGAAGTCTGATAGACACAAGTGGCTGTGTCCTGCTGCTTGTCACTTCCGGCTATGCCGTCTGCTCCATCAATTTCAAGAGATATGCCTTGCGGAGAGGATGCATGGCGTTGTTCTTCTATGACGAAGTATTCCGGATGGAAAAAATCTCCGGTACTTTTTCTGCACGTTTCGTTTCCCTCTCCTACGACCTGGCCGAGGAAGCGATTCTCGATGTCCCTTCACCGCACTTCTGGGACATTGTCTATGGTTTTCCCGTATATCGGGCAACCCCGGCAGAATGGACTTTGTTGAACGGTTGGTGGGAACACATGGAATGGATGGAAAACATTACGGAAGCCAACTATCGTGACGCCATGCTGAAGACGCACTTTCACTCGCTTCTTTTGGCCTTGGACAGCCAAATTGCCCGGATGACACTATTGCCTCTGCAAGGGGATGTCAACCGCCAGTGGAAACTGGTCACGGATTTCTTCAAGCTGCTGAACAAGCATTGCAAGGAGACACGAGATGTACAGTTTTACGCAGACCGGCTCTGCATCACCCCTTCTTATCTTTACAAACTCTGCCAGAAAGTCTTGCAGGCATCGCCCAAAGAACTGATAGACAAGGAAACCGTTTCAGAGATCAAGACCTACCTGAGCAATACCGACCTGACCGTGAAGAAAATAGCGGAAGAGATGCACTTCGAGGACGATTCCTACCTTTGCCGGTATTTCCGACGACAAACGGGCATGTCTCCCGTAGACTATCGAAATTCTGTGGAGAACCTATAGATCAAATAATCGGAAATCCGGAGAAAAAGTTGCCGAAATAAGGAGAAAACTCTATTTCCAGCCTGGAAATATACATTTCCAACCTAAAAATGTACATTTCCAGCCTAGAAATACACATTTCCAGGCTGGAAATAGAACTTTCAAGCGGCATCGGGAACTTTTTCTGCGGCTTTGAGAACTTTTTCCTGCGGCATTGAGAAATCAAAGCGCAATGATGCAATCTCCATTTACAGCAGTCGACATAAAATAAGCCGCCGGCCGATACTCCCTTGAGCAACAGCCGACGGCTTTCATACGGATGGGGGACCAATGTCACTGCAACACCGGCACGTCTATTTCTTCATGGTTCTCATTCCAATCGTCCACGGTAATGCTACCCGAAGTCTCTTCTTCAAAAATGTCACCGATGGACACTGTCAGTGTCAGCTTATTGTTGGCCACCAATGCTTGCTCCAAAGGCTGGCTGTAATGCTTGACCCGACCATCTGCCAACGTGATATTCAATTGCAACTCCGGAATTCCCATAGACGGGAAGAGCATCACTATACCGTTGGTCATCTGCAGACCGTCAGTTGACCGTACCAAGGGGAAAGCCACCGTACACGGATTCCCGTTAGGCTCGGCAGTATAGGCGTTCAGCTTCTCCGCGATATTAGTCACACGCACTTCGACATTGGCGATATCCGGACTTAATACTTTGCCGTCCTTATCCTTCAGGATGATTTTCAGACCTGCCACCACACGTCGCAAAGCGGTGTCCAAATCTTCCGCGCCAACCTCTACGGGATGGCAGGCAAATACCAAATCATAGGTGGGGCAATAGGCATCACTATCCGGCATTTTGATCAACGCAAAGTCTTGCTGTGCCATGTCTCCTCCGATTCTGTAGACCGGCTCTCGGACAGCCGGGTAAGCATAGATGGGCTCCTCATACTTGGGAGTACCCCAATAGAGCATCTCGTAACTGCCAATGGGTAAATACAACTCACGATTGGAATCGCTGGCATACAGTTCACCGTCCTTCACGAAATAATAGCCATAGAAGGGGCTCAACTTGCTATTGACATAGTTCCCGTAATAAAGGGAAGTTCCTTCCGTACAGGGGATCACGCTCAATACACCTGTAAAAGGTTTGTTACCATCGCCGGTAACCACATCCATATAGAGTGTCGGGGCTATGAGCTCTGGCGCTTCTTCACCGGTAGGGGCGGAATCATCGTCGCAACCTACTGCCAATAAAGCAAGGGTTGCCAAAAATAATAATTTCTTCATCTTCAATTCGTTTATATGATTAACTACATATAGATAACGCTATGGGATCAAAAAAGTTCTATTCCACCTGCCAATAATAGTACATATAGATACATACAGAGCTATGAAAGGATTTCGACTTCTCTGAATGAGATAATCGAGTAGGAGGAAAACGAAGTAGTTTTCTTCCTACTTTCGTTTTCCGTCCTCTCACACCACCGTACGTGCCGTTCGGCATACGGCGGTTCCTTAGTGCTGATGCAATTTGACATATAAGTCCACAAGG
>DXBX01000006.1 GCA_019116285.1 Candidatus Bacteroides merdigallinarum
CGTCTGCGCTACCAGTACAAGGACCCCTACACGGGCGAGGAGGAGGAAATCCTCATCGAGAACACCGAGACGCGCGACCAGCCCAAGAACCGCGAGAATGCCCTCCGACTGTTGCGCTCCATGCTGTATGACAAAGAGATGAAGCACCGCATGGCGGAGCAGGCCAAGATCGAGGCGGGCAAGAAGAAGATCGAGTGGGGCTCGCAGATACGCAGCTACGTCTTCGACGACCGCCGCGTCAAGGACCACCGCACCAACTACCAGACTTCGGACGTGAACGGCGTGATGGACGGCAAGATAGACGGATTCATCAAGGCGTACCTGATGGAGTTTGCGGGGGAAGGCGAGGCGTAAACTGAAAAATAGGAGGAATTTCCCCCTTATATAGTAGGCGCGGATTTCGCGGAATTTCACGGGTGCTTTTTTAAAATTTCCGTGTAATCCGCGGAATCCGCGCCTGAATTATTGTTAGAAACTTACGCTCACCCCGCCCAGGAATGTCGCTTTGGGCATCGGATAGCCCGCCATGATTTCGTAGCGTTGTGCCAGCAGGTTCTCGCCGCGCACGAAGAGCGAGGCATAGGGGCAGAGACGATACGACGCGCGGACGTTCCACAAGACAAAGTTCTCCGTCGTGGCGCCTTCGCCTACCGAGGTATAGAGACCTTTTATATATTGCAGGCCTGTGGAGACGGCCCAGCGGCCTTGCCGGAAGTCTGCTCCCGCGTAGAGCTTGTGTTGCGGCGCGGCGATGACGGGATTCTCCATGTGCACCCAGCTGTAGTTGGCGTTGACGCTCCAGCGCGGGTTGATGCGCCAGGCGGCGTTCGCCTCCAGCCCCCAGTTCTCTACTTTGCCACTGTTCACATTATGCGGGCGGCCGTCCACACGGGTCGTCATGATGAGGTTGTCGCCGTTGATGTAGAACAGGTTGGCCCCGTAGGTCAGTGCGCCGTCCAGCTGCGTCTGCGTGAAGGAGAGTTCGTAGTTCATCAGCCGCTCAGGCTTCAAGTCCGGGTTTTGGGGCGGAAACATATACATCTCGCGGATGGTGGGGTTGCGGAAGCCCTTGCTCACCATCGCTTTCAGTTCGGCCCGACGGGGCAGGTGGAAGGCCAGTCCGCCTTGCGGCACCAGTTCCGTGCCCACATGCGAATGATGATCCACGCGGAGGCCGGCGTTCAGCGAGAGCCACGAGCCGAAGTCCTGGCGGAAGTCCACATAACCTGCCACCTCGTCCTGCTTCTTGTCCGCGCCGGGGATGCGTGCGCCGTCGGCCACCGCTTCATCCCACGATTCGCCGCCGAAGTGTTGGTAGTCGATGCCCACGGTCAGCCGGTTGCCCTCGTACAGCTCCGCGCTCTGATACCACGACACGCCCATCATCAGGTCCTTGCTATGGAAGAGCGATTCCTGCGGCTCCTCGCCGGGGCCGTAGCCGTCGTTGATCTTGTGCCGCCCCCAGTTGTAGAAAAAGCTCAAGGCGCCGGATGTACGTTCGTAGTGGTTCTCCAGCATCGCCGAAGCCATGCCACGGGTGATGCGCGAGTCGTTGTCTATGAGAGGGGCAAAGATTTCGCCGGGGTTCGAGGCGTTGAAGTGCGTCACGTTCACGTCACCCCACAGACGCCAGTTTTGTGTCAGGTCGTAGGCCAGTTTCGCATAGCCGCTGTATTGCTCGAAGGCCATGTCCGGGCGGTGTCCGTCCGTGCGGTTGTAGGAGAAGGCGGCGGTGCTGCTGAAGCGTCCCTTGCGTACGCGGTTGACTGCTTCGCCTTGCATGGTGCCGTACGAGCCCGCACCGATGTTAATATCCGTCTTCACACCGTCTTCGTACATACGGCGGGTGACGATGTTGATGACGCCGCCCATGGCGTTGGAGCCGTAGAGCACGGAGGCCGGGCCGCGAAGCACCTCGACACGTTCGGCCAGCATCGTCTGGTAGGAGTCGGAGATGGGGTGGCCGAAGAGGCCCATATACTGCGGATGACCGTCGATGAGCACCAACATCTGTGAACTGCCGGACAGGCCGCGCAGGCTCAATCCACCCGCTGCGCCCGTGGACACGCCGTAGCCTAGCACGCCCCGGCTGGTGACGAACAGGCCGGGCACTTGCTCCGTCAGGGCGGGGAGGATGGAGGGCTGGTAGCGTCCTTCCAGCGTCGGACGTCCCACAACGCTGATGGTCATGGGCAGGTGGCGGATGTCGGTGGCGTTGCGTGTGCCGGTCACGACTACTTCGTGCAACACGTGGTCGCCATCCGTGGTGAGGCTGTCCAAGGGTTCGGTAGCTCCTGCGGCCGTGGCCAGGCAGAGAGAGAGGAGGGAGAATGTCAGTAGTTTCTTCATATTATATATAGGTGATATGTTTCGTGTGTAATTTTACGCCTGCAAAGGTAAGGACTTCCATTTGCCTGCGTCTTATCCTTATTACAGAATGTGCTACCTATATTACTGCATCCGGCCGTTTCCTCCATAGGAAGGACAGGCAGATTCGGGAAGAATGGTTAATAAATCTGTAATACTGGTAGTGCGGGTAGGAGACAAGCTGTGTACCTTTGCCAATGAAAATTAATCAGGCATCCTATCCAATGAAACAAAACGACGTGCTGGACATAAAGACCGTGTGTGAGTGTAACCGTTGCCTGGGGTGCGAGACCTTGCATCCGCAGGCGGCACTCATCGACTTGAGCGGCAAGGAAACGTGGGTGGAAGAGAGCGTGAAATTCGAGTTTTACGCTATCCTCCTCATAGAGAGCTGTGCGGACAATTGCCGTTGTTGCGGGCGGCGTTATTACGACTTTGCCCATGCCACGATGGTCTTCCTTACGCCCGGCGAAGTCTTCCGCATGAACCGGGATAACACCTTGCCCGATTGCGGCTTGCTCTTGGCTTTCCACCCCGACCTGTTGTTGCGCACCACGTTGAACCGCCACATCAACGACTACACCTTCTTCCATTACCGGAAGGAAGAAGCCCTGCATCTTTCCAAACGCGAGACGGAGCGTGTGATGCGCTACTTTGACGACATCGGCGAGGAATTGCGTCATCCCATCGACACGCACAGCAGTACCCTTCTTTCGCGTCTCA
This sequence comes from Candidatus Bacteroides merdigallinarum, assembly GCA_019116285.1. GTDB lineage: Bacteria > Bacteroidota > Bacteroidia > Bacteroidales > Bacteroidaceae > Bacteroides > Bacteroides merdigallinarum. The sequence goes on from DXBX01000006.1 coordinate 3,091, forward strand.
TCGAGCTGCTGTTGGATTACTGCACCCGCTTCTATGAACGCCAGTTTATCACCCGCGAGAATAAGAATAAGGATCTGTTGGCACGGCTGGAGCGTAAGGTGGACGACTATATTACCTCGGGACAGTTGGAGAGCGGGCAATTTCCTACAGCCGCCGAATGTGCCCGCGAGCTCAACCTCAGTGAAGCTTACTTCTGTGACCTGCTCCGCTTCGAGACGGGGCAATCCCTGACGGAATATCTGCACATCAAGCGCATGAAAGCAGCCAAGCAGATGTTGCTGGTGCCCGGCACGACGCCTACGCAGGTGGCCCGCACGCTGGGATTTGCCAACGTAATGCAGTTCTCTTTCATCTTTAAGAAGCTGACGGGTGTGGCGCCCGGAGAGTACCGTTTTACGCAAAACTGAAACTTTTTCCTCCATTCGCTTGCAAACTTTCCGAATTTGGGTTTACTTTGCTTCCCGTTGAACCTAAAATAATAAATGTTATATCATGGGAAAGAGTAATAAGAACCGCGTGACGCATACTCAGCGCGAAGAAGAACAAGGCAAGAGAGTCCTCCGGGGAATGACCATAGTCGCCATCATCCTGATTATAATCATGCTGGTGGCCTACACCGTATGGGCTTGAGCCGTGGCACAAGAGATTGAACGCAAGTTCCTGGTGACGGGCGACTATCGGTCGTCCGCCACCTCGTCCAGCCACATCGCGCAGGGGTACATCTGCAGCGACCGGGGGCGGACGGTGCGCGTGCGTATCCGCGACGACCGGGGATACCTCACCATCAAAGGCCCCTCCGCGGACAACGGCCTGAGCCGATACGAGTGGGAGCAGGAAATCTCTTTGGAAGATGCTCGTGACTTGGCAAAACTTTGTCAGGGGCAATTCATTGACAAGACGCGCTATATGGTTCCTTTTGCCGGGCACACCTTCGAAGTGGATGAATTTCATGGCGACAACGAGGGCCTGGTCATGGCCGAGGTGGAGCTTTCCACCCCCGACGAACCTTTCGAGCGGCCCGCTTTCCTGGGTAAGGAAGTTACGGGCGACCGACGTTACTACAATTCACAATTAATGCAGCATCCCTACCGGACGTGGGAAGAACCGTAAGGAAATGAAATGGAGAAGATCTACCAATACCTGCCCGAGGAGTTCGTCACCTTCGTCCTGGTGACGCTGTTCTCTCTGCTCATCGGCCTTTCGCAACGGCGCATCAGCCTGAAGCGCGAGGGCGATACCACCCTGTTCGGTACCGACCGTACCTTTACCTTCATCGGCATCCTGGGCTATCTGCTTTATATCCTCGACCCGACGGGCTACCGCCTCTTCCTGGGAGGCGGGGTGGTGCTGGGGCTTCTGCTGGCGCTTAACTATTATGTGAAGCAGATGCAGTATCACGTGTTCGGCGTGACGACCATCATCATCGCCCTCATTACCTATTGTCTGGCACCGATAGTCATCACTCAGCCCTCGTGGTTTTACGTGATGGTGGTGGTGACCGTCCTGCTCTTCACGGAGCTGAAGCACACCTTCACCGAGCTGGCTCAGCGCATGAAGAACGACGAGATGATCACACTGGCCAAGTTCCTCGCCATCAGCGGCATCATCCTGCCGATGCTGCCGGACAAGACACTGATACCCGGCATCAGCCTGACCCCTTACAACGTCTGGCTGGCTACGGTGGTGGTGTCCGGCATCTCCTACCTATCTTATCTGTTGCGGCGATACGTCTTCCGCGAGGCGGGCATCCTGGTGTCCGGCATCGTGGGCGGACTCTATAGCAGTACGGCCACCATCTACGTCCTGGCGCGCAAGAGTCGCGAGGGCGCTGCGGGCGAGGCTCCCGAATATGTGGCGGCCATGCTCTTGGCGGTAAGCATGATGTTTCTGCGCTTCCTCATCCTGGTCGGTATCTTCAGCGCGGAGACGCTGGGCGTCATCTATCCCTATCTGTTGGCGATGTCGGCGGTGTCGGCGGGTGTGGCGGGGTGGATACACCGCCGGCGGGCGGCGACGGTGGACGTGCAACCGGCCGATGCCGATACGGGCAACCCGCTGGAGTTTAAAGTGGCGCTGATATTCGCCCTGCTCTTTGTCGTATTTACGTTGCTGACGCATTACACATTGATATATGCAGGCACGGGCGGATTGACAGCCTTGTCCTTCGTCTCCGGCCTGAGCGACATCACGCCTTTCATCCTCAACCTGCTGCAAGGCACGGGCGACGTGCCCGTCTCCCTGATTACGGCCTGTACCTTGCAGGCCATCGTCAGCAACATTGCCGTCAACCTGTGCTACGCCCTGTTCTTTGCGGGGCGGAAGAGCGCGCTGCGCCGTTGGGCACTGACGGGCTTCGGGCTGGTGATAGCGGCGAACGTGGCCCTGCTGCTGGTGTTTTATCTATTTTAACTCCACTTCCTTCTATACTCCTACGAGAAAACCGTACTTTTGCGGCATTCATTTAACCACGTAAACAAAAACAAGACATGAGACTCAGACAAACCTTGCTGTGGCTGTGCCTGCTGGTGTGCGGCACGCTCATGGCGCAGACGGGCGGGTCGTTCAGCGTGAAGGGCATCGTGCTCGACTCGCTGACGCGGGAAGGCGAACCCTATGCCACCGTCAAGATAGCCAGGAAAAACAATCCCGACAAAGCCGTGAAGGCCGTCCTGACCGACCTCAACGGCGCGTTCAGCGCCACGGTGCCCGGACAAGGCGACTTCGTACTGACCGTCAGCTCGATGGGACGTGAACCGCTGGTGCGCGAGTTTGCCTCCGCCGCGAAGGAAGTGGACCTGGGCACCCTCTACATCACCGACGCTTCCAACGAACTGGCCGAGGTGGTGGTTACGGCCCAGAAACCCCTCGTAAAAGCCGACATAGACAAGATAGAATACAACATCGCCGACGACCCCGACTCCGAGACCAACTCCCTGCTGGGGATGCTGCGCAAGGTGCCGATGGTCACCGTGGACGGCGAGGACAACATCCAGGTGAACGGCAGCAGCAACTTCAAGGTCTATGTGAATGGGCGGCCCAACAACATGATGAGCAACAATCCCAAGGAAGTATTGAAAAGCATGCCTGCCAACACCATCAAGCACATAGAGGTCATTACCAATCCCGGCCCCAAGTATGACGCCGAGGGCGTGGGCGGCATCCTGAACATCGTCACCGTGGGCGGCGGCTTCGAGGGCTACACCGTCACCCTCAGCGCCAACGGCAGCAACCGCGGCGCGGGCGGCGGCCTCTTCGGCACGGTGCAGAAGGGCAAACTGACCCTTAGCGCGCTACAACTACAGCAAGAGCTATAGTCCCCGCAGCTACATGGGCGGCAGCCAGACGGCCACCGAGCCGTCCGCCGACCGTGCCAATTTGGTCTACGACGGGAGCAGCAAGAGCGACGGCAACTTCCAGTCGGGCAGCCTCGAGGCCAGCTACGAGATTGACACGCTGAACCTCGTGACCGCTTCCTTCGGCCTGTGGGGCGGCGGCAACGACGGGCGCAGCGGCTCGTCCTACCTCGGCACCACGTCCGTCGACCCCGTGGGCAGCACCCTCTACCGCTACACCACCGCCGGACGCAGCCACTCGTCGTGGTACTCCATCGACGGCGGCCTGGACTACCAGCACATCTTCCCGCACGTGAAGGACCGCATGCTGACCCTTTCCTACAAAATCAACACCCGCCCCGATGCCTCGGACTCGTACTCGGAATACAACGTGGACGACGGCTATGCCACTGACTGGGCCGACTACATCCGCCGCCTGGAGGACCAGCGCACGGACGGCGACCAGAATACCACCGAGCACACCGTGCAGGCCGACTTCACCACGCCTATCGGCCAATGGCACACCGTGGAGACCGGCTTCAAGTACATCCGCCGCAACAACTCGGCCGACAACGACCGTTACACGCGCCTCCAGGATGGTGGAGACTATACCTTCGACGAGGACCATAGCACCCACTACCGCCATGCCAACGACATCCTGGCCGCTTACCTGGGATATGCCCTCCGCTGGAAGAAACTCTCCGGCCGCCTGGGCGTGCGCTACGAACACACCATCCAGAATGTGAAGTACCTCCTGGGTCGCGGCGAGGACTTCCGCAAGGACTTCGACGACGTGGTGCCCTCGGCCTCGATAGGATGGAAGCTGAGCGATTTCTCCAACGTGCGCGTGGGCTACAACATGCGCATCTACCGTCCCGGCATCTGGTACCTTAACCCCTACCTGGACGACAGCAACCCCTCGGCCATGAGCCAGGGCAATCCGAACCTGGACAGCGAGAAGGCCCACTCGATTGACCTGAGCTACAGCAGCTTCTCCCAGAAGTTCAACATCAACCTGTCCGCCCGTTACTCCTTTACGAACAACAGCATCCAGCCCGTCACCCGCCTGGTGTCCGAGGACGAGATCGCCGACCTGAACCCGGAGAACTACACGGGCAAGGATGTGCTCTATACCTCCTACTACAACATTGGCAAGGGCAAGAGCGCTTCGCTCAGCACTTATATCAACTGGAATGCCTCGTCCAACACACGCGTCTATATCAACGCCTTTGGCGGCTACACCCAGCTGAAGGGGGCGGACGGGCTGGAGAACCACGGCTGGAACCTCTTCGCCTTCGGCGGCGCGCAGCAGAGCTTCAAGCACGATTGGCGACTCAGCCTGAACGCCTACGGCCAGACTCCTTATATCATGCTGCAAGGCAAGGGCAGCAGCTTCCTGGGCTATTCGCTCAGCTTGAGCAAGTCCTTCCTGGACAAGCGGTTCACCCTTTCGGCCTTTGCCAGCAACTTCCTGGAGAAATACCAACGCTATGAGTCGCATACTGAGGGGGCCGGCTTCCGCTCCGACTCGTGGAACCGCTATCCGCAGGCCAACTTCGGCCTGAGCGTCAGCTACCGCCTGGGCGAACTGAAAGCCAGTGTCAAGCGCGTGGCCCGCAGCATCAGCAACGACGACGTCAAGAGCGGTGGCAGCAGCGGCGGTGGCAGCATGGGCGGTGGCCAGTAATCGTCCCTGCCCATACGGGTATATCGCCGTGCGCGAGCGTCGGTATCCGCGAGCACAAGCGTCGGTACCTGCGAGCGCGAGCGTCGGTATAGGCGTACAAAAGGCGGGAAAGGAGGCAAGAAGCGCATTTCTGCGCCCTAAATTTTTCCCGTTTCCCGCTTTTTTCGTACATTTGCCTGCCCGCTGTATCCGGCGGGCATCCATAGAATCCTCTGACAGATTATGAGCGAAGACTACGAAGTACCCAAAGACGACCTGACCCCCGACGGCCTGCCCGAAGGGGAGGCCGAACATACCGACTACCGCCCCGCCGACGCCAAGGACGGGGAAGTGCGCCACCGGCTGAACGGCATGTATCAGACGTGGTTTCTGGATTACGCCTCCTACGTCATCCTGGAGCGCGCTGTGCCCCATGTGGCCGACGGATTGAAACCCGTGCAACGGCGTATCCTCCACACCATGCGCCGCATGGAGGACGGACGATATAATAAAGTGGCCAACATCGTGGGCGAGGCCATGAAGTTCCACCCGCACGGAGACGCTTCCATCAAGGATGCCCTCGTGCAGCTGGGACAGAAGGACCTGCTCATCGACTGCCAGGGAAACTGGGGCAACATCCTTACCGGCGACGACGCCGCAGCCGCGAGATATATTGAAGCGCGTCTGACCAAGTTTGCCCTGGATGTCGTGTTCAATCCCAAGACTACCGAGTGGAAGCAGTCCTACGACGGGCGCAACCGCGAGCCCGTGACCCTCCCCGTCAAGTTCCCCCTCCTGCTGGCGCAGGGAGTGGAGGGAATCGCCGTGGGCCTGTCCTCCAAAATCCTGCCCCATAACTTCAACGAGCTGTGCGATGCGGCCGTCAGCTACCTGCACGGCGAGGAGTTCCATCTCTACCCCGACTTCCAGACGGGCGGCAGCATCGACGTGTCCAAGTACAACGACGGTGAGCGCGGCGGCTCCGTGCGTGTCCGCTCCAAGATAGAGAAGGTGGACAACAAGACACTGGCCATCCGCGAGATTCCCTACGGCAAGACCGTGGCGGGCGTGTGCGACTCCATCGTCAAGGCCAGCGAGAAGGGGAAGATAAAAATCCGCAAGGTGGAGGACCTGACTTCGGGCAGCGTGGAGATTCTCGTCCACCTGGCACCCGGCGTGTCGTCGGACAAGACCATTGACGCCCTCTATGCCTTCACCGACTGCGAGGTGAATATCTCCCCCAACTGTTGCGTCATAGACGAACAGAAGCCCCACTTCCTCACCGTGAGCGACGTGCTGCGCCGCTCGGTGGACAACACCAAGGACCTGTTGCGCCGCGAGCTGGAAATCCGGCGCGGCGAGGTGATGGAGAGCCTGCACTTCGCTTCGCTGGAGAAGATATTCATCGAGGAGCGCATCTACAAGGACGCGGAGTTCGAGCAGGCCAAGACGATGGACGCAGCCTGCGAGCACATCGACCTGCGACTCACGCCCTATTATCCCACCTTCATCCGCGAGGTCACCAAGGACGATATCCTCCGCCTGATGGAAATCAAGATGGCGCGTATCCTCAAGTTCAACAGCGACAAGGCCGAGGAGCAGATAGCCCGCATGAAGGCCGAGGTGGAGGAGATAGACCGCCACCTGGCCAATCTGGTGGAGTACACCGTGGAGTGGTTCCGCATGCTCCGCGACAAGTACGGCAAGAACTTCCCGCGCCGCACCGAGCTCCGCAGCTTCGACGTCATCGAGGCCACCAAGGTCATCGAAGCCAACGAGAAGCTCTACATCAACCGCGAGGAGGGGTTCATCGGCACCGGCCTGAAGAAGGACGAGTTCGTGGCCAACTGCTCGCCCATCGACGACGTCATTATTTTCTATCGCGACGGCCGGTACGTCATCACGCCCGTGGCCGACAAGAAGTTCGTGGGCAAGAATATCCTCTACATCAATGTGTTCAAGAAGAACGACAAGCGCACCATATACAACGTGGCCTACCGCGACGGCAAGGACGGCACCTGCTACATGAAGCGCTTTGCCGTCACCGGCATCGTGCGCGACCGCGAATACGACCTCACGCAGGGCAAGCCCGACTCGCGCGTGCTCTACTTCAGTGCCAACCCCAACGGTGAGGCCGAGGTCATCAAGGTGACGCTCAAGCCCAACCCCCGCGTCCGCAAGATTGTTTTCGAGGAAGACCTGAGCCAACTGGCCATCAAGGGCAGGCAGGCCATCGGCAACATCCTCACCCGTCTGCCTGTGCACAAGATTGTGCTGAAGCAGCGGGGAGCCTCTACTTTGGGCGGGCGCAAGGTGTGGTTCGACCGCGATGTACTCCGCCTGAACTACGACGGGCGCGGCGAATATCTGGGCGAGTTTCAGACGGACGACCGCATCCTTGTGGTGCTGGACAATGGCGACTTCTACGCCACCAACTTCGACCTGGAGAACCACTACGAGCCCAATATCCGCTTTCTGGAGAAATACGAGCCCCGCAAGGTTTGGACGGCTATTCTCTACGATGCCGACCAGCAGAGCTATCCCTATCTCAAGCGCTTCTGCTTCGAGCCCACGGCCCGCAAGCAGAACTACCTGGGCGACAATCCTAAAAGCCAGCTCATCCTCCTCACGGACGAGTATTATCCGCGCCTGGAGGTGGTCTTCGGCGGACACGATGCCTTCCGCGACCCGTTGGTGGTGGAGGCCGATGACTTCGTGGCCGTCAAGAGCTTCAAGGCCAAGGGCAAGCGCCTCACCACGTATACCCTGGACACTGTCAACGAACTGGAACCCACGCGTCGTCCCGAACCCCTCGAGACCCCTGTCCCGACATCCGAGGAGGAGCCGGAGGACCTCGACCCGGACAAGGACAAGACACCCGGCGATATCCTGGATGAGTTGACGGGACAGATGAAACTGTTTTGACCATGCTGGCGTTCTTATCCACACTGCTCATCTGTACCGCTCTTTCCGCTCCGGCGGACACGACGCGGATACCTGATGCCCGCCCTGTTGAGCGTGCCACGATGTATGGCTTGGGGTGGGCGAATATGTACGACACCTACCTCTCGCCCCAAGAGTACCGTGGCATCGAGTTCCGCCTCTCGCGCGAGAGTCTGCGCCGCACCCGCTGGGCGGACGGACGCCTTGTGCGTCAGTCCTTCTTCCAGGGTTATGCGAATTATACGCATAACCGCGTGGATAATAATAATGCCTTGGGAGCTTTGGTCAACTGGAATTGGGGGCTGCACTACGACTTCCCCGTGGCCGACGGCCTGCATCTCCTTGCCGGAGGCCTGGCCGACCTTTCCGGCGGCTTCCTCTGGAACTTCCGTAACGGCAACAATCCTGCCAATGCCCGTGCCTCTGTGGCAGTGGATGCTTCTGTCGGAGCCGTGTGGGACTTTCGCGTTCGGCGAGTACCCTTCCGCTTGCATTATCAGTTGGACGTGCCCCTATTGGGCGCGATGTTTTCTCCGCACTACGGCCAGTCCTACTACGAGATTTTCTCCCAAGGCAATGCAGGCGGCGTGGTGAAGTTCACCTCCCTGCACAACCGTCCGTCTTGGCGCCACCGTTTGTCGCTGGATTTTCCCGTGGGGCGCACCCGGATGCGCTTTACTTACCTTTGGGACGTCCAGCAATCCGAAGTAAACCATCTCCGCACGCATGCCTACGGACACATCTTCATGGTGGGATTCGTCAAGCGGTTTACCCTGATACCTAACTCCTCACATAAGAACGCAAGATGAAACGATACTTTCCCTACGGGTGCATCTTATTGGCCCTGCTCCTCACCTCCTGCATCCGCGAGGAGGAATACGATAACAGCCCTACGGGCAACTTCGAGGCTTTATGGCGTCTTATCGACGAGCATTATTGCTACTTGGACTACAAGGATATCGACTGGGACGCGGTACACACGCAATACCGCGTACAAGTGACCGACGATATGGGTGAAGACGCCCTCTTCGAAGTGCTGGGAAACATGCTGGCCGAGCTGCGGGACGGTCACGTCAACCTCTACTCCGCCTGGAACACCGCCCGCTACTGGGACTGGTATCTGGATTATCCGCGCAACTTCGACGAAGCCCTCGTGGAGGAACATTACCTGGGGCGCGACTACCGTATCGGCGGCGGGGCTGAGTACACCATCCTGAAGGATAACATCGGCTACGTCCGCTACGCCGACTTCTCCACCGGCATCGGCGAGGGCAATCTGGACGAGATGCTCCTCTACCTGGGTGTGTGCAACGGCCTCATTATTGATGTGCGCAACAACGGCGGCGGCGCGCTGACCACCTCCTCCCGGCTGGCAGCCCGCTTTACCAATGAACGTGTACACGTGGGCTATCTCCAGCATAAGACCGGACCCGGTCATTCCGACTTCTCCGACCCCGAGCCCGTCTACATCGACCCGGCCGACGGCGTACGTTGGCAAAAGCCCGTGGTCGTGCTGACCAACCGCCACAGTTACAGCGCTACGAACGACTTCGTCAACTCCATGCGCTGTTTCCCCCAAGTCACGCTCTTGGGCGACCGCACCGGCGGCGGGGGCGGCCTGCCTTTTTCCTCTGAATTGCCCAACGGCTGGGGTGTGCGCTTTTCTGCCAGTCCCATGCTGGATGCCGAGGGGCAACACATCGAGGGCGGCATCGACCCGGACATCCATGTGGACATGACCGACGAGGACAAGGCCCGGGGGCGTGACACCATTATTGAGGAAGCGCGGGCATGGCTGAACGGTTCCGTCCGCTGACCCTGTCGCGTACTTTTCGCCCATGATAGTTTGCTAAACAGAAAAAACTCCGTATCTTTGCAGCCGTTCACACTAACTTGTTGCGGGTGTGGCGTAATTGGCAGCCGCGCCAGACTTAGGATCTGGTGCCGCAAGGCGTGCAGGTTCGAGTCCTGTCACCCGCACACAATCACCTTTGCACCACCATGACAATTCTGTTACGCTACTTGTCGTTAACTCTCTTGTGTGTTTTCCTGTCTGCCATTTGTTCTTCCCTTCTGGCGCAGCAGCAGAAGCCTCATGTCATCAATTATGCCCGTGCTCAATATGGGGCGGCCAGCAAGAACTGGGCAGTCGGACAAGACGAAAAAGGCGTGATGTACTTTGCCAACGATGCCGGCCTGTTGGAGTCCGACGGTATGGACTGGCACTTGTACGCCTGTCCCGGCAATCCGTTGGTGCGGGCCTTGGCCGTCCGTTCGCACGACGTGGTTTACACCGGTGGCGATGCCGAACTGGGTTGTTGGCGTCGCGACTGCACGGGAAGGCTGTCCTATACATCTTTTCTTGAATTGCTGCCCGGCGGACGCACTGATAACGAGAGCTTCTGGCGCGTCGGTATTGACGGGGAATACGTCTATTTCCAGTCGTTCAGCCATATCTATATCTACGATGGAACCGGTCTGCGGACAGTCGATGTGCCCGGCGGTTTTCTCTTTCTCCATCAGGTGCGCGACGAGTGGTGGATACAGGAGATGTATGGTTCCCTCTATCGCCTGAAGGACGGCCGTCTGACCCGTGTGGAAGGTACCGAATTCCTCAACGGGTCACTGGTGCGTGTGATGCTGCCCTATGGCGACGACCGTTATGTGGTGGGCACTGCGGGCGGCGAGCTTTACCTCTATGACGGGAAAGACCGTTTCGTCCCCTGGAACGATCGTCTCTTTGCCCAGCTGCGCGGCAAGGAGCTGAACTGCGGCATCTTTGCTTCCTGCCGCGGCTCCTACTACTTGGGTACGCTGCTGGACGGCATTTATGAGGTGGACGTACAAGGCCGCCTGTTGAACCATTTCAGCACGGATAATCTCCTGCAGAACAACACCATCCTCTCCCTCTACGAAGACAAGCGGCACAATGTCTGGGCGGCTTTGGATCGCGGGCTGTCCTACATGCGTTATACGCCCGGCCTGAGCTACTACGTCACCGCCGACCGAAACCCCAGCAGCGTCTATGCCGCCGTCCGATGGCACGATTACCTGCTGGTGGGCACCAACCAAGGTGTCTTTTATACCTCTGCCGACAAGGTGGCCGACCTGGATATGTTCTCCTCGCTGCGCCTGTTGGAGGGTACGCAGGGGCAGGTCTGGGACTTCCGTCTGACGCAGGAAGGGCGCCTGTATTGTTGCCACAATAGCGGCCTGCTGGAACTGACCCCCGACTTGCAAGTGCGCCGTCCCTATCGTATCGACACCGGCGTCTACCGGATGCTGGAGAGCACGATCAACGGCAGGCAGGTGCAAGTGATCGTGACCTACACCGACCTGTACGTGTATGAGGTCGCCACGAGGCGGCTGAATGTCGTGAAGCAGGTGAAAGACCCCATCATCGATGCGGCGGTGGACCATACCGGCAACATCTGGCTGGAGACCGTCCGCCGCGGGGTGTGGAAGTGCCGCCTGACGGACGAGCTTGATGCTTTCCGCTACTATACGTATTACGGCCACGAAACCGACCCCGCCTTGCCTGCGGATATCAGCCTCTTCCGTTGCAGCGGTCGCATTGTATTTCTGGCCGGCAATCGCTTCTATACCTACGATGAGAATGTCGACCGTCTGCTGCCCGACAAGCGGCTGAACGATTGTTTTGCCGGGGTGGGCGATTTGAAGAGCATTGTCCCTATCGACGCCGAACGCAGTTGGGCGGTCACGTCCACTTCCATCTTCCGTTTCCGCTACGACGGCTATATCGCCCGCATCGAGGAGGCCTATCGGGTGGAGACTGACGACCTCTCCCTCATCAACGAATACGAGAACATCTGCGTGCTCGATGACTCCACGTCGCTGGTCTGCCTCGACGCGGGCTTCATCCTGCACAATGGGTGGCGTGTCCCGTCGCAAGCCATCCAGCCCGCGGCTCCTTTCTTGGAGTTTGTCCAGGCGGGTAAGAGCACGGGACGCGGCTACATGGACCTGCGGGAAAACATCCGCATTCCCTATTTCGACAACAGTATCACCGTGGGGTTCACCATCGACGGCGCTTTTGCGGGCAACCTTTCTGCCGAGTGTCTGCTGGAGGGCGTGGACAGCACGTGGACTTCTACGGGGCGGGTCAATCGCGTCACCTATACCCGTCTGCCGTCCGGTCACTATACCTTGCGCCTTCGTGCCACCGACGGGCTGGGCAACTATTCGCCCGACACCATCCTGCCGTTTACCATCCGTCGCCCTTGGTGGCGGACGGTATGGGCGGGCCTGGGAGCCCTGGTGCTGTTGATACTCTTGTTCTTCGTGGCATACCGTCTGATGCGCCATCGCCTGCAAGTGCGCCATCTGCGCCGCCTGAAAGCCGAGGAGGCCGAACGCCTGCGCCTGCAGAACGAACAGTTGCAGGACGAACTGGAGCAGAAGAACGCCGAACTCTTCACCCAGGCCTCTTTCATCATCCGTAAGAATGAACTGATTCTCAAGCTGAAGGAACTGGTAGACGAGCTGTTGGGCAAGAACACGCAGAAAGCCCTGTTGCCCCTCTTCCGGCACATCAACGGCCTCCTGGCCGATAATCTCGATGCGGAGGCAGACTGGCAGACATTCCTTATCCAGTTCGAGCAGAAGCACCACAACTTCTTCAAGAAGCTGAAGGAGGCCTATCCCCAGCTCACCTCGGGCGACCTGCGCCTTTGCGCCTGCCTTAAGCTGAATATGGATACCAAGGACATTGCCTCGCTGATGAACCTGTCTATCCGCGCCGTGGAAAACAACCGCTACCGCCTGCGCAAGAAGCTGAACCTGCAATCCTCGCAAAACCTGAATGAATTTTTCCTGACCATCGACTGATTGTCCGGTATTTCCCGCTCGTGTTCGCCGATATCCCCGCTCGTGTTCGCCGGTATCCCCGCTCGTGCTCGTCGGTATCCCTGCTTGTGCTCGTCGGTATCCCCGCTTGCCTGCCTCTTTTCTGCCGGTACCGGCTTTTGCAATTACTGTATCGTAACATATTGATAAACATGTCTGTTAAGTAGATTTGAGAGGTAAATGAGTAGTACTCAAATTGATTAAAATCAAGGGCTGTGTAGTTGCCGTGTAGGTGTTTTCTTGGCGGTTTTGGCAGTCGGTTCATACATTTGCACTGGGAAGCGCCGATGACGCCTCCCGGTTACCGTGAACAAACAGTTACCTTAATTATTACAAACAACTACCTAATTTAGTAAAGCTATGAGTAGAAAAACATCTTCTCAGCCTTCGGCCCTTCTGCGGCTGAAGCGATTGCTAGGATTGGCCTGCCTGCTTTTGCTGGCAGTGCCGGTGTTCTCACAAGAAAAGACCGTGACTGGTACCGTGGTTGACGAATTGGGCGAGCCGCTTATCGGCGCTTCCGTTCAAATCAAGGGGACCAGTAAGGGCGCCATCAGTGACATTGATGGAAACTTCTCTTTGTCGGTGCCTGCAGAGGCAACGTTGGTATTCTCGTACATTGGTATGGTGACCCAGGAAGTGAAAGTGGAGGGCCGCACAACCTTGAATGTACAGATGCAGAGCGATTCCCAGATGCTGGCAGAAACCGTGGTTATCGGTTACGGTAGCGCTAAAAAGCGAGACTTGACCGGGTCTATCACGAACGTGAAAGGCGAGATCATTGCCAACAAGCCGATCACCAACCCTGTGGCAGCCTTGCAAGGACGGGTGGCCGGTGTGCAAGTCATCAACTCCGGTGTGGCCGGTGCCGACCCTGAAATCCGTATCCGTGGTACCAACTCCATCAATGGCTACAAGCCTTTGTATATCGTGGACGGATTGTTTAACGACAATATCAATTTCCTGAATCCTTCGGACATCGAGTCCATGGAGATATTGAAGGACCCCTCGTCACTGGCTATCTTCGGTGTGCGTGGTGCCAACGGTGTTATCATCATCACCACCAAGAAGGCTAAGGAAGGACAGACGCGCGTCAATATCAATGCCTCGTTCGGCTTCAAGAAGGTGGTGGACAAGATTGCCATGGTCGATGCAGCCGGTTTCAAGGAACTCTATAACGAGCAGCTGAGCAACCAGGGTGACCCCTTGTTTGACTTTACGGACTGGACAGCCAACACGAATTGGCAGGATGAAATCTTCCAAAATGGCTTCATCACGAACAATAATATCAGCATTTCCAGCGCGTCGGACAAGAACAGCTTCTATATGGGCGTAGGTTATGCATATGAGCAAGGCAACATCAAACACGAAAAATATAGTAAGGTGACGCTGAACATCAGCAATGACTATAAGATTACCGATAAGCTGAAAGTCGGCTTCCAGTTCAATGGCGCCCGTGTGTTGCCGCCCGATACGAAGAGCGTGGCTACGGCTTTGCGTGCAGCGCCTGTTGCTCCCGTGTTCAACGAAGAGTATGGCCTCTATTCTGTGTTGCCTAGCTTCCAGAAGGCGCAGATGAACAACCCGATGGTGGATGTTGACCTGAAAGCCAATACGGTGAAGGGCGAGAATTATCGCGGCTCTGGCAACATCTGGGGCCAATGGGATTTCCTGAAGAATTTCCAGTTCAAGGTGACTTACTCGATGGACTATGCGTCGAACAGCCAGCGTACTTACACTCCGCGTATCCAGGTGTATGACGCTACCGTTGAGGGTGGCATCGAAACGCTGGGTGACGGCCGTACAGGCGTTTCGCAACAGCGTACCAACGAGATGAAAGTACAGAGCGACTACCTGCTGACCTATACCAACAGCTGGAAAGACCATAGCTTGACGGCCACCGCCGGTTTCACCACATACTATGACAAGTATGAGATGCTGAATGCGGCCCGTACGCAGGGCGTAGGCCTGGTAATCCCCAACAATCCGGACAAGTGGTATGTGAGCATCGGCGATGCAGCCACTTCTACCAATGACAGCGAGCAGTGGGAGCGTAGCACGGTGTCCATCCTGGCCCGTATCCTTTATAACTACAAGGGCAAGTACTTGTTTAATGGTTCTTATCGTCGTGACGGTTCGTCGGCGTTCTCTTACACCGGCAATCAGTGGCAAAACTTCTATTCCGTGGGCTTGGGCTGGCTGATGAGCGAGGAAGAGTTCATGAAGGATATCGAATGGTTGGATATGTTGAAGCTGAAAGGTTCGTGGGGTACATTGGGTAACCAGAATCTGGACAGAGCTTATCCTGCCGAGCCGTTGCTGCAGAACGCTTATTCGGCAGTGTTCGGTTCTCCGGCTGCCATCTATCCCGGCTACCAGTTGGCATACCTGCCCAATCCTACGCTTCATTGGGAAAAGGTAGAGGCTTGGGAAGCCGGTCTGGAGGCCAACTTCCTGCGTAACCGCTTGCACTTCGAGGGTGTTTACTACAAGAAGACGACCAAGGACCTGCTGACCGATGTACCGGGTATTTCCGGCACTCAGCCCGGTGTGGGCAATCTGGGCTCCATAGAGAACAAGGGCTTTGAACTCGCCCTCGAATGGCGCGACGAGATTGGCGACTGGAATTATAGCATAGGTGCCAACCTGACGACAATCGACAACAAAGTGCTGAGCCTTGTACAGGACGGATACTCCATCATCAGTGGTGGCAAGAGCCAGAGCTATACGATGGCCGGTTATCCCATCGGTTTCTTCTATGGCTATAAGGTGGAGGGCGTTTACCAGAACGAAGAGGAAATTGCCAATTCGCCCAAGAATACGCTGGCCACGGTAACGCCGGGCGACCTGAAGTTCTCCGATATCAACGATGACGGTGAAATCACCACGGCCGACCGTACCATGATTGGTAATCCTACCCCGGATGTGACGTATGGCATCAACCTGAGCCTTGGTTATAAGAACTGGGAACTGGGCATCGACATGATGGGCCAGGCAGGTAATGAGATTTACCGCACGTGGGACAACTATAACTGGAGCCAGTTCAACTTCATGGAACAGCGCCTGGGACGTTGGCACGGTGAAGGTACGAGCAATACGCAACCCCTGTTGGACGTGACGCACACCATCAACAACCAAAACTCGGAGTATTACATTGAGGATGGCAGCTTCTTCCGTATCCGTAACATTTCTTTGGCCTATAATTTCGATCAGACGCTTATCAAGAAGATCGGCTTGCAAGCGCTGAAACTGTACGCCAACATCCAGAACGTGAAGACATGGAAGCACAATACGGGCTATACGCCTGAACTGGGTGGAAGTGCCATAGCCTTCGGTGAAGACAGTGGCAGCTATCCGATGCCCGCCATCTATACCTTCGGCTTCAATTTGACATTCTAAGAATAGATAACAGATTTACAGACCTTATAGTTAGTGACGATATGAAACTACAGAAATATATCCTTTCGCTGTTGATAGGCTCTACTGCCCTTTCGTTCAGCGCTTGCAATGACTTCCTGGATCGTGACCCGCTGGGAGA
This sequence comes from Candidatus Bacteroides merdigallinarum, assembly GCA_019116285.1. Taxonomy (GTDB): domain Bacteria; phylum Bacteroidota; class Bacteroidia; order Bacteroidales; family Bacteroidaceae; genus Bacteroides; species Bacteroides merdigallinarum. Next base: position 19,436 of record DXBX01000006.1, read on the forward strand.
ATTTACCGAAGATGACGCCCCTACGGCTTTGGTCGGCGGTAAGATTTATAATGTGTATTACCTGATGCGTAGCTACAATATCACAGCCGGTATTCCCGCATTCCTGATACATATGGTGCGCAGCGAAGATTCGGAAAAAGGTAGCGATGTGACGGACGGTGCGGATAATGCAGCCATGTGGGATGACTTCCAGTATACAGCTTCCAACGGCACATTGGGCGCTTATTGGAACCAGTGCTATAGCATCATTTATCAGTGCAATGAAATCCTGGACGACATCGCCAAGAGTGATGACCCCGAGGGAGAAGAGAACATCCGTATCAAGGGTGAAGCCCTGTTCTTCCGTGCCTATTGCTATTTCAACTTGGTGCGCGCATGGGGCGAAGTGCCTCTGGTGACGTTCAAGGTTGTCGATGCGGCCGATGCCAATGTTGCCAAGTCGCCGATTGAAGACATTTATGAGCAAATCGACTTGGACTTGGACGAGGCAGAGAAATGCCTGCCTTTGCAGTGGACTTCCGACTATACGGGACGTGCCACGTGGGGTGCCGCCCGTTCATTGCATGCACGTACTTATATGATGCGTAATGATTGGAATAACATGTACACCGCCTCGGTGGATGTCATTAACTCAAACTTGTACGGCCTGACCACGCCGGTGAATAAAATCTTCACGGTCGAAGGCGAGAACTGTGACGCGAGCATTTTCGAGTTGCAATGCGAGTCGACAGACGCCTTGAAAGCCGACTTGAGCATTGGCAGCCAGTTCTGTGAGGTGCAGGGCGTGCGTGGCTCCGGCGACTGGAACTTGGGTTGGGGCTGGCACATGGCCACCAAGGAATGTGGTGAAGCCTTTGAGCCGGGCGATCCCCGCAAGAATGCGACGTTGCTCTATTTCCGTCGTAGTGTGGACGAGCCTATTACGCCGGAGAATACGAACGAGCCTTATGGTGAATCTCCTGTCTCCACGGGTATGGGTGCGTACTACAACAAAAAAGCTTATACAGAGCCTGATCTGCGCGCCAAATATACCAAAGGTGGCTTTTGGGTCAATATCCGCCTGATCCGCTATCCGGACGTGTTGCTGATGGCTGCCGAGGCCGCCAACGAAAAAGGATTGACTTCGGAGGCTTTGGGTTATTTGGAGCAAGTCCGTGCCCATGCTCGTGGCACGCTGGATGTCCTGCCCAAGGTGACCACGACCAATCAAAGCGAACTGCGTGATGCCATTCGTCATGAGCGTCGTGTAGAACTGGCTTTGGAGCCTGACCGCTTTTACGACTTGGTTCGTTGGGGCATAGCCAAAGAAGTGCTGGCTGCTGCGGGCAAGACTTATGAGGACAAGAATGCTTATCTTCCCTTGCCGCAGACAGAAATCGATAAATCAGGTGGGGTACTGGTACAGAATCCTAACTATTAATTGAAAATCTTGATAAAAAGGGCGTACCGAGGCGAAAAAGACAGTCCTAGGGTATGCCCTTTATTTTAGAATGAATATCCGCAAAGAATCCGATGCCTCAGTCCATACGTGTAACATCCGTACTGTGACGGTGTAACATCCGTACTGTGATAACGTGTGAATCCCTGAATGGCCGATTGCGGATACCTACCTTATTTTAACTCTTAGCCTGCTTGGACTTAAAATCATGATGAAGCTCCTATTCTCTTTTAGTATGGCTTTAGTCACTTTGATGCCCGCTCTCGCCCAAGACTCCATCCGTGTAGTCAAGGGGCAGGTCAGCGACTATTACATCACCGTGACGAAAGATCGTATTGTCCGGGGACGTGTATTGGATGAGGCACGCCGTCCGTTGGAGGGTGCTACGGTAATGTTCTTTGCCAGCCCTATGCACAGCACCACTGCTGCCGATGGCAGTTTTGCCATCAAGGGAGCGGAGAACGACGTGCACCTTTATGTCTATTATCCCGGCAAGCGACTGGTCAATCGGATGCTGGGCCTGGACGAGATCGACATCGAGGTGCTGATGGAAGACGAAGAGCATCGCTCTGTGCCGCGTCGTCCGGCTGTTGCCACGCGTTGGTATGACCCGGAAGCTCCCATGAGCCGCACCTATTGCAATCCGATGAACATCAGCTACAACTTCGAACCATATAATAATAATGTGAAGCCCAACGGTTCGTTCCGTTCTGCTGCCGACCCGATGGCGGTTACCTACAAGGGTGAGTACTTTCTGTTCTCTACCAATCAGGGCGGCTTCCATTGGTCGCGCAATTTGGTGGATTGGGATTTCGTGCCGGCTACCTTCCAGCGCAAGCCCACGGACGATGACCAGTGTGCCCCGGCGGCTTACGTCTGTGGCGACACCTTGTTCTATACCGGCTCAACCTACGAGGGACTGGCCGTATGGTACAGCACGCATCCCAAGACCGGCCGCTTCAAACGAGCCATCGAGAAGAATGTCTTGCCTTCGTGGGATCCCTGCCTCTTCCTGGACGACGACGGACGCCTGTACCTCTATTATGGCTCCAGCAATGAATATCCTTTGAAGGCAGTCGAACTGGATCGCAATGACTTCTATCCCATCAGCAAGATACACGATGTACTGATGCTCCGTCCCGAGGAACATGGTTGGGAGCGCTTCGGCATGAACAACGATGACGAGGTGATTCTCCGTCCCTTCACCGAAGGCGCCTATATGACGAAGCACAACGGCAAGTATTACTTCCAGTATGGTGCGCCGGGCACGGAGTTCAAGGTCTATGCCGACGGCGTCTATGTGGGTGATTCGCCGCTGGGCCCTTTCACTTACCAGCGCCATAATCCCATGTGCTACAAGCCCGGAGGTTTCGTTCAGGGCTCGGGACACGGAGGCACCTTCTGCGATGTGAAAGGCAACTACTGGCACGTGGCCACCTGTATGCTTTCGCTGAAGTACAAGTTCGAGCGTCGCATAGGGCTCTACCCCGTGGCTTTCGACGCGGATGGCGTGATGTATTCATCCACAGCCTTTGGCGACTATCCTACGTGGGCCGAACCGCTGGACATCAAGAACCCCGCAGACCGTTTTACGGGCTGGATGCTCCTGTCCTACGACAAGCCGGTGCGTGTCTCGTCTACAGACAGCATTTATACAGCCGACCACTTGACGGACGAAAGCATGCGCACCTATTGGGCAGCTGCCACCGGCCATCCCGGCGAATGGGCTGAATTGGATTTGGGCGGCGTGAAGACTGTCCGCGCCTTGCAGCTTAATTTTTATGAACACAAGGCATTTCAGCACAACCGCGCGATGGACATTTATCACCAATACCGTATCTTTGCTTCTGAAAACGGCCGGGATTGGACGTTGGTCGTGGACAAAAGCGACAATGACCGCGATTGTCCCCACGACTATGTGGAGTTGAACGAGCCGTTGCGCACCCGCTACCTCCGTTTCGAGAATGTCCATGTTCCCACCGGCTCGGTGGCTTTGTCCGGTTTCCGTGTTTTCGGATGCGGTGACGGCGAGGCCCCCGCTGCTGTACAGGGCCTGAAGGTGGACCGCGACCGCAACGACCGCCGCAACGGTCTCATCTCGTGGAAGCCCGTGGACGGAGCCTATGGCTATAATATCTATTACGGAACATCTCCTGACAAGCTCTACAACTGTATTACAGTGCTGGGGGCAGAGTCTTATGATTTCCGTGGCATGGATAAGAGCACCGACTATTGCTTTGCCGTCGAAGCCCTGGGCGAGAGCGGCCGTTCGCCGTTGAGCCCCGTGGTGCGGGAATAAGCAGAGGAGGAAGAGACAATGAAATCAATCCCATATTACTAAACCTATAAACAAACGATCAAGACATGAAGAAAGTAGCATTACTTGCAGCCGTTTCGATGTCCACCCTGCTGGCGACCGCTTCGCCCAAGGGAGAAACGCCGGAGAATACTCCCCGCGACATGGACAAGTTTATAACGGAACTGATGAGCAAGATGACCGTAGAAGAGAAAATCGGTCAGCTCAACCTGCCTGTTACCGGTGAAATCACCACCGGACAAGCCAAAAGTAGCGACGTGGCCAAGCTGATAGAGAAGGGCCTCGTAGGCGGATTGTTCAACCTGAAAGGCGTGGACCGCATCCGCGATGTCCAGAAGCTGGCCGTCGAAAATTCCCGGCTGGGCATTCCCTTGTTATTCGGTATGGACGTCATCCATGGTTATGAGACCGTATTTCCCATTCCTTTGGGCCTGTCGTGCAGCTGGGATATGGAAGCTGTCGAGCAGTCGGCCCGTATCGCCGCTACCGAGGCCAGTGCCGATGGTATCTGCTGGACGTTCAGCCCGATGGTAGACGTCAGCCGCGACCCGCGTTGGGGCCGTGTCAGCGAGGGGAATGGTGAGGATGCCTTCCTGGGTGCTGCCATTGCGCAGGCCATGGTGCGTGGTTACCAAGGATCCGACAAGTCCACGCAGTTGCAGGCCAATAACCAGATTATGGCCTGTGTCAAGCACTTTGCCCTTTACGGAGCCGGCGAGGCCGGACGCGACTATAACACGGTGGACATGAGCCGCAACCGGATGTACAATGAATACTTCCGCCCCTATCAGGCTGCCGTAGAGGCCGGCGCGGGCAGTGTGATGGCCTCGTTCAACGAAGTGGATGGCGTCCCTGCCACGGGCAACCGCTGGCTGATGACCGACGTCCTGCGTACCCAGTGGGGCTTCGACGGCTTTGTGGTGACTGACTATACGGGCATTGCCGAAATGGTGCCCCACGGCATCGGCGACTTGCAGACGGTTTCTGCCCGTGCCTTGGAGGCCGGTGTGGACATGGACATGGTGAGCGACGGTTTTGCCGGTACGCTGAAGAAATCGCTGGACGAAGGCAAAATCAGCATGGAATATATCGACCAGGCTTGTCGCCGTATCCTGGAGGCCAAGTATAAGCTGGGACTCTTCGATGACCCTTATAAGTATTGCGACCTGAAGCGCCCTGCCCGTGAAGTATTTAACGCCGAACACCGCGCCGCAGCGCGTAAGATAGCCTCGGAGTGCTTCGTCCTGCTGAAGAACGAGCCGGCCGCAGCCGGCCAGGCACCCGTCCTGCCGCTGAAGAAGCAAGGGACGGTGGCTGTCATCGGCCCGTTGGGCAACACGCGCAGCAATATGGCCGGCACGTGGAGTGTGGCTGCCCGCCTGAACGACTATCGTTCGGTCTATGAAGGGCTGAAGGAAGTGACGAAAGGCAAAGTCAACGTACTGTATGCCAAGGGCAGCAACCTGGTGAGCGACGCCGCCTATGAGGAACGTGCCACCATGTTCGGCCGTAGCCTGAACCGCGACAACCGCACCGACCAGGAATTGCTGGACGAGGCGTTGGCCACTGCCGCCAAGGCCGATGTCATTGTGGCCGCCCTCGGCGAATCCTCCGAAATGAGTGGCGAAAGCTCCAGCCGCAGTGAGCTGGGTATCCCCGATGTGCAACGCCGCCTGCTGGAAGCCCTGCTGAAGACCGGCAAGCCCGTCGTGCTGACCCTCTTCACCGGCCGTCCCCTCACCCTGACGTGGGAACATGAGAACGTCTCGGCCATCCTGAACGTATGGTTCGGCGGCAGCGAGACAGCGTATGCCATTGCGGATGTGCTCTTTGGAGACGTCAATCCCAGCGGCAAGCTGACCATGACTTTCCCGAAGAATGTCGGACAAGTGCCCCTGTTCTATAACCACAAGAACACCGGCCGTCCCTTGGGCAAAGGCCGCTGGTTCGAGAAGTTCCGCAGCAACTACCTGGACATCGACAACGAGCCGCTCTACCCCTTCGGCTACGGATTGTCCTACACGACCTTCCGGTACAGCGACGTGAAGCTGGACAAGACCTCGATGAACATCAACGGTGAGATAACGGCCACGGTTACCCTGACCAATACCGGACGGTATGATGGCGCCGAAGTGGTGCAGCTCTACCTGCGTGACCTTGTGGGCAGCATTACCCGTCCCGTCCAGGAACTGAAAGGCTTCCAGAAGGTCTTCCTCAAGGCCGGCGAGAGCAAGGAGATTTCCTTCAAGATCACTTCCGACCTGTTGAAGTTCTATGACTACGATCTTGACTACGTGTGCGAGCCGGGCGATTTCGACGTGATGATCGGCGGCAGCAGCCGCGATGTAAAGACGGCACGTTTTACGCTGCAATAATGTAAGTAAGGACGTTCCAAGATGAAAATAGATTGATAATTTGTCGCTTTTCGGACACGGATGAGGCGGCTGTCCCCTGGGGCACTCCGCAAAATCCGTGTCTGTAAGCCGGCTCTTTTTCGTCCGGATACGCCTTCCCCCTAATAATTTTATAATGATGAAACATCTCTTTTTAAGCATTTCCGCCGCCCTCCTGCTCCTGCTGTCCGGGTGCAAGCCGGCATCCGCTCCCACCGCGCAGCCCTTGCAGGTGATGAGCTTCAACATCCGTCTGGATGTCTCGTCGGACAGTCTTAATGCCTGGTCTTACCGCAAGGCCAATGTGGGTCGGCTGTTGGCCTATTATTCTCCCGACCTGCTGGGTATGCAGGAAGTCCTGCCCAACCAGATGCAGGACCTGAAACAGCTGTTGCCGCAATACACCGCCTTGGGCGTGGGACGCGACGATGGCAAGGACCAGGGCGAATACAGCCCCGTATTCTTCCGTACCGACCGTTTCGACCTGCTGGATAGTGGCAACTTCTCGCTCAGCCAGCAGCCCGATTCGTTCGGCATCCTGGGTTGGGACGCCGCCTGCAACCGTGTCTGCACATGGGCTTTGCTGCGTGACAAGCAGAACGGACGCGAGGTGGCCTACTTCAACACCCACCTGGATCATATCGGTGTCACGGCCCGTCGCGAAGGCAGCCGCCTGATTCTGTCGCGCCTGCAAGAGATTGCTCCGGACATGCCTGCCATCATCACCGGCGACTTCAACTGTCCGCCCGAGGATGAGCCGGCCAAGGTCTTGACCGATGGCGGGATGCTGAATGCCTGGACCTCGGCCGACGTGGCTTATGGGCCGGACTGGTCCTTCCACGACTTCGGACGCCTGCCGTTGGAAGAACGCTCCTTGTTGGACTACGTGTTCATCACTCCGCAACTGAAGGCCGTGCGTTGCCGTGTCATCCAGGATACGCCCGCCGAGGGCTACTACTCCGACCACTGTCCCGTGTTGGCCGAACTGACATTCTCAACCTCTAAATAAACGAACAGCAATGAGACTGACAAACCTACTATTAGCCGCCTGCCTGTTGTTCTGTTTTGCACAGTGCAAAGGGAAGAAGGAGGCGGCCACGGAACCCGCGCTGACAGACGAGGCCCTGATGGACACGGTGCAGCGCCTTACTTTCAACTATTTCTGGGATGGGGCCGAACCCACCAGCGGACTGGCCCGCGAACGCATCCACATGGATGGCATCTATCCTGAGAACGACCAGAACGTCGTCACCTCCGGCGGCAGCGGCTTTGGCATCATGGCCGTGCTGGCAGGCATCGACCGCGGCTATGTCACCCGCGAAGAGGGCTTGGCGCGCATGGAGAAGATTGTCTCCTTTCTGGAGCGGGCCGACCGCTTCCACGGCGTTTATCCCCACTGGTGGTATGGCGACACCGGCCGGGTGAAGCCCTTCGGAAAGAAGGACAACGGCGGCGACCTGGTGGAAACTGCCTTCCTGATGCAGGCCCTGCTGTGTGTGCACCAGTACTATGTGGACGGCTCGGAAGCCGAAAAGGCATTGGCCGCCCGCATCGACAAATTGTGGAAAGACGTGGAGTGGGACTGGCACCGCCGCGACGGACAGGACGTGCTCTACTGGCACTGGAGTCCTGAGTATGCCTGGGAGATGAACTTCCCGGTACACGGTTACAACGAATGTCTCATCATGTACGTGCTGGCTGCTGCCTCGCCTACGCATGGGGTTCCCGCCGAGGTCTACCACAAAGGCTGGGCCGAGAATGGCGCCATTGTCTCGCCCCACCGGGTGGAGAATCTGCCCCTGCAACTGCGCTATCAGGGCACGGAGGCCGGCCCCCTGTTCTGGGCACATTATTCCTTCCTGGGACTCAATCCCACGGGTTTGAAGGATAAGTATTGCACGAACTACTTTGACGAGATGCGCAATCTGACCCTCATCCACCGCGCCTGGTGTGTCCGCAATCCCAAGCAGTTCAAGGGCTACGGGGCCGATTGCTGGGGTCTGACAGCCAGTTATTCCGTAGCCGGATATGCCGCCCATGCCCCCAACGAACAGGCCGATCTGGGCGTCATCTCGCCCACGGCTGCCCTCTCGTCCATCGTCTATACCCCGGAGGAGTCCATGCAGGTGATGCGCCGTCTGTATGCGATGCGTGACAAGGTGCTGGGCCCCTATGGCTTCTATGACGCTTTCAGCGAGACAGACGACTGGTTCCCGCAGCGTTACCTGGCCATCGACCAAGGCCCCATAGCTGTTATGCTGGAGAACCACCGCAGCGGCTTGCTGTGGCGCCTCTTCATGAGCCATCCCGACGTACAGAAGGGGCTGGAGAAGCTGGGCTTCACCTGCCCGCAGGCGATTAAATAGGACAATATTCCCGTGCGTGTCCGTCGGTACCCGCGCTCCTGCTCGCCGGTACCCGCACTCGCGCTCGTCGGTATAGCTGTATAAACGGCCGGAATATCCGCTTGTTGCAGGCGGATTCCGTGCCGTTTTTCTTTTCTTCCCGCCCAATTCAAGTAAATTAATAGGCCAAGCGATAGTTGTTATGGGATAAATCCCTATCTTTGTGGCGTTTTTTACGAAGGAATATAGTTAAACCTGTAGATAGACAATCAAGAAATGGCACAAGAAGACGTTTTCAAGAAAATCGTCTCGCACTGCAAGGAATACGGCTTCGTGTTCCCCAGCAGCGAGATTTATGACGGGCTGGGCGCAGTGTACGACTACGGCCAGAACGGCGTGGAACTGAAAAACAATATCAAACAATACTGGTGGCAGAGCATGGTGCTGTTGCACGACAACATCGTAGGTATTGACTCTGCTATCTTCATGCACCCTACTATCTGGAAGGCTTCCGGTCATGTAGATGCTTTCAATGACCCTTTGATTGACAACCGTGATTCAAAGAAGCGCTATCGTGCCGATGTCTTGATTGAAGATCAGATTGCTAAATACGACGAGAAAATCAATAAGGAAGTAGCGAAGGCTGCCAAGAAATACGGAGAAGCATTCAATGAAGAAGAGTTCCGTAGCACCAATGCACGTGTGCTGGAACATCAGGCAAAACGTGATGCATTGCATGAACGTTATTCAAAGGCTATGAATGCCAACGACCTGGCCGAACTTCGTCAGATTATTCTGGATGAAGAAATCGTATGTCCGATTTCTGGTACAAAGAACTGGACAGAAGTTCGTCAGTTCAACCTGATGTTTACCACTGAAATGGGATCTACTGCAGACGGTGCCATGAAGGTATACCTGCGTCCGGAAACTGCTCAGGGTATTTTTGTGAACTACCTGAACGTACAGAAAACAGGACGTATGAAGATTCCGTTCGGTATTGCACAGATTGGTAAGGCTTTCCGTAATGAAATTGTAGCTCGTCAGTTCATCTTCCGTATGCGTGAGTTCGAACAGATGGAAATGCAGTTCTTCGTAAAACCGGGAACAGAACTCGACTGGTTCAAGAAATGGAAAGAAATCCGTTTGAAATGGCATAAGGCACTGGGCTTCGGTGACGACCACTATCGTTATCATGACCATGAAAAACTGGCTCATTATGCCAATGCTGCTACGGATATTGAATTCCTGATGCCGTTCGGATTCAAGGAAGTAGAAGGTATCCACTCACGTACTAACTTCGACTTGAGCCAGCACGAAAAATTCTCAGGAAAGAGCATCAAGTACTTTGATCCGGAAATCAACGAAAGCTACACTCCGTATGTCATCGAAACTTCTATCGGTGTAGACCGTATGTTCCTGAGCGTGATGAGTGCGGCTTATCATGAAGAAAAACTGGAAAATGGTGAAACTCGTGTGGTATTGAAATTGCCTGCAGCTTTGGCACCGGTGAAACTGGCTGTCATGCCGTTGGTAAAGAAAGACGGTCTGCCTGAAAAGGCTCGTGAAATCGTGAACGACCTGAAATTCCATTTCAACTGCCAGTACGATGAAAAAGATTCTATCGGAAAGCGTTACCGTCGTCAGGATGCTATCGGTACTCCGTACTGTATCACCATCGACCACCAGACATTGGAAGACAACTGCGTAACCTTGCGTAACCGTGACACCATGGAACAGGAACGTGTGGCTATTGCAGATTTGAATAATATCATTGCAGACAAGGTAAGCATCACCAGCTTGCTGAAAACATTGCAGTAATAAATTAAACTACATGAACAAGAACCTATTTTGGCTGATTGCCCTGCTATTTACTCTTTCTTTCGGCTTTATGTCGTGTGCAGAAGACACTACAGTGGAAGATCCGTATGCGAATTGGGAAGACCGTAATGTGCGATATTTGGACTCCATTGCGGATGTGGCCCGTGCAAACGAAATTCCCGAACTTAATGAAGTTG
>DXBX01000054.1 GCA_019116285.1 Candidatus Bacteroides merdigallinarum
GCCAGATGTTTGCCGCCAGCTTCCTTCAGATTCCAACTCGCGTTGGACACCCTTGCTCTTGGCTATACACTTCCTGCTATCGGGCGTGTTACGGACTTGCACCGATTAGAGAATGTTCATGCTGGGCGAACATAAAAAGAAAGGAGGGCAACGAAAACGTTGTCCTCCTTCTTTTTGTCAAACCCTAGTGTTTCTCACCGGATTATTCTCCCGGGTGAATAGCCTCAGAGGGGCAAACACTTGCGCAGGTGCCGCATTCAGTGCAAGCTTCGGGGTCGATAGAATACTTATCGCCTTCAGAGATGGCGCCTACCGGGCATTCGTCGATGCAAGTACCGCATGCGATGCAATCGTCACTAATTACGTAAGCCATTTTAATCTAAGTTTTAGTTGTTGTTAGTCATTTGAGTTAGATGCTGCAAATGTAGGGCTTTTCTCGTTACGTTGTTCTCGCAAGGGCGGAAAAACGCTTAATTTGTACGCTTTCTAAATAACCCTTACCAGATGGACACGCGTTCCTCCTTGGGCAGATACATCGGATCGGACTCCGTAATGCCGAAGGCCTCGTACCAAGCATCAATCTGCGGCAGAGCACCGTTGACGCGCCAGCGACCCAGCGAGTGTACATCCACTTTGGTCAGATAGAGAATATACTCGGGCGTACAGTTCTGTCCCCACACGCCGGCATAGGCCAGGAAGAACCGCTGCTCGGGCGTCAGTCCGTCCACGGTGGGCAGGGGCTGGTCCTTGGTGGCATTTTTGAAGGCCTGGTAGGCCACTTGCAGGCCACCATAGTCGGCGATATTTTCGCCCAACGTCTGACGACCGTTAGCATGTACGCCGGGGGCCACCTGAATGCTGTCGAAGAAGTTGACCATCACTTGGGCACGCTCGTTGAAGCGCTCGGCGTCCTCGGCTGTCCACCAGTCACGCAGGTTGCCGTCCTTATCATACTGGCGTCCTTGGTCGTCAAATCCATGGGTCATCTCGTGGCCGATCACCACGCCAATGGCACCATAGTTGAAGGCGTCATCGGCCTGCATGTCGAAGAAAGGCGGCTGCAGGATACCGGCGGGGAAGCATATTTCATTGGTGGTGGGGTTGTAATAAGCGTTGACAGTCTGCGGGGTCATGAACCACTCTTCGGGATCCACGGGCTTGCCGGCTTTGGCCAGCATTTCCTTATAGCCCCATTGGTTGGCACGCTCGATATTGGCCCAATAGGAGTCGGACTTGATCTCCAGGTCAGAGTAATCTTTCCACTTGTCGGGGTAGCCGATCTTGACGCGGAAGGTCGAGAGCTTCTCTAAAGCCTTGGCCTTCGTGCTGTCGCCCATCCACTCCAAAGCCTGAATGCGCTCGCCCAGGGCGGTCTGCAGGTTCTTCACGAGGGCCGTCATGCGCTCCTTGGCGGCTGCGGGGAAGTACTTCTCCACATACATCTGTCCCACAGCTTCACCCAACACGCCACTGACGGTGCTTACAGCACGCTTCCAACGGGGCTGCTGCTCCTTCTGTCCGGACATGGTACGGCTGTAGAAGTCGAAGTTCTGTTCGTTCAACGCATCGCTCAGACAAGAGGCCGCCGCGTCCACCAACTTCCATTGCAAGTAAAGTTTCTGCTGATCCAAGGGCAGGGTATCCAATATCTTGGCTGCCTCAGCCAGGGAGGCGGGCTGTCCGACAATCACTTCTTTCGTGTCCTGCAAGCCGAAGGCATCCAGATAGGCATCCCAGTTGAAGGTAGGATACTGCTTCTTCAGTTCGTCTACGGTCATCTTGTTATAATTGGCATGCGGGTCGCGCAGTTCCACACGGCTGCGGAAGGCCTTGGCCAGACGGGTCTCCACGTCCATCACGATGTCGCGGGTACGGTTGGCGGCAGCGTCATCATAGCCGGCCAACTGCATCATCTTCACGATGTGAGCGCGGAAGGCTTCGCGGATCTTGGTGGTGGATTCGTCCTCGGCCAGGTAGTAGTCACGCTCACCCATGGAGAGACCGGACTGCCCGATTTGCACGGCATTCATCTGTGCGTTCTTCTCGTCGGCACCCACATAAAGGCCCAGATAACCGCCGATGCCGCGTTGTGCCAGCGAAGGCAGGAAAGCATACAGCTGCGACTTGTCCGTCAGGGCATTGATTTCCTCCATCTCTGCCTGGATGGGCTTCACGCCGTCAGCGTTCAGTTTCACGCTGTCCATGGCGATATTGTACAGGTCGCCCACCTTCTGCGCGATAGATCCGGGTTGGTTCTGGGCCTTGGCCAGTTCCTCGATAAGGCCCTGCATCTGCGTGCGGTTGTTCTCGGAGAGGACGGTGAAAGAACCGTACTGTGAATACTCGTCTGTCAAGGGATGGGCTTTCATCCATCCGCCGCAGGCATACTGATAGAAGTCGGTACCCGGCAGGGCCGTGGTGTCGAGATTGGCAAGGTCGATGCCCGTGGTCAGGCCACCGTTCTTGCCTGTGTTGCAGGCTGCAAAAGTCAAGCAGATAGCTGCAACAGAAAGAGTTTGCTTTGCGTTCATATACATATATATAATGTGTGATTCGTTCCGGGGCGCAAAGGTACGTAATTCCCTTTTACGTTGGACTAAAAGACATTCTTTATTTACCATTCTTCAACATATCCAGTTCCTCGGAGGCCTGCTCCCACAACACCATTGCCTCGTCCTGCTGCTTCTTGAGCTTGCCATGACGCTCGTAGAGAGAGGCGTCCGCTGCGCCTTCCGGCGTAGACATCTGTTGCTCCAGGAGAGCGATGGCCGCATCAAGCTCGCTGACGGACTGCTCGCACTCGGCAACCTGCTTCTCCAGCTTCTTGATCTTGCGGTTCAGTTCCTTCTGGGCCTGCCAATCCAATGCTCCTTTGGCGGGAGCTTCAGCAGTGGAAGATTCCGTGACGGTCTTTCCCTTCTCCGCCTGGAACACTGTGTCCAGACGGTCGGCTGCATCCGCTGCATTCTTCGCACGGAGGAAATCGTAGATACCGCCGATGTGCTCGCGGACACGCCCGCCGCCGAATTCGTAGACCTTCGTGACCAAGCCGTCCAGGAAGTCGCGGTCGTGGCTGACGAGGATGACGGTCCCCTCGAAAGAGGCGATGGCCTCCTTCAGCACGTCCTTGGAGCGCATATCCAGGTGATTGGTCGGCTCGTCGAGGATGAGGAAGTTGACCGGCTGGAGCAGAAGCTGAATCATCGCCAGGCGGGTGCGCTCACCGCCGCTGAGCACGCGGACGGGCTTGTCCGACGCTTCGCCGCCGAACATGAAGGCACCGAGGATGTCGCGTATCTTCAGCCGGATGTCACCGGTGGCCACGCGGTCGATGGTGTCGAACACGGTCAGCCGCTCGTCCAGCAGCTGGGCCTGATTCTGGGCGAAGTAGCCTATCTGCACGTTGTGTCCCAGGGTCAGACGGCCGGTGTAGTCCTGTATCTGGCCCATGATGCACTTCACCAAGGTGGACTTACCCTCGCCGTTGCGGCCCACGAAGGCCACCTTCTCGCCGCGGGTCAGCGTCATGTCCACGTGGTCGAAGATGACGTGGTCGCCGTAGGCCTTGCGGACGTCCTCGCAGATGACGGGATAATTGCCCGAGCGGGAGGAGCAGGTGAACTTCAGCCGGAGGGTGGACGTATCCTCCTCGTCCACCTCCACACGCTCCAGCTTCTCCAGCTGCTTGATGCGGCTCTGCACCTGCACGGCCTTGGTGGCCTTGTAGCGGAAACGCTCGATGAAGGCTTCCGTGTCCTCTATCTGCTTCTGCTGGTTCTCGTAGGCACGCAACTGCTGTTCCCGGCGCTCCCGGCGCAGGCGGACAAACTCGTCGTACTTCACCTTGTAGTCGTAGATGCGGCCGCAGGAGATCTCGATGGTACGGGTGGTGACATTGTTGAGGAAGGCGCGGTCGTGGCTGACCAACACCACCGCATTGGCCCGGGTGGCAAGGAATTGCTCCAGCCACTGGATGGACTCGATGTCCAGGTGATTGGTCGGTTCGTCCAGCAAGAGGACGTCAGGCTTCATCAGCAGGAGCTTGGCCAGCTCGATGCGCATGCGCCAGCCGCCGGAGAACTCGCTGGTGGGACGGTCGAAATCCTCGCGGCGGAAGCCCAGGCCCTGGAGGGTGCGCTCCAGCTCGCCCTGGTAATTGTCGCCGCCCATCAGGGTGAAGCGGTCGTTCTCGCGGGTGAAGCGGTCTATCAGCTCCTGGTAGGAAGCGGACTCGTAGTCCGTGCGCTCGGCCATCTCCAGCTGCAGGTCCACGAGGCGGGCCTTCAGCTCGTGGATGTGGGCGAAGGCGGTCTCTGCCTCCTGGCGCACCGTGCGGGTGTCCGCCAGGCGCATCACCTGCGGCAGGTATCCCACAGTGCACTCGCGCGGCAGGCTGACCGTGCCCGTCGTGGGATGCTGCTGCCCGGCCAGAATCTTGAGCAGGGTGGACTTTCCCGCGCCGTTCTTCCCGACGAGGGCGATGCGGTCCTTACGGTTGATGACGAAACTCACGTCCCGGAAGAGGGGCGTGGCATTGAACTCCATGCTGAGGGCGTCTACTGAAATCATTGCGTTGCAGGGTTAGAGAATACAAATCGGCTGCAAAGGTAGTGATTTTCCGATAAAACCCGTATCTTTGCCACCCGATTACCCCCCGTGCATCACACATTATATTATATACATATCTATGAGCAAACAGAAAATCATCCTGACCGGCGACCGCCCTACCGGCCGCCTGCACATCGGACACTACGTAGGCTCGCTGCGCCGACGCGTCGAGCTGCAGAACGCCGGCGACTATGACCGGATGTTCGTCTTCATCGCCGACGCCCAGGCCCTGACCGACAATATGGACACGCCCGAGAAGGTGCGTCAGAACGTCATCGAAGTCGCGCTGGACTACCTGGCCTGCGGGCTGGACCCCACGCGCTGCACGCTGTTCATCCAGTCGCAGATTCCCGAGCTGTGCGAGCTGACCTTCTACTACATGGACCTCGTCACCGTCTCGCGCCTGCAACGCAACCCCACGGTGAAGACCGAGATACAGATGCGCAACTTCGAGGCCTCCATCCCCGTGGGCTTCTTCACCTACCCCATCAGCCAGGCGGCGGACATCACCGCCTTCCGCGCAACCACCGTTCC
Organism: Candidatus Bacteroides merdigallinarum; assembly: GCA_019116285.1. GTDB lineage: Bacteria > Bacteroidota > Bacteroidia > Bacteroidales > Bacteroidaceae > Bacteroides > Bacteroides merdigallinarum. Next base: position 5,143 of record DXBX01000054.1, read on the forward strand.
CGTGGGCGAGGACCAGGAGCCCATGCTGGAGCAGGCCCGCGAGATTGTGCGCCGCTTCAACCACATCTACGGCGAGACCCTGGTCGAACCCGAAATCCTCCTGCCGGACAATGCCGCCTGCCTGCGCCTGCCCGGCACGGACGGCAAGGCCAAGATGAGCAAGAGCCTGGGCAACTGCATCTACCTCAGCGATGACGCCGACACGGTGGCCGCCAAGATCAAGACCATGTACACCGACCCCAACCACCTGCGCGTGCAAGACCCCGGCCAGGTGGAGGGCAACCCCGTCTTCACCTACCTGGACGCCTTCTGCCGCCCCGAGCACTTCGGCCGCTACCTACCCGACTACCCCGACCTGGAGGAGCTGAAGGCACACTACCGCCGCGGCGGGCTGGGCGACGTCAAGGTCAAGAAGTTCCTGACCGCCATCATGCAGGAGACGCTGGAGCCCATCCGCACGCGCCGCAAGGAGTTCGAGCAGGACATCCCCGCCATCTACGCCATGCTGCGCCAGGGCTGCGAGCAGGCACGCGAGGCCGCCGCACAGACGCTGGACGACGTGCGCCGCGCCATGAAGATCAACTACTTCGACGACGAGGAGCTGATACGCGAGCAGGCCGCACGCTTCGCCCAACAAGCAAAGGGGTAACCGCCTGAACATCAGCAACAACACTGAAGGGAGAGGGCAGTCCGCATCCGAAGGACCGCCCTCTCCCGCTGTTTATACGCCCCTGCCCCACCTAATTAGACGTACGTGTAATACCACATTATACGTACGTCTATTATATAGTTATACGTACGTATATTATAGCATTATACGTACGTGTAATACCATGTTATACGTACGTGTAATTAGAAGTTAGATGTACATCTATTACTCCTATAGATGTACATATATTACATCAATAGATGTACATCTACCTATATAAAAGATGTACATCTAACTGTATAAAAGATGTACATCTATCCTGGTATAAGATGTACATCTATCCGGGTATATCCCCTGCGTATATAAGGAAACGGGAGGCGGACAAGCCGTTGAGTTCCGACTGTCCGTCTCCCGCCGCGACGGTGTGTCAAAAAGGAAAAGGATAATCTTTTAGACGCGGATTTAGCGGATGAAGCGGATTATTAATTTATAAGATCCGCTAAATCCGCACCATCCGCGTCTAAAGAATAACAAATTGTCAGTCTCCTTTGAGTTTTGGCACACCCTCTTCCTGCCGCGCATTATGCGAAGCGTTTCTCTATCTCTTCCTCCTTGACCGTGACGAGGATGGTCCGCCCGTCGGGCGTATAGCCGGGCGCCTGGCAGGCAAAGAGGCTGTCCACCAGGTTGGCCATCTCCTCCTCGCTGAGCACCTGCCCGTAGACGATGGCGGCGGAGCGTGCCAGGGTCAGGGCGAGGATGGACTGCACCTCCTCGCGGACACCGGTGCCCTGCTCGCGGGCCGTGTGGACCATGTTGCGGATGAGGTCCACGGGGCTGAGCCCTTCGATGCCGGCGGGCACGCGGTTGACCGCATAGCTGCCCCCGCCCAGGGGCGAGAGGTCGAAGCCGACGGCGGCCAGGTCCTCCGACAGGGCATCCAGCACGACGGCCTCGGCCGGGGCCAGCTCCACCACCTCGGGGAAGAGCACGCCCTGCGACACGCCCTTGTGCTGGCGGATTTGCTCCATATAGCGGTCGAACAAGACGCGGACGTGGGCGCGGTGCTGGTCGATGAGCATCAGGCCGGACTTGACGGACGTCAGGATGAAGCGCCCCTTCAGCTGGAAGTGCTGGGCGCCCTTCTCCACCACCGGCTCGTCCATGGGCAGCATGGTGCCGGCCAGCTCCTCCTCGTCGGGCAGGAGGTCGGCCTCCGGCTCGTTCATCTTGCTGGCGCGGGCCACGCCGGCATACAGTTGCTCCCAGTCGCCGGACACGGTGCGCGGGCGCGCCTCGCCGCCATAGGCCGGGGCGGCGGCGGTCTTGAAGGGGTCGAAGCCGCTGTCGTAGTTCACCCGGGGCGGCTCGTAGGAGGACGTGCCGCTGAATGCGGGCAGGTCCGGCATGTCCTCCGTGTCAAAGTCTATGCTGGGCACGGCGCTGAAGCGGCCCAGGGTCTCCTTGACGGCGGCGGCCAGGATTTGCCAGATGGCCTGCTCGTTCTCGAACTTTATCTCGGTCTTGGTGGGATGTATGTTGACGTCTATGTTCCGGGGATCCACGTTGAAGTAGATGAAGTAGGACACCTGCTCGCCCGCGGGGATGAGCCGTTCGTAAGCCTCCGCCACGGCCTTGTGGAAATAGGGGTGGCGCATGTAACGCCCGTTGACGAAGAAGTATTGGTGCGCCCCTTTCTTGCGGGCGGTCTCGGGCTTGGCTACGAATCCGCTGATGCGGACCAGGGTCGTGTCCACCTCCAGGGTGAGCAGTTGCTGGTTCATCTTCTTGCCGAACACGGCCATCACCCGCTGGCGCAAGGGCATGGCGGGGAGGTTGAACAGCTCGGCGTCATTGTGCAGCAGGCTGAAGGAGATGTCGGGATGCACCAGGGCAATGCGCTCGAACTCGGTCATGATGTTCGTCAGCTCGGTGCTGTTGGACTTGAGGAACTTGCGCCGCGCCGGCACGTTGAAGAAGAGGTTCTTGACCAGGAAGTTGCTGCCGCGGGGACAGGTGACCGGCTCCTGGCTCTCCACTTTCGAGCCGGCAATGAGCAGCCGGGTGCCCAGTTCGTCCTCTTCGCGGCGGGTCTTCAGCTCCACCTCTGCCACGGCTGCGATGGAGGCCAGCGCCTCGCCCCGGAATCCCATGGTGTGCAGGGCGAAGAGGTCTGCGGCTTCGCGTATCTTGGAGGTGGCGTGCCGCTCGAAGGCCAGGCGTGCGTCCGTCTCGGACATGCCCTTGCCGTCGTCGATGACCTGGATGGAGGTCTTTCCCGCATCGGCCACCAGCACATGCACTTCCCGGGCTTCGGCGTCGATGGCGTTCTCCACCAGTTCCTTGACCACGGAGGCCGGACGCTGGATGACCTCGCCCGCGGCTATCTGGTTGGCCACCGAGTCGGGCAACAGATGAATAATATCACTCATAATCTCTACTATCCTTTCCTTTAATTAAATGATAATACACCACAAAAACACCAGCAGCGCAACGAGGAAGATGAGGACGGCGGGATGCCAAGTCCGCGCACGGCGTTCCTTCCAACGGCGCAAGTGCGTGGTCTGTCCGATGAAGCGGCCGCGGATATCCTCGGGGCAGACGGGCCGTTCGCGGGGCAGCCCCAGTTCCTCCCGGGCCTTTTCGCGCATGTGCTCCAGCCGTTCCTTGCGCTCATCCACATAGATATAGGGATGGTGGAAGCGGCGGGGTTTCGGCTGTCTGAAGAGTCCCATAGGCGATTACTTCTTCTCGATGCGGCCGATGCGCATCTCGCGGGGCGAAAGCACCGGTCCGCGGTCAGACTTCTTCAGCACCTGGTCGGCATGTTTGCCTCTCCACTCGAAGATATCTTCCTTGCTCTGCGGACGCACGTAGTCGAACCAGGCGAACGAAGGCAGGCGGGACTTGTCCGGAGGTATCTGGTCCATGGGGTACATCGTCCCCGTGGCTTTCCCGATAAAGGAGCCCCGCTCCATCTTCCTGTCCTTGAGGAACATGCGCAGGAATCCGCCCTCGGTGTAGTCCATCCCTATCATCGTGGAGTCTTTGCCGTCCACGGGATAATAGACCACCAGGACATTGCCGTTGACATCCACCTGGCGCATCTCGCCTCCGCGGAAGTAGGCCATCATCTCCTGGCCGGACACTTGGTTATAGTGCACGGAATCCATCTGCTCGATGGCCAGGGCCTGGTTGATGATATGCGCCCAATCGATGGTACTGTCGTTCATATAAACCTTGACCTCCTCGCCCAGCAATTGCTGATTGCCGCTCCAAAGGATAGGGTCGCGATACATCGTCATGCAGGAGTCCTTGGAGTTATAGACCGCCGAATCGCAGACCGCCTGGACATTCGTGCGCCAGGCACGCACCTTATGGTAGGCACGCATCTCGCGCCAGACAGAGTCAGTATTGAGGTTATAGGTCACCAGCCTCAATGTATCGGCATGCATAAAGAGAGAATCCCCCTGGCTATAGTCCACGGCCACGGCACGTTGCGTGGCCACGGCATTGCCGGTCAGTTCGTTATAGAAGCAATAGTCGCCGGTCAGCATGTTGCGGTTCACCGTATCATTGAGCTGCACGTTGTCGAATGCCTCGCCGTAGCCGGCTATCCGGTCGTAGAAAAGACTGTCGCCCGTCAGCTTGCGCCCCTGGTTGGTCAGGACGGAACGATCCAGCAGTTCAGCCTGCTCGGTAACGGTGTTGTAGACACCCCGTTCGGAATAAATATGATTGTTGTCGCTCACGATGTCCGAAGGGCCCAGGATGGTCGCCACACGAGTCTGCGTACTATACTTCAACGTGTCCGAAGTCAGCACAAAGCGGGGGTTGACCAGCTCGACATCCTCGTTGAAGACGGCCAACTTGGTAGCCGGACTGTATTCGCCCCACCAAGAGTTGAGGACATTGACCGTATCCTGCAAGGTGCCTCCCTCGAAATAATAGCCCAGATTGGCCACCCGGTCATAGTTCAGGCTATCGGTCGTAAGAACAGTCTCGCGGTTAATCATCCGCACATTCTCACGCAGCATGGCCAACTGTGACAAGCCGTCGTAATAGAGGTAATCGCCGTATATGAACAGTGTGTCTCCCTGCTCCATACGGACATTGCCGAAGGCTTCGACGGAATTGATCTTCTCGAAGATAAGAGCGCTGTCACACCACATATACATGCTGTCGTGCTTCAAGCGGACCGAGCCGATAAGCACCTGCACATCGGGCCTCAACTCCTTATCCGCCACGGCGGAATCGGCATAAAGCAGGTCCACACGGGTTTTCTTCTTACCGGGCTGCCCGCCTTGAGGCTCTTGCGCCCCCAACCAAGCAACGCCAAACAGGCACAGAATCCCCATCCAAAGGAGTCTGTGCCTGCCGGGCCATAGGCCTTTCATTTTGTATTTCTGCATAAAAACATCAATATCAGTCCTTAATCCAGCCCGGATACTTGAAGTTACAGTTATGTTTCCACGAGTCCTTGATACGGACATAGGTGCTCTTCTGCTTATCGCGAATCCACTTTTCCAGCACTTCGCCCCGACGCTTCTCCAGCACGATGTCTTTCAGACGCTGATAATCCTCGGAGATAGTAGCCTTGTGTCCGTTGATGCGGCTCTTCAGCTTGACGATGACGCAGACCTCCTTACCCGTGTTTTGGGGAATCATCGTGAAGGCCTTGGAAATCTCGCCCACCTGCATGTTATCCACCACCTTGGCAATCTCGGGGGGCAGTTCCTGCATCTCAAAACGGGAGGTATTATTGTAGGGATTGGGCAGCAGGCCGTGGTTGTTGCGCGTATCCTTGTCATCGGAAAGGACGGCTGCAGCCTCCTCGAATTTGAACTTCTCGTTGCGGATGTCATCGGCGATGGAGTCCAGGCGTGCCATACCGGCGGTCAGAGCCGAATCGGGCACATGGGGCTTCAGCAGGATGTGGCGTACCCGGATACGGTCACCTCGCTTCTCCAGCAGCTGGATGATGTGGAAACCGTATTCAGACTCCACAATCTTGGATATCTTCTCGGGCGTCTGCAAGTTGAAGGCCACGTTGGCAAAGGCAGGATCCAACTGGCCGCGGCCCATAAAAGGCAGTTCACCACCATTCATGGCCGACCCACGGTCTTCGGAATACATACGCGCCAAGGTGGAGAAGCTGGTCTCTCCCTTATTGACACGATCGGTAAAGTCGCGCAGACGGGCCTTGACAGCCTCTACTTCCGCGATGGGAACACGCGGCTGCTGGGTAATAATCTGCACCTCGACCTGGGTGGGCACGTAGGGGATACTGTCGGGCGGCAGGTTCTGGAAGTGACGGCGCACCTCGGCAGGGGTCACCTTGATTTCGCCCACCAGCTTGCGCTGCATCTCCTGCACACGCAGGCCATCGCGGACATTCTCGCGGAGGGTCTCACGAATCTGGCTGGAAGTCTTGTTGAAATACTCCTCCATCTTCTCGCGCGATCCGATGGCGGCAATATACTGGTTGGTCTGCTGATCTACCTGGCTGATGACCTGGCTCTCAGAGACCTCGACACTGTCCAGTTCGGCCTGGTGGAGAAAAAGTTTCTGTACGGCAATCTCTTCGGGTATCACGCAATAAGGGTCGGCATCAAAGCGCCGTCCCTGCCAGATGGCCTGGAGACGAGCCTCCTCGACCTCGGACTTCAGGATGGCCTCATCGCCCACCACCCAGACTACTTCGTCCACCACATTGTCTTGCGCAAAGGCGCTCACGCCCAAACATAGCATCAAGACACCCAATACGGCTGTTCTCACGTTCATTCTCATTATTCTATATTATCCTTATAATATGTTATCTCTTTATTCTCTACTGCCCGACGATAGAGGTCTTCACGCATCCGACGCATGAACTCCACCTGACGGATGTTCAGCAAGAGTTCCCGGGCATGACTCCGAGCCACTTCATAAGGCTCTTCCTCGCCTACGGCCCGATAGTCGGTGACGTTCAGAAAATAATGGAAGGCCGTATCCGTCAGCTCCACCGGCCGTTTCTGCCGCAAAGCTGCCTCTATCCCGGCTCCTCCCTCGGGCAACCGGGCCATCACATCGGCGGCCGGCAGCCATTTATCGTAAAAATATTCGTACTTGACGGCGTTGCGCAGGCTGTATTTTTCCAGATGTTCCACGGCATCCTGACGTTCCGAGCGATACCAGCGGCGTACGTCGGCCAACCGGGGTGCCTTGAGCGGCACCTTGATGAAAAGACCCTTTATCAAGGGGCGATCCACCTTGAACAGATTGAGATTATCGCGGTAATAAGCCTCCACATCCGCCTCTGTCACCTCCGCCGACAGCTTCTGATGTACCAACGCCTGCTGGTAGATGTGCAGGATAAGCGACTTGCGGTAATTGGCCACCAGGCGCTCCACCTCGGCATTGTCCGGGATGTTCTCTTCGGCCTTGTCGTAGAGCAAGACCTCTTCCACCCAGTTGCGCACATAATCATCGGCAAACAGCAGGCTGTCATCGGACGAAAGCCCCGCAGGCAACACGGCCTGCAAGTCCTCCTCGTAGAGGAAATGACCGTCCACCCCCACCAACGGCGTCTTGCCCTTGTGGTCATACGAAGGGCTGCACGCAAGGCAGAGCAGCACAAGGCAAAACAGGCAAATGTTCATTCGCATGGGCATATTCCTCATTGTTACAAGCAGCGAAGATACGGCTTTAATCGGTTGCATCAGTGATTATTAACGGTTTTTAAAACCTCTTGGTTAATTTCAACCTTACTCCCCGCACGGAGCGCATCCAGCCACTGATCACGACGGGCGGCGCGATAGTCGGCCAACAGAGCCGGACGTACTTCCCGGTAGTCGGACGGGCCTTTCAGTTTCTTGCCCAGCAACACCGTATGAGGGAAGCCGCTGACCTCAGGTGCTTCGCCTTTTCTGAAAACATGTTCGTCCACGGCCGCATTGTCACCGGGAGCAAAAGTGCCCTGCTCGGCCTGCACCTGCATTTCGTCTTTATTGAACATCAGCCGGACGGCATTGCTCCATTCCGCCTCAGGCAAGTGTTTCAACGTCTTGCGGACGCGTTTGGCTACCCGCTTGCCCGTGCAATGCAACACAATTCCCCGAAAACGCGGCGTGTCCCAATGATAATCGGCCCGATGGCGGTCAAAATAAGCTTGCAGGGCTTTCTCGTCGGCATCAGCCAGCAAGGCCGCTTCCCGACTGTCAAGCGCACGGGCCAAGGCTTCGTCCCGATAAGCCTGCAAAGCCAGGCGATAGGACGGATTCTCCCGCTCCAGCCGGGTATACTCGGCTGCCAGTATCTGCCGCACCTGCCGGTCGGTCAAACGGCCGGAAGCATAACCATAAGCATCCTTCCGACGGTCGGCCCAGGCACGAGCCGCCTCTTCCACAGAATGAGGACATGCCCGCAACAAGGAATCGCGCACGTCCGAGAAAGACGGCACCTCCGCACGCTCCAATACCCGGACAATGTGCAGGCCGCGGGGCGTGAAGAAAGGACGCGACCATTCGCCGGGCTTCAACGAAAAGATGGTATCCTCGAATTCTGCCGTTTCCTCCAACCGATGAACCCAACGAATGGAAGCGTCGTCCGAGAAACGCCGTACGAAATTGCTGAAAGCACCGGCTCCGGCCTGACACAAGGCCCTATAAATCGAATCCATCTGCAAGGCGGACTCACGAAGCGTAGCTCCCGTAACATGCTGAGGCAAACGTCGCCACACCTGCTCCACCCGGACCGCCGGACCGCCGGCGACCAGCCGATCGTAACAACGTCGCAGGGCACGGTCCAACGTGGCCGAATCCGTCAGCCACGCGACTGCCAAACGAGCCCGGCACGCCGCCATCTCGTCGCGGAAGGTCCGGAGCGTATCCAGCCCTGCCGCCTCGGCTGCCTGCACTTTCAGCTTGAAATCCGTGAACGGACGGACATAAGCCTTGGGAGAAACCCGGACACCTGCCTGACGAGCCATATGATTGTAATAATATTCAAACTCCGAACGTGTCACGTCACAACCACCCACGCGCATCAGCACAGGGTCGACATCTTCGCCCGCCAACGCACGCAAGGAAGGAAAACACGCCAGCAAAGCCAACAGGCACACAAGTAATTTCCGCATATCAGTCCACACATTCATTCTTTTTTCCGTATGCAAAGTAACACATAATTCCGTGATACACCAATTACTAATGGGAAATTTTTATGCCGTCAATGGCAAATACCCTTCCCTTTGCTCGCGGGAGCCGACGCTCGTGCTCGTCGGCTCCCGCGAGCGCATTCGTCGGCTCCCGCGAACACGCCCGGCAATATAGCGGTATGAAAGCTGCGCAAGGACAAAAAAAGGCGAACAGCACCGCCCCCTTTCAGGAACCATACTGTCCGCCTCGCTTATCACAGATGTTTGATATTTTTCTTACTCCGGACGGCTGTAATTGGGCGCCTCGCTCGTGATGGACACATCATGCGGATGGCTCTCGCGTACACCGGCATTAGTGATGCGGGTGAACTTGGCGTTGTGCAGCTGCTCGATATTGGCCGCTCCGCAATAGCCCATACCCGAACGCAGGCCGCCTACCAGCTGATAGATTACCTCGTAGAGCGTTCCCTTGTAAGGTACACGGGCAGCAATGCCTTCGGGCACCAACTTCTTGACATCCGTCGTGCTGCTCTGGAAATAGCGGTCTTTCGAACCGTTCTCCATGGCTTCCAGCGAACCCATGCCACGATAAGACTTGAACTTACGTCCGTTGAAGATGATGGTGTCGCCCGGCGACTCTTCCGTGCCGGCCACCAACGAACCGATCATCACGCAATATCCGCCGGCAGCCAAAGCCTTCACCACGTCGCCCGAATAGCGCAAGCCACCATCGGCAATCAGGGGGACTCCCGTGCCTTCCAGCGCCTTGGCCACATCGTAGACAGCCGACAGCTGCGGCACGCCCACGCCTGCAATGACGCGCGTCGTACAGATGGAGCCCGGTCCGATACCTACCTTAACAGCGTCGGCACCAGCCTCAACCAACATCTTGGCAGCCTCACCCGTAGCCACATTGCCCACCACGATGTCTACATCGGGGAATGCCTGCTTGGCTTCCTTCAGTTTCTCAATGACGTATTTGGAATGTCCGTGAGCGGTATCTATCACAATGGCATCGGCACCGGCCTCAACCAAAGCTTTCATACGATCCAATGTATCAGCCGTCACACCCACACCGGCAGCCACACGCAGGCGACCTTTACTATCCTTGCAGGCCATCGGTTTATCCTTGGCCTTCGTGATGTCCTTGTAGGTTATCAGGCCCACCAGACGGTTTTCTTTGTCCACAACGGGCAATTTCTCGATTTTATGCTCTTGCAGAATCTGTGCAGCAGCTTCCAAGTCGGTGGCCTGGTCAGTGGTAACGATATTGTCCTTCGTCATCACTTCGTCAATGCGCTTGTTCAAGTCGCGCTCGAAACGCAGGTCGCGGTTGGTTACGATGCCCACCAGATAGCCACCGTCATCTACCACGGGAATACCGCCAATCTTATACTCGGCCATCAACGCCAAAGCATCAGACACAGTAGAACCACGCTTGATGGTGACCGGATCATAAATCATGCCGTTCTCTGCACGCTTCACGATAGCCACCTGACGAGCTTGTTCCTCAATGGACATATTCTTATGAATAACGCCGATGCCGCCCTCGCGTGCAATGGCGATGGCCATTTTGGCTTCAGTCACCGTATCCATGGCAGCTGTCACAAAGGGAATCTTCAACTCGATGTTGCGTGAGAACTTGGTCGTGAGATCGACCATCTTGGGAAGTACTTCCGAATAAGCGGGAATCAACAGTACGTCGTCGTACGTGAGCCCGTCCATTACAACTTTATCTGCAATAAATGACATAGATATGTACTTTAGGAATTTATTGCGTGCAAAGATACGGTTTTTCTTGCTTTGCAGGATAACCGCACCCCGCCACAGAGGACTATTGAGGCAAAGTTTTATTTTCTTTTAACGGTATCAAGAGCCTAAGCCTCCTAAAAAAGCTGCGTCGGCAACAGGTTTCCCCGCGCCGACGCAGTATCAATTTCTCAGGTGCACTCACCTTGTCTTTAGTTCGCCATCTCCGAGATGAATTTTATGCGGACCAGTCGGACTTCTTCTTCGGTGAAGTCCTCGCCCAATTCCTCCAAAGCCTCCTCGATGTCATCGGTCGTAGACTCCTTGAAGTAATCGTAGATGTCCAGCATATGATCCTCGTCCATAATCTCGTCCAGGAAGTAGTCAATATTCAGTTTGGTACCGGAATAGACAATAGCTTCAATCTCGTCCAGCAATTCATCGAACTCGATACCTTTGGACACGGCGATATCATCCAACGCCACCTTACGGTCAATAGCCTGGATAATGGAAACCTTCAACTTCGACTTATTGGCAACGGTGCGGACGCGCAAGTCCTCCGGACGTTCAATCTCATTCTCCTCGCAATGCCGTTTGATGAGCTTGCAGAATTCTTCGCCATAGCGCTTGGCCTTGCCGGCACCTACGCCAGGGATATTTTGCAATTCTTCCAACGTCACGGGATAGATAGTGGCCATGGCCTCCAATGACGGATCTTGGAAGATGACATAGGGCGGCACTTGCAATTGCTTAGACAACTTCTTGCGCAAATCTTTCAGCATGGAGAAGAGTGCCGGATCGACGGCACACGCACCACTCCCCCGCATCGGGGTCTCTTCCTCCACCTCCTCAAAATCAATATCCTCCGTTATCTTGAAAGATTTAGGATGCTTCAGGAATTTGCGTCCGGCTTCCGTCACTTTCAGCAGACCGTAATTCTCCACGTCCTTGCTCAGGTAACCGGCAATCAACGCCTGCCGAATAACCGAGTTCCACGTACGGTCTTCGTCACCCATGCCTGCACCGAAGATTTCCAGATCTTCGTGCCGATGGGCTAACACTTCCGACGTTTCCCGCCCTTGTATAACATCTATGATGTAGTCTGATTTGAAATTCTCTTTCACCGCCAGGATGGCCTCGATGACGGTACATAATAGCTCTTGAGCTTCCACTTGTTTCTTAGGATTTAAACAATTGTCACAATTACCACAATTGTCCTCCGTATATTCTTCACCAAAATAGTGCAACAATGTCTTTCGACGGCATACGGAAGACTCGGCATAAGCAGCAGTTTCCTGCAGAAGCTGCTTCCCTATTTCCTGTTCTGCCACAGGCTTCCCTTGCATGAACTTCTCCAGTTTCTGCAAGTCTTTGTTCGAGTAAAAAGTAATGCACTTACCTTCCCCGCCGTCGCGTCCGGCGCGCCCAGTCTCCTGATAGTAACCTTCCAGGCTCTTGGGCATATCATAATGTATCACATAACGCACATCCGGCTTGTCAATACCCATGCCAAAGGCGATGGTAGCCACAATCACGTCAATACGCTCCATCAGGAAGTCATCCTGATTCTGCGTACGCGTAGCGGAATCCATACCCGCATGATAAGGACGGGCATTGATGCCGTTGGCCTGTAATATCTCGGCCAGCTCTTCCACCTTCTTACGGCTCAGACAATAGATGATGCCCGACTTCTCCGGATTGGCCTTGATGAACTTGATGATGTCCTTATCTATATTGGCCGTCTTGGCACGTACTTCATAATACAGGTTCGGCCGATTGAACGAAGACTTGAACACCTTGGCATCCACCATACCCAGATTCTTTTGGATATCATGCTGCACCTTGGGCGTAGCCGTAGCCGTCAGGGCTATCAACGGTGCCTTCCCTATCTCATTGATAATAGGGCGGATGCGGCGATATTCCGGGCGGAAGTCATGTCCCCACTCGGAGATACAATGTGCCTCATCCACGGCGTAGAACGAAATCTTCACCGTCCGCAGAAACTCTACATTCTCATCCTTAGTCAATGACTCAGGAGCCACATACAGCAATTTAGTCTTACCGCTTAGGATATCGGCTTTCACCTGCTCGATGGCACCTTTGTTCAGAGAAGAATTGATGAAATGCGCAATGCCGTCTTCTTCGCTATAGTTGCGCATCGCATCGACCTGGTTCTTCATCAAGGCGATCAAAGGGGAAATGACGATAGCTGTACCCTCCATTAACAACGAAGGCAACTGATAGCAAAGCGACTTTCCGCCACCTGTAGGCATCAGCACGAAAGTGTCATTGCCCGCCAACAGATTTTCTATAATCGCCTGTTGATTCCCTTTGAAAGTATCGAACCCGAAGTATTTCTTCAGTTGGTCTGTTAAATTAATGTTCTTCCCTGTCATATTCATTAGGTTGTTTATAGAGTTAAAAAATAAACGCGCTCACGTGTTATGATCATTCAGAGCCTAACAAAGTTATAAACAACTTCTTAAAAAGCAAACATTATCTGCGAATATTTTTTCAACGGACAGGCACTTCTATGCATTACATACTGATTTTAAGCATTTTGCAGTCGAGAAACATTTGCCTTCTCCAACTGTTTTTTTGCATAATCCAGCGTAACGACAAAGCTGTCCTTATGTTCGGACGGAATTTCGTACATGGCGTCCATCATGATTGCCTCTACGATAGAGCGCAAACCGCGGGCTCCCAACTTATACTCGATGGCCTTGTCGACCACATATTCGTAGACCTCGTCTTCGAAGCTGAGTTCCACATGATCCATCTCGAACAATTTCATATACTGCTTGATGATGGAGTTCTTAGGCTCCGTCAGGATAGCACGCAAGGCAGTCCGATTCAACGGATTCAAATAGGTCAGCACCGGCAAGCGGCCGATAATCTCGGGTATCAATCCGAATGATTTCAAATCCTGCGGTGCAATGTATTGCAACAGGTTGTTCTTGTCGATATTGGCCGCATTGCGCACGGCGTTATATCCCACCACATGGGTATTCAACCGCTGGGCAATCTTCTTCTCAATACCATCGAATGCACCCCCACAAATAAACAGGATGTTCTTGGTATTCACCGCTATCATCTTCTGCTCAGGATGCTTGCGCCCGCCCTGGGGAGGAACGTTCACAATGGAGCCTTCCAACAGCTTCAGCAAGCCTTGCTGCACACCTTCGCCGCTGACATCACGGGTGATGGAGGGATTGTCGCCTTTGCGAGCAATTTTGTCTATCTCGTCAATGAAAACGATGCCTCTTTCCGCTTCGGTAACATTGTAGTCGGCCACCTGCAACAGACGAGTCAGAATACTCTCGATATCCTCGCCCACATAGCCGGCTTCGGTGAGCACCGTAGCATCCACGATGGTGAAAGGCACATGAAGCAACTTGGCTATGGTGCGTGCCAGCAGGGTCTTGCCCGTACCGGTGCTGCCCACCATGATGATATTGGACTTCTCAATCTCCACATCATCGTCGCCATTCTTCTGAAGCAAACGCTTATAATGATTGTACACCGAGACGGACAAGTAACGCTTGGCGTCATCCTGGCCGATGACGTATTGATCCAGGAAAGCCTTAATATCTTGCGGCTTGGGAAGTTCTTCCAAATTCAAGGAGGATGATCCGTCTTTGCTTTTTCTCAAGGTCTCCTGCACAATCTCGTAAGCCTGCATGGCGCACGAATCGCAGATAAAGCCACTCATACCCGTGATGAGAAACCCTACCTCGTCTTCAGAACGTCCGCAGAAGCTGCAATAATTCTTATGTCTTCTTGTCGAATCAGCCATGCTTATTTCTTCGTCAATACTTCATCCACCATACCATACTCCTTGGCCTCTTGCGCGGTCATCCAATAGTCGCGGTCAGAGTCGGCCCACACCTTCTCGAAGGGAGTGTGCGAATGGTCGGCAATGATGGTATAGAGTTCCTTCTTGATCTTCTGAATCTCACGGGCCGTGATTTCGATGTCCGAAGCCTGGCCTTGCGCACCTCCCAACGGCTGGTGAATCATGACGCGCGAATGGGGCAACGCCGAGCGCTTTCCCTCCTTGCCGGCCACCAACAAGACGGCGGCCATGCTGGCGGCCATACCCGTGCAGATGGTAGCCACGTCGCAGCTGATGAACTGCATCGTATCATAGATGCCCAATCCGGCATAAACCGAACCGCCGGGTGAATTAATATAGATGGAAATATCCTTGCCCGGATCTACCGAATCCAGGTAGAGCAGCTGTGCCTGCAACGTATTGGCCGTATAGTCATCAATCTGCGTACCCAGGAAGATGATGCGATCCATCATCAGGCGGGAGAACACGTCCAACTGCGTGACGTTGAGCTGACGTTCCTCCAGGATGTAGGGATTGAGATATCCGCCCTGCGACTTGATGACATCGTCCAGCACCATGCTATTCATGCCCAAGTGTCCGGTGGCGTATTTTCTGAAATCGTCCATGTAGTTCATTTCGTATTACTCCTTTCTTATATATATAGTAACAGAACGCAGAAGTCGCAGATGCACGCAGGTATGGCTTCACGCCCCTGCCTGTATCCATCTGCGAAGTCTGCGTCACACCGAATCGCCGCACAACGGGCAGCGGTCATCGGGTTTATTCAAACATCTTGTTGAAGTCGGCGGCCGAGATGGGCTTGTGCTCCAGCGTCACCTGCTCCTTCAAGACGGCGGCCAGCTTGGTCTCGATGGCGCGGTTTACCAAGCCTTCCACGCTTTCTTTCTTCTTCAGCATCTCCTTGGCATAGTTGTCCAGCAACTCTTCAGGCACGTTCAGCATGCCATACTGGGCAAACTGGGCGCGGGTCGCTTCCTTGGCCATGTTGGCGATGTCGGCCTGCTCCACCTTGATGTCGTTGGCCTTCACCAACTGCTCCTTGATAAGGTGCCACGTCAGCTCCTCGATACTCTTGTCGTAGTTGTCCTCCACGAACTTCTCGTCCTTGTCCGGGTTGCTCTGACGCATGAAGCGCTTCAGCAGGGTGTCGGGGAACTCCAACTTGCCAATCTTTTCCATCAGGTGCTTGCGCACATCCAACATGAACTTATAGTCGCTGTCGGCTCCGAACTGACCGACGATAGCAGCCTTGACGCGGGCGCGGAAGTCTTCTTCCGTCTTCACCACATCCTTGCCGAACACTTGGTCGAAGATTTCCTGATTCAGGTCGCCCGGCACGAAGCGGGTGATTTCCTCCACCTGGAAGCTGAAGTTGGACTTCATCTCGGCAGCGCTCTCCTTGTCGGTCTTCAGCAGAGAAGCCAGCTCGGCGGCATTGCCGTCCCAAGCAGTGTAGGGGTTGAAGACGAGCACGTCGTTCACCTTGGCATTGGCAAAGATGGCCTTCTGCTCATCGTTCTTCATATAGGTGGGCATCATCACGGCGCCTTCCACCTGGATGCCGCCTTCCTTCGTGCTGCCATCCTCGTTCAACTCGGCCAGCAGACCTTTCAGCATGTCGTTGTCGGCATACGTGTCCACCTTGTCGTAGCGGCCGTTGCGCTGGGTGTACATCTTCACTTGGTTGTCCACCATCTCGTCGGTGACGTCGATGTCATAGTAGTCCACCTTGTCATCCTTGGAGACTTCGGCCTTGAACTCGGGAGCCAGGGCGATGTCGAACTGGAATTCCAAGTCCTCCTGCGCGTCGAAGTCGGCTTCCTTCTGCGAGTTCTCGGTGGGCATCGGCTCGCCCAGGACGTTGAGGTTGTTGTCGTGGATATAATTGTACACTGCGTCGGAGAGCAATTTGTTCACTTCTTCGATCAGCGCGGATTTGCCATACATCTTCTTCACCAGGCTGGCAGGAACCATGCCCTTGCGGAAGCCCGGCATCTGCACCTTGTGACGGAGGTCCTTCAGTGCCTTGTCTACTTTCTCCTGATAATCTGCTTTCTCAAGCTTGACGGTGAGCAATGCATTCACCTTGTCTTTGTTTTCTAATGAAACGTTCATTCTGAAATTACTATTTATTAGATTTATATTTACGTACTTTTTCGAGCGTGCAAAATTAGCGTTAATCTTTTAATTATCAAAAAAGAAATTGTGAAAAAACCATCATACTCGGGCGCAACCGCCCGACAAGCGGGGAAAGGTCTCGCGAAGCAAGCGTCAAAATGCTGCAAAGGCGGCACGATTGTTTTGCGGAGTCGTGGCGAAAGCTTTGCGGAGCACGAGCGCGGGTATCGGCGAGCACAAGCGCGGATACCGACGGACACAAGCGGGGATACCGGCGAGCAAACGCCCCGTCGGCCGCCCGTCCGCCGGGCTCATACCATGAAATCCTTGCGGCGCAGTACGAAGCTGTTACTCAAGTACTTCTCGCGCACCACCTGGTTGGCGGCCAGTTCCTCGGGCGTACCTTGGAAGAGGATTTTTCCCTCGAACAACAGGTAGGCGCGGTCGGTGATGCTCAGCGTCTCCTGCACGTTGTGGTCGGTGATGAGGATGCCGATATTCTTATCCTTCAATTTCCAGACAATCTGCTGGATATCCTCTACGGCGATGGGGTCCACCCCGGCAAAGGGCTCGTCCAGCATGATGAACTTCGGGTCGATGGCCAGGCAACGTGCAATCTCGGTGCGGCGGCGCTCGCCTCCGGAGAGTTGGTTTCCCTTGTTCTTACGCACCTTTTGGATGCGGAATTCGGTCAGCAGGCTTTCCAGCTTCTCCTTGCGGTACTCCAGAGGTTTCCCGGTCATCTCGAGGACGGACATAATATTGTCCTCCACGCTCATCTGGCGAAAGACGGAAGCCTCCTGCGCCAGGTATCCGATGCCGGCCTGGGCGCGCTTGTAGACGGGATACTTGGTGATATCCAGGTCGTTCAGGAAGATACGCCCCTCATTGGGTGTAATGAGGCCTACGGTCATATAGAACGAAGTGGTCTTGCCTGCGCCGTTGGGGCCGAGCAGGCCGACAATCTCGCCCTGTTTGACGTCGATGGACACATGGCTCACCACCGTGCGCTTGCCGTACTTCTTCACCAAGTCCTCCGTGCGGAGCACCATTCTGTTGTCTGCTTCCATAATAAATCTTTCTAAATCTCTGTCCTGTTCATGCCAAAAGCGGGGCAAATGTAGTAAAAATAAGCTGAAAAGCCGTACATTTGCAGGCAAAATTACAGATTATGAACAAAGCACTCAAAACCGTAGGCCGGTATGTCATGCTGATGGGGCGCACTTTCACGCGGCCCGAACGGATGTACATGTTCTTCCGGCAATACCGCGCGGAGATGGCCAAGCTGGGCGTCGACTCCATCGGCATCGTGCTGCTGATATCGTTTTTCATCGGCGCGGTCATCACCATACAAATCAAGCTGAACATCGAGAGCCCGTGGATGCCCCGTTGGACAGTAGGCTACGTGACGCGCGAAATCATGCTGCTGGAGTTCTCCTCGTCCATCATGTGTCTTATCCTAGCAGGCAAGGTGGGCTCCAACATCGCCTCGGAGTTGGGCACGATGCGCGTGACGCAACAGATAGACGCGCTGGAAATCATGGGCGTCAACTCCGCCAACTTCCTCATCCTCCCCAAGATAACGGCCATGGTGACAATGATCCCCATCCTGGTGGTTTTCAGCATCTTTGCAGGCGTCATAGGCGCCTTCTGCACCTGCTGGTTTGGCGAGATGATGAATGCCGTAGACTTGGAGTACGGCCTGCAATATATGTTCATCGAATGGTATGTGTGGATGGGCATCATCAAGTCCATAGTCTTTGCCTTCATCATCGCCAGCGTGTCGGCCTTCTTCGGCTATACGGTCGAGGGCGGCTCCATCAACGTGGGCAAGGCTTCGACGGATTCGGTGGTGACGAGCAGCGTGCTCATCCTCTTCTCCGACCTGGTGATGACGCAACTCTTAAGTTAAAAAACAACGGATAGCGTATGATTGAACTGAAAGGACTCTACAAATCTTTCGACGGGAAGGAGGTGCTGACCGACATCAGCGCTGCCTTCGAAAACGGGAAGACCAACCTTATCATCGGACAGAGCGGCTCGGGCAAGACCGTACTGATGAAGTGCATCGTGGGCCTGCTGACTCCCGAACGAGGCGAACTGCTGTATGACGGGCGCAACTTCCTGGGCATGAACAAGCGGGAAAAGAAGGCGTTGCGACGCGAGATGGGCATGATTTTCCAAAGCGCCGCCCTCTTCGACTCGATGACCGTGCTGGAAAACGTGATGTTTCCTCTGAACATGTTCTCCAACGATACCCTGCGCGAGCGTACCCGCCGCGCGCAGTTTTGCCTGGATCGTGTGAACCTGAGCGACGCAGGGGCAAAATATCCCGGAGAAATCAGCGGCGGCATGCAAAAGCGTGTAGCCATCGCCCGCGCCATCGCCTTGAACCCCCAATACCTGTTTTGCGACGAACCGAACTCGGGTTTGGATCCCAAGACTTCCTTGGTTATCGACGCACTGATTCAAGACATCACACGCGAGTATAATATGACCACACTCATCAATACCCACGATATGAACTCCGTGATGGGCATCGGCGAGAAAATCATCTTCATACACAAAGGAAAGAAAGAATGGGAGGGCACGAAGGAGGATATCTTCACCTCTACCAATCAGACGCTGAACGACTTCATCTTCGCCTCGGACCTCTTCAAGAAGGTCAAGGAGGTGGAGATACAAAACTTGGAGGGATAAAAAGGAAACCTACTAATAAAAAGGGGCAACGGCGAATGATACCGTTGCCCCTTCTGACAAATATCTATTTCTGTCGGATGAAAATATTCACGGGGGTGCCGCTCAGATTCCACTTCTCGCGCATCTTGTTCTCCAGGAAGCGGCGATAAGGCTCCTTGACATACTGCGGCAGGTTGGCAAAGAATACAAAGGACGGCACGCGCGTATTGGGCAATTGCGTGACATACTTTATTTTGATATATTTGCCTTTGATGGAGGGGGGCGGATAGGCTTCGATGAGGGGCAACATCTCCTCGTTCAGCTTGGCGGTCGGGATGCGCAGGTAGCGGTTCTTGTAAACCATGCGCGCAGCCTCCAGCACCTTAAGAATGCGTTGCTTCGTCAAAGCCGAGGCAAAGATGATGGGAAAGTCCGTGAAAGGCGCCAGACGTTCACGAATGGCCGACTCGAAAGTATTCATCACCTTCGATGTTTTCTCTTCAACCAAATCCCACTTATTGACCACAACGACCAACCCTTTCTGGTTCTTTTGGATGAGGGAGAAAATATTCAAATCCTGACTTTCGATACCCCGCGTGGCATCCAGCATGAGAATGCATACATCAGAGTTCTCAATAGCACGGATGGAGCGAATGACGGAGTAATACTCCAGATCTTCATTCACCTTATTCTTTTTGCGGATGCCTGCCGTATCCACAAGATAGAAATCAAAGCCGAACTTATTGTAGCGGGTATAAATAGAGTCACGTGTAGTGCCGGCAATCTCCGTAACGATATGCCGATCCTCGCCTATAAAGGCATTTATAAGGGAAGACTTGCCTGCATTAGGACGTCCCACTACGGCAATACGGGGAATATCATCGTCCACCAATTCTTCTGCATCTTTGCGGAAAGACGCCACCAAGGCGTCCAGCAACTCACCCGTACCGCTACCGGACATGGCAGAGATGCAATATGGGTCACCCAAGCCTAAAGCATAAAACTCGGCGGCCTGAAATTGCTGATTGAAATTATCCGCCTTATTCGCTACCAGTATAACGGGCTTGCGTGTACGGCGCAGAATATCCGCCACCTCTTGGTCAAGATCGGTCAAGCCATTCAGTACATCCACCAAGAAGAGAATGACGTCCGCCTCGTCCACGGCCAACAGCACCTGCTTACGTATTTCCTCCTCGAATATATCATCCGAATTGACGACCCATCCGCCGGTGTCCACCACCGAGAACTCACGGCCTGACCACTCGCTCTTACCATACTGACGGTCGCGGGTAGTACCGGCCTCTTCATTCACAATCGCCTGCCGCGTACGAGTCAGGCGATTAAATAATGTGGACTTTCCCACATTAGGGCGTCCCACAATAGCAACTAAGTTTCCCATAATGCTTTCATTTCATTAAGTTTACGGCTGTCACAGCCATATATTTAATCCAATTGATAACCGAAATTGCGCAACTCCTTGTCAGAACTACGCCAATCCTTGTCCACCTTAACAAAGGTTTCCAGATAAATGCTCTTCCCAAAGAACCGTTCCAAGTCGCGACGTGCCTCGCTGGCTACCTTCTTCAAAGCCTTCCCTTGGTGACCGATAATGATACCCTTCTGCGACTCACGCTCCACGTAGATAACGGCATTGATATGAATCTTATGGGTATCTTCCTTAAACTGTTCCACCACTACTTCCACCGAATAAGGTATCTCTTTATCATAATAAAGCAGGATTTTTTCCCGGATAATCTCCGTTACAAAGAAGCGTGCAGGCTTGTCTGTCCACTGATCTTTGTCAAAATACGGAGGAGAGTCAGGCAGTAAATCCTTAACCCGCTTCATCACATAATCCACATTGAATTTAGACTTAGCCGAAATAGGAATAACCTCAGCCCGCAGTAAAAGGGCTGACCAGTCTTCAACGATTTTCACCAATTTCTCCTGATCAGTCAAATCAATCTTGTTGATGAGTAATAACACAGGTACCTCCATCCGCGCAACCTTACCGATGAAATCACTATGTTTGTCCGGCGTTTCCACCACATCGGTAACGTAAAGTAGGACATCAGCATCGGCCAACGCTGAAGTCGAAAAATTAAGCATCGACTCCTGAAGCTTGTAAGTGGGCTTTAATACCCCCGGGGTATCAGAGAAGACTATCTGCATGTCATCTGTATTATAAATGCCCATGATACGATGACGGGTAGTCTGCGCCTTGAAAGTAGCGATGGAAATACGCTCACCCACCAAGGCATTCATCAACGTAGACTTACCCACATTGGGATTTCCCACAATATTAACAAAGCCTGCTTTATGCATAGATTATGAGATTCATGATGTTGGATTAAAAAAACGCATCGAATCTTGACAATAGGATGCGTTTTCTAAAAAAATAGGAGAATATCAGATATTACTGTTTCTTTCCGTCATATCCCCACTTCACATAAACGGCTCCCCAAGTGAATCCGGCGCCGAATGCAGTGAAGATGAGGTTATCTCCTTTCTTCAGTTTTTCTTCAAAGTCCCAAATACAAAGAGGCAAAGTTCCCGCACTACTGTTACCGTAACGCTCAATATTAATCATTACTTTCTCATGGGGTACTTCCAAACGGTGAGCCACGGCATCAATGATACGCAAGTTCGCCTGATGGGGAATCACCCAGTCAATATTATCCTTATTCAAGCCATTGCGTTCAGCGATTTGCGCACTCACATCCGACATATTGGATACAGCATACTTAAACACTGTTCGACCTTCCTGATAAACGTAATGCCAGTGATTATCTATCGTGAAATAAGAGGGCGGACAAACCGAACCACCAGCTTTCATGTGCAGGAAAGGAAGTCCCTTGCCATCCGTACGCAAAATGGAATCCATAATACCATATTCTTCTGTCGTAGGCTCCAGCATAAAAGCTGCAGCTCCATCACCGAAGATGGGACAAGTAGAACGATCCGTATAATCTGTGATAGCCGACATTTTGTCTGCACCCACTATGATAACTTTCTTATAACGTCCCGAGCGAATAAAATTGGCACCTGTCTCCATCGCATACAAGAAGCCTGAACAAGCAGCTTGCATATCGAAAGCAAAAGCATTCTTCAGATGCAACTTATCACACAAGATAGAAGCTGTGGAAGGGAAATGATAATCGGGGGTTGTAGTAGCCACAATCACCAAATCAATGTCATCAGGATTAGAATTCGTACGTTGCATCAACTGCTTGGCAGCCTTACGCGCCATATAAGAAGTTCCCAATCCCTCTTCATTCAGGATATGTCGCTCCTTCACTCCGATACGGGACATAATCCATTCGTCATTGGTGTCCACCATCTTGGAAATCTCATCGTTTGTCAAGATGTAATCAGGAACATATCCTCCGACTCCTGTAATCAGTGCATTTATCTTTTCCATTAAAATCCGGATTTACATAAGAGATACCTAAACGAGAGCCGTCTAAAAAGGTTTGTCTCACAAGAACAAATCTTTTTAGACGCCCAACATTCAAGTACAAATTAATGTATGCAACTGTCCGTATTAAACGGCAGCTTCTTTTTGAATGGCAAGTTTGCCTCTGTAATAACCACATGCACCACACACCGTGTGATATTCATGCCATTCACCGCAGTTCGGGCAAATAGCCAACGTAGGAGCTACTGCCTTATCATGAGTTCTTCTCTTTGCAGTTCTAGTTTTAGACTGTCTTCTTTTAGGATGTGCCATTTTCTTTAGTTATTTAATTGTTATCTAATATTTTTTTCAGTTCATTCCAACGCGGGTCAATAGGCCTGTCTTCATCCTCTGCAGTATCATCTTCATCCGCCTGTCCCGCCTCCAGATCGTCGGCAGAAACGCACAAGTATCTATGCAATGTTGCGTCCATGCTCCCATTACATTCACCGGGTGCATGAACATGCTTCATAGGGATAGCCAAAGCTATAAACTCATACAGAAACCAAGCCACATTGATGACGCCCTCGTCTTCGGGCACCACCACCCTATTGTCATCTTCCTCAGCATAAGAGGAGCCGAAGCGCACATGCAACAAATCATCTGACTCTATCGGTTGCTCCATCTCATCCAAACAACGATCGCACGTCACAATGACATAGCCAACAGCATGGAAGTGCAAATCAAAAGCATGAGAAGTCTTGCGAACAGACAAAGTGACATCCACCTTACCTTTCTGCACATCGGGAGCTTCCACATCGGCAAAGAAAGAATCATCGAGGTGAAAATCAAACTGTTCAGAGCTGCTCTGCATCCCCTTCAAGTCAATCCGATATGTATCCAACTTCTCCAAAAGTCCTTTTACTTGATTCGGGCGACAAAGATACGAATAATTATCCTCATAATGTAGCATTTAGCCTATATTTTTATTATAAAAAGGCTAAACAGGATTATTCACCCCCTCAATGCACTCGTAGTTTCAGCCCATAGCAAGACTTAAAGTTTCTTTAACTTCTTATCGTCATAGGAGAAATTCAGGATGGCATCAGCTTGTTTGGACAGGGATTTAGCTCGCGATAAAGTCACAGGATATTCAATATCTCGTTCATTGGTATTCAACTTCAATTTCACTACACGTTTTGAGACCAAGCGGGCCAAGGCATCTGGGTCAACTGAATATAATGCTATTGTATAATAAGTTCGTCCCATATTCCTTCGTCTGGAATCTTCTACAGAATGAAGTGTAAAGCTTTCAACCGTTCCATCCTCGAAAGCAAAATACAATTTCGACTCACCCTCCGTTTGAGTATACGACCTATATTTTTGTTCAAACTGACAAGATAAATAATAAACCCTATTCAATGCCTGAACTTCTACAAAAAGATTATGATTCCGTACACGAACTAACGCAACCCTCTTGCTCCTAACAATTGTATCACCTGTAAAAATATCTATCTTTGCTTCCTCTATCTGAGCCTGGCAAAAAAGGGGCATGCACAACAACAATAAAAGCAACAACTTCTTCATAAATTCCGACATTAAATTAAGTTTGATATAATTCCACAAATGTTATTTATTGAATTCACGCAGCAAAGATAGAGAATAATTTGATATAAAAAGCGATCCCCTCCCCAGCGATGCTGAGGAAGGGATCCTTCACTTGAAAAAGACGGCGGCTACCTACTCTCCCACTGTTACGCAGTACCATCGGCGCGGACGGGCTTAACTTCTCTGTTCGGAATGGGAAGAGGTGGAACCCCGGCACTATAGCCACCTTAATAAGGTTGACATGAAGCACAAGATTTTAGTGTATCGCATCGGCTTTCTGCGGCTGCTATGGAGCAGCCTTTCTCCAGCTGAACGTATGAAACCATTCTTCTTGTAAATGGCCTGCAAAAAAGGTTCGGGCAATTAGTAATGCTCGGCTTTGGCGTCGCCGCCTTTACACCTGCATCCTATCAACGTCGTCGTCTGCGACGGCCCTCAAGGAAATCTAATCTTGTGGCCGGCTTCGTGCTTAGATGCTTTCAGCACTTATCCGATCCCGACTTGGATACCCGGCGATGCGCCTGGCGGCACAACCGGTTGACCAGGGGTCAGTCCAACACGGTCCTCTCGTACTAGTGTCGGAGCCACGCAAATTTCCTGCGCCCACGATAGATAGAGACCGAACTG
>DXBX01000055.1 GCA_019116285.1 Candidatus Bacteroides merdigallinarum
TTATTTGATAGTAAAACACCGCAAAACGCTGAAAATCGCACGGTTTCCTAGTCGTTACCATTACTTTTCAGATACTCCGTTAAATGTTTATTCATCAAACGGTTAGACGAAACCGTTCAGAATTTAAAATAGCATTCAAATCCCAGTATTAGCTTTATACATGGCGGGAACTTTGTGGTATCAAATCCCCTAAAAGAATATCTATCGTTTGATATCGCCTCCTCTCACCTGACAACCGTACGCACCCGCTCATCGCTCTCTATGGCCTTGGCAGCCGCCCTGGAATCCAAAACCACCGGACGCGAGGTGAAGTCCGGCGTATTATAGGAATAGACGGAGTTCATATAATACTCCTGGGGATTCTTCTGGGGCAGCAGGAAAGGCTTGGTAGCTCTACCCTCCTCATCCACACAAGAGAGATACAAGAGGGAATACAACCCGTTTTCTCGCCGACTGGTGAAGACGAACCAATGGGAGCCTGCACTCCAATTGTGGAAGCTGTCCGCATCCTGACTGTTCGCGCCCTCCAGAGGGAACAGACGGCCGGACTCCACCTCAAGCAGCCAAAGGTCACTCTCCTTATGCCAAATGGAGAAATAGCCATAATCGGCCAAGGTCAGCATCACATACCTGCCATCGTAGGAAGGACGCGGCCAGCTTACACTCTTGCCTTCCTTGGCGGCACTGAACAAGGTATCCACCTGCGTGCCAAAACAACCCTTCTCCGCATCAAACCCGATGCGGCACAAGCTATACTTCTGATCGCGGAAACCGGTGGGATAATGCTGTTGCAAGGCCGTGGTATAATAAATGGTGCGGCCATCCGACGAAAATACCGGTGAATTTTCCGAATAATGCCGGGTCATCAGCAGCGTATCCAACAAGAGTTCATGCTTCTCCGCATCATATACAAAGACATCGGATGCCAGGTCGAACACCTCAATCCGCTCATCCTTCACCACGTGGAAGCCTTGGCGCGTCTGATTGGTGGAGAAAGCACAATAACGCCCCGAAGGATGCCAATACGGATAGACCATCGAACCTTTCAAGCTATCGTTGATTGCCTGCAAGATTTCCGTTACCCCTTCGCGATGCACCCATGTCCCCCCATGAGCACCCCGCACATGAAAGACATATTGCGCCGGATTTGTCCGGTTGGGCGTATGGCAATTGACACACATGCCCGGCACCTGTGTATTCTCGATGAGGGCCCGTTCTTCGAACGAAGCCAATTCGCGCTCGTAAAGGCCCATCTTGCTATAAACCTCGTATCCGGGGGCGATTTTCCGGTAGGTCAATCCATAGTCCTCCAAAGGATAATCACTGACATAGATAGCGAAATCGCGGTAGCGCGTCCAGCCCTCTTCGGTCTTGATGCACACAGAGCAGGTCAGCTTGCCTCCCCGGTTGGCCTCCAACAGGCGATGCCATTCGTCCACATCAAAATCGGCATACGCTCCCTGCACGTGCATCTCCTCTCCGGCATCACCTTTCAGCACCACATCCAGGCGCTTGGATTCACCGGCAGCGGAGAAGTTGAGCGGCGCGATGCCCACCGGCACCGTCACCTCCGTATAATCGGGAAATATCGGCGGAAGGCTATCGGAAACCTTTGCATTCTTCACTTCTTCCCGGCAGGCCGCCAGCAAAAGAGTTGTTACGATGATCAGTATCCAGCGATTGTTCATTGCAGTCCTTTTATTAAGTAATACCATACTGTGTTTCTAAAAGCCTCCAATTGGGGCGAATTCTTTCCACCCTGCGAATAAGCCTGTCCGAAGTGGCTAAATCTATTCATGACCGGCGCACTTACAGCTCCGGGGGGAATACCCCGCTTCTGCATCATGCAGGCAAAGGCTATCCCCTCCTGACATACCGTCGGATTATAAGAGGAAATGGAATTCACATAAGCCGCATAATTCATAAACTTGTTCAAGTCCCGCTCCAGCAAGGGGTAGAGCACCAGATACTGCATGGCCAGGCGATTCTCCCGGTTATGCATCAGGAGCTGCCCGCAGATTTTGTCCAACTCCACCTCGCTGAACAGGAAATCGTCCGTCAGGCGCAACTTTCTCATCCGCCCATACACCGGATGACGGTCTATCAGCGCAGTATCTGCCAACATCTCCCGACGGCTTTGTGCCCATCGCCTGTAAAACAAGGTTTTCTCCAACATCCGCAGGTATTTCTCCGCCACCTTATACTGTCCGTTGATGAGGTTCGTCTCCACCAGCCGCTTCACTACCCGTCCGCTTTTCTGATAATCGGGGATGGCCTCCATGGCCTCGAAAGCATAGCGTTGCGCCGTGTTCACCAATCCCAACTGGAAATAAGCCTCACCCGTCAGCTGGGTGGAATTGAAATCACGCACGAACTTGGGGAGCAATCCTTCCGCCCCATGCTGGTAGAATTGGAAAGCCCGTTCGCCCAATTGACCGGTCATGCCCAAGGCCAGATTGACGGCACATACGCTCATGGGCAGGGAAGGTTGTTTCTCTTCGGCCTTCCGGATAATTTTATCCCACTGTTGGGTTCTGACCAGGAAGTCATACTCCACCAACTCATATTTCTGCTTGTCATACCCCCGGGGAATCAGCAAGAGGGCCGCAACCGGCAAGATGATCCAGGCCCCTGTCGTCTGCCAACGGGGATTTTTCGCCCGAGACGTCCACCGGGCAAGCGGCCCCGTCAACCCGATGAGCAACAAGCAACCCGCCGGCAACAACAATACCGAGAGCGG
This sequence comes from Candidatus Bacteroides merdigallinarum, assembly GCA_019116285.1. Classification (GTDB taxonomy): domain Bacteria; phylum Bacteroidota; class Bacteroidia; order Bacteroidales; family Bacteroidaceae; genus Bacteroides; species Bacteroides merdigallinarum. Next base: position 2,741 of record DXBX01000055.1, read on the forward strand.
CAGCACTTCAGGAAAGCGATAATAGAAGACCCCGCCCAGCAAACCGCGCAAGGGATAAGGCGCAAACCATGTGCTCAGCCATACACAGACAAAGCCATACATAAGCATCGCCACGCCCAAACAAAGCCCGGCCCTCCGCAAAACAGAGTCACGCAGCCCGCATAGCAACATATACACCGCCAGCATCCATACCAACGGGCCTGCCAGCCAATAGACTACAGGTATCGCACACAATCCGTACCAAAGCCTCCCTTTGACGCCGGACGGACAAGCCAACAGGACAGCAAAAACTCCCAACAAAGAGACCGTATAAGCCGGCATCAGGCTCTCATCCCCCAAGACAAACCAAAGCGCCAGGGGAGGCAGGAAGCTCAGCACCTGCATGAGGCCGGACAGAGGTTTTCCCCCGTTCTCCCGCCGCATCAGCCGCAAGGTGACCCCCTGCAAGAGTACATGCAGGATGGCCAGCACCGCAGCCCCCATCAGCGGGTGATTGTAGAACTGGGTCAAGAACTGCGCCACATAGGCGGCCATCCCTCCGGGCACGGCCAGCCGATCCGTCAGGTAATCCACATCGAACAAGAACAACTGGAATTGCTCCTGCCAGGCCAAGGCCGGCGCATAAGCCCAGCCCCAAAAGACGAACACCGCCACAGCCAGGACTATGCGCAAGATGTTGACGCCTGTCATATATTTCTTCATAAGCATAAACTATCGTTGTACTTAGATTTTCTGTCTATTGCCGACAAAGGTAACTCAAAAAAGCGAGATATGAAATAATGCATAAAAAATCGCACAAGGAAAATGCACGTTTCATGCGGACATGCCCCGCATTTGCTTCCTCTTTCATTCGCCACTCCTCCCTACCTCCTCCCTACCTTCTCCTTGTCTATACACAGGGACTTGGTAGGGAGGAGGTAGGGAGCAGTCACGAATAAGAGTCGTCTGAAACCCGGCTTAGGGTGTGTTAAAACATAAAAAATCCTTTTCCGCATGTGATTAACCGAAAAACCCGGCAACAAATAGGGCATAATTCAACCAAATCATTTATCTTTGTTAGCTCAAAAGGTTAGCATTAAAAAACAACGTAGAAACAATGAAAGATTTTCTGAAATTCACGCTGGCTACCATTACCGGTATCATCGTATCGAGCGTATTGCTGTTCGTCATCAGCATCCTGGTGATGTTCAGCATGTTGTATTCATCGGACGCGGAAGTGACCGTGCCGGAAAATGCTATTTTCAAACTGGAGTTGAACGGGACACTGAGTGAACGCAGCCAGGAGAACCCGCTGAGCCTCCTGATGGACGACGACCTACAGGCGTACGGACTGGACGACCTGCTCTCCGCCATCCAGAAAGCAAAGGTGAACGAGAATATCCAAGGCATATACATCGAGACCAAGAGCCTTGCCGCCGACGGATATGCCTCGCTGAAGGCCGTACGCGATGCGTTGGCCGACTTCAAGGCATCGGGCAAGTTCATCGTGGCCTATGGAGATACTTATACCCAAGGGCTTTACTACCTGGCAAGCGTGGCCGACCGGGTGATACTGAATCCGCAAGGCATGCTGGAGTGGACAGGACTGGCCTCCTCTCCGATGTTCTACAAGGACTTGATGGACAAGGTAGGCATCCGCTGGCAGATATTCAAGGTAGGCACGTACAAGAGTGCCGTGGAGCCCCGCACCGCCATGAAGATGAGCGATGCCAACCGCGAGCAGGTAACCGACTACCTGGGCTCCCTGTGGGGGCAGATTACGGCAGACGTGTCCGCTTCGAGAGGCATCTCCGTGGATAGCCTGAACGAAGCGGCCGACCGCATGCTGTTGCTGCAACCGGCCGAAGAATGCCTGGCATACGGCTTGGCCGATACGCTGATGTATAAGAACGACGTGCGCGACTATCTGAAGCAACGGGTGGGCATCGATCCGGATGACAACCTGCACATGCTGGGCCTGAAAGACATGCTGAACGTGAAGAAGAATGTGCCCAAGGACAAGAGCGGCAACATCGTAGCCGTCTATTATGCCTGCGGACAGATAGGAAGCGGACTGACGGGCGAGGAAGGCATCGAAGCAGAGAAAGTCTGCCGGGACTTGCGCGAGCTGAAGGAAGATGAAGATGTGAAGGCCGTCGTGCTGCGCATCAATTCGCCCGGAGGCAGCGCCTATGAATCGGAGCAGATCTGGTATGCCGTCAGCGAGCTGAAGAAGGAAAAGCCTGTCATTGTCTCCATGGGCGACTATGCGGCATCGGGAGGCTACTACATCGCCTGCAACGCGGATACGCTGGTGGCCGAACCTACGACGCTGACCGGCTCCATCGGCATCTTCGGCATGGTGCCGGATGCAGAGGGGCTGGCGCAAAAAATCGGTGTAGGCTTTGACGTGGTGAAAACCAATGCCTACGGCGACTTCGGGATGCCCACACGACCTATGACGGAAAGCGAAAAGGCGCTGATGCAGGCCTATGTGGAGCGGGGGTATGACCTCTTCCTGAGCCGCGTGGCCGAGGGTCGCGGGATGAGCAAGGAAGCGGTAGACCGGGTAGGACAAGGCCGCGTATGGACGGGCCTCCGCGCCAAAGAGCTGGGCTTGGTGGACGAACTGGGCGGACTGGATCGTGCCATTGAGATTGCCGTGGCCAAGGCCGGAGTGGATGCCTACACACGGATGGATTATCCGGGCAAGAAGAGCGCTTGGGAGCAGCTGAAAGATTTCAGTCCCTCCGGTTATGTCCGTGCACGCCTCTTGCAGGGCGAGGCCGGACACCTCTTCCGACAGGTGGAGACATTGAACGCCTTCGACCTGCAAGACGCCCTGCAGGCACGGATGGAATTCGAGCCAACTCTTTACTAAAAGAAGCCGGATGGACGGACAGGACTTCAAGACTACCCGCTGGCTGCGCCCGGTGTCATGGCTCTATGGCACGGGCGTATGGATACGCAACAAGCTCTTCGACTGGGGATGGATCCGGTCGGAGAGTTTTGACCTGCCCGTCATCTGCATCGGCAACCTGGCCGTGGGGGGCACCGGCAAAACCCCGCATACGGAGTATCTGGTCCGCCTGCTGCGCAACCAACGGCTGAACGTGGCAACCTTGAGCCGCGGATACCGGCGGAAGACCAAAGGCTACCTACTGGCCGACGACCAGAGTGACGCCCAAGCCATCGGAGACGAACCCAGACAGATGAAAACAAAATTTCCGGACCTGCGCGTGGCCGTGGATGAAGACCGTCGGCATGGCATCCGCGAACTGATGAAACTGACTCGCCCGCAAGTGGACGTGGTGCTACTGGACGATGCCTTCCAGCATCGGCGGGTGAGAGCCGGACTGAACATCTTGCTGACGGATTGCCACCGCTTGCTGACGGACGACGCGCTCTTGCCCGAAGGACGCCTGCGCGAACCCGCCGAAGGCAAAGGAAGGGCACAGGTGGTAGTGGTAACCAAATGTCCGGATGATATCAAGCCTATTGACTTCAACATCATCACCAAGAAGTTGGGCCTGCAACCTTGGCAACGGCTGTTCTTTACCGGACTGCGCTACGGACAGCCACGGGCCGTGTTTCCGCAAAGTGCAGGAATAACGGAACGGCCGGAGGCATGGGGGGCAGAGAAGCAGGTACTGCTCATCACCGGCATCGCACAACCGGCTCCGTTGCTGGAAGAAGTCAGGACAAAGGCAGGCCACGTGGATCACCTGGCTTTCGGCGACCATCATGACTTCTGCCGCAAGGATTTCCGGCTGATAGAAGAACGGTTTGACCGACTGGAAGGCACCCGGCGTCTGCTGCTCACCACTGAAAAGGATGCTGCGCGCCTGAAGAATCATCCCCTGATGCCTGAACGCCTGAAACCCTACCTCTACGCACTGCCCGTAGAAATCAAAGTCCTGCAAAACCAACAATTGACGTTCAACCAAACAATCATAGATTATGTTAGAAAGAATCCAAGAAACCGCATCGTTCCTCCAAGAGAAGATGCACACCCGTCCTGAGACGGCCATCATATTGGGCACGGGCCTGGGAAGCCTTGCCAACGAAATCACGGAAAAATATGAAATCCCCTACGAAGAAATCCCTTACTTCCCCGTCTCCACCGTGGAGGGGCACAAGGGCAAGCTGATCTTCGGCAAGCTGGGTCAGAAGGATATCATGGCCATGCAGGGACGCTTCCACTACTACGAGGGCTACACCATGCAGCAGGTGACCTTCCCCGTCCGCGTCATGCGCGAACTGGGCATCAAGACGCTCTTTGTTTCCAACGCGGCGGGAGGCATGAGCCCGGACTTTGAAATCGGAGACCTGATGATTATCACCGACCACATCAATTTCTTCCCCGAGCATCCGCTGCATGGACGGAACATCGACTATGGTCCCCGCTTCCCGGACATGAGCGAGGCGTATGACCGTGAGCTCATCCGGCGGGCCGATGCCATTGCCGCCGAGAAGGGCATCAAGGTACAACACGGCGTGTATGTAGGCGTACAGGGACCCACGTTCGAGACACCGGCGGAATATCGCATGTACCGCATCCTGGGCGGAGACGCCGTGGGTATGTCCACGGTGCCCGAAGTCATCGTGGCCAACCACTGCGGCATCCGTGTCTTCGGCGTGTCGGTCATCACCGACCTGGGTGTGGAAGGCAAGATAGTGGAAGTCTCCCACGAGGAAGTGCAGAAGGCCGCCGATGCCGCACAACCCCGGATGACGGAAATCATGCGCGAACTGATACAGGCGGAGGACTGATCCATGCGCACGGAAATAGCCACCCTCGGTGAGTTCGGCCTCATCCGCCACCTCACCGAGGGCATCGAACTGAAAAACGAATCGAGCCGCTATGGCGTCGGAGATGATGCTGCTGTGCTCTCCTTTCCTGCCGACCGCGAGGTGCTGATGACTACCGACCTCCTGCTGGAGGGCGTTCATTTCGACCTGACCTACGTGCCGCTGAAGCACCTGGGATACAAGTCGGCCGTGGTGAACTTCTCGGACATCTACGCCATGAACGGCACGCCCCGGCAAATCACCGTATCGCTGGGCCTCTCCAAGCGGTTCAGCGTGGAAGACATGGAGGCACTTTATGCAGGTATCCGCCTGGCGTGTGAAGAATACGATGTGGATATCGTGGGCGGGGACACCACTTCGTCCCTCACGGGGCTGACCATCAGCATCACCTGCATCGGCGACGTGGAGCGGGGACAGGCCGTCTATCGCAATGGGGCGCATGAAACCGACCTCGTCTGCGTCAGCGGCGACTTGGGAGCTGCCTACATGGGGCTGCAACTGCTGGAGCGCGAAAAACTGGCCTTGAAGGATACTCAAGGAGACGTTCAGCCGGACTTTGCGGGCCGTGAATACCTTTTGGAGCGCCAACTAAAACCGGAGGCGCGGCGAGACATCATCCAGAAGCTGCGCGAGGCGGGCATACGGCCCACGGCCATGATGGACATTTCGGACGGCCTCTCGTCGGAGATGCTGCACATCTGTACGCAGAGCCATGTGGGCTGCCGCATCTACGAAGAGCACATCCCCCTGGATTACCAGACTGCCGTGATGGCGGAGGAACTGAACATGAACGTGACCACTTGTGCCCTGAACGGCGGCGAAGACTACGAACTGCTCTTCACCGTGCCCATCGCCGACCACGAAAAGGTGTCGCAGATGGAGGGCGTGAAACTCATCGGACACATCACCAAGCCGGAGTTGGGCTGCGCCCTCATCACCCGCGATGGACAAGAGTTTGAACTGAAAGCGCAGGGATGGAATCACTTGGGAGAATAAAGAATGAAGGATGAAGAATTGCCGTTGGAAGCGGAGGCTGCTCCACAATTCTTCATCCTTCATTTATCTTGTACGCTTTCCTATCAATCTTCCCGTTATACGTCCGCCGCACGACCTCCACTTGTTCATAGAGGAGCGGTACCTTGTAAGCCTCCAGATGTGCATGAAGCTGACGGGCAAGGCTTTGCTTATCCAAGGGTAGATCTTTATCCAACACAACCAGCAACTTCAGTTGATGACCCATCACGGGATGGGGTACACCCACACAGACGCAATCGCAGACCCCGGACAAAGAAAGTGCCACCTCTTCCACCTCGGCAGGCGAAACCTTGAAACCACCCACGTTGATAACATCATCCCTGCGCCCGGACAAGTGCAGGCGTCCGTCTGCATCCAATGTCCCCTGATCGTTCGTATAGAGCGTCCCGTTGCGTAGGATAGAGGCCGTTTGTTCGGGACTGTCCACATAACCCGTCATCAGTGTCTCTCCCTGACAGGCCACCGTACCTTCGGGCGTTATGAACACCCGCGAGTGCTTCATCGGACGTCCCAGGCATCCGGCTTGGCAAAGGCCGTCGTTGTAGTTGTGCGTACAAAGGATGCCCGTCTCGGTAGAAGCGTATGTATTGTACAGACGGCTATGGGGCAACAGACGGCAAAGGTGCTCCATATCGGCCTGTGCCATAGGGGCCGCCCCCGTCTCAATGAATACGATCCGGTCGGCACAACCCGCCAAGCGGTCGGCACCCAGCGTCATCAACATACGCAGGGCGGCTGGCACCAAAAACGTGGCATACCGCCCCGGGGCCTCCAACAGAGAAAAGAAAGCGTTCAGGTCTTTCAGCCCATCCAAGATATGCAGGGTACCTCCCGTCAGGAGGACAGGCCACACCTTGGAGAGGCTTCCTATGTGATTCAACGGACCGCTGATGAGGAAGGTCAACTCCGATGAGAAGCCTTGTGCCTCCGCCAGATTCTCCGCATCGGCCAGAAGAGCCTTGTGGGACAGCATCACGCCTTTGCTCTGTCCCGTAGTGCCCGTAGTGAAGAGAATGTCCGCCACCCCGTCGGGGATATCCGCCCTGTCCGACAGGCGTTCTATTTCCCGATAACGCCCGTCTGGAATATCCCGCTCCAAAGGTACGGCCACTCCTCCCGCCAGATGTGTGGCAAGATAATCCACCAGGAAAGCAGCATCCTGCGTGGCACGTATCAGCCGCGCATGACCCGAGCACAGGCCTTCGGCCACCAACCGACCGGCACATTCCCGGACTTCCTGCCACAAGCGGGCATAGGTCAAACTCGCATCGGACGCGATGACGGCAAGTTTGTCCGGATGTTGTCCGGCATGGAGACGGAGATAATCTTCGAGTTGCATCATACGTAAAAAATCATTTATCGGGGCACTCCGCCAATTTCCTTTCCACCATCGCCACAATATGATCCAAGTTCTTCAGGTTCTTGGGTGTGGCGTCAGTATGGTCCAACTTGATGCCGTAGCGGTCGGAGAGCACCATCAAAATGGTGGCTATGCCCAACGAGTCGAGCTCGGCAAACAGAAAATTGGAGTCAAAGTCTACCAGCGGCAGGGCTTCCTCCAGCAAAGTTTTAATTTCTTCTTTCATACGAATGTGATATTTTGAGGTAAATGAGTGTATTTATCGTAAATCTTCCGCAAGGGAGACGAGGCGGGTAACGTGTAGGCGCATTCGGGATGCACCAGTGCATCGACCAGGGTATGGACATCCCAGGCATCGGGTCTGGCATCGTCCAACACCTCCCGGGCTTTGCACCTCAACCCGACAGAAGCATATAAGCCGATGACCAACGAACGGAAATAAGCGGGTGTTTCCACCCGGCGGCAGATTTCCTCGTAATGTGTCACATAATAGCGATGCACTTCCCGGCAACGCTCCACATAGCCCGTGCCAAAGTCCGGGTTATCGGGCGATATGCGCCGGTCTATCTCGATATGGAAGCCTCCCCGATTGGCGAAAGCTGTACCGACAGGCATCACATGGGCCGCCCCGTGGATAAATACCGGCAAGAGATCGGCTCTGAGCCGCTCTGCCAGGTAAAAGGCGCCTTTATGAAAACGCTGGATATTGCCATCGGGCGAGCGATGTCCTTCCGGAAAAATAGCAATGGAATAACCTTTGTCCAGGAAGGAACGACAATACTCCAGGCGATCGTCCCACCCGGTATCGGACACGGAGAAGCAATCGGCATAGCGCAGGACGGCCGCCACCAGCGGATTGTTCCATACACGGTCGTGCGTCACCAGCAGGATGCGCGGCGAAAGAATAAAGAGGCACAAGGTGTCCAGCAGGGATTGGTGGTTGCAGATGAGGATGGCCCCCCGACGGAAATCCTCCCCATACGGGTTATGAACCTGTGCATACAGCCAAGGATGACGCCGCAGATCGAAGCGGAAGAAACGCCACATCGCCCGGTGGTAGCGCTCACGCTTCGCATCGGTCTTGCGTCCCAAGGTAAACCAACAGAAACCCAATACACTGCCATACACCAATTGCGATACGTAGACCACGACCGACAAGGCCATGGCCATCACGCGCCCGATGGTCAACGGCAGGTCAATGTATGGATTGGGACGCTTCATCGTTCAGGACGGAATATAGGATTGGCATAAATACCCAATAGAAAATCGGCTAGCAGATCTAGGTCACAATTCTCCTCGTAGGGACGCAAAGCCGCCAAGTGGCAAAGAAAAACTTCCTTCTGCTCGGACGTGTAGCAATGGATATATTCGCTCCGTCCGTAGCGCAGGTCGTGGGCTATATAATTATTGGGCATCAGGCGGTAAGCGTGGTGGATGCGCCGATCGATAAGGTGGGCAACGGCCCGGTGGAAATCCCCCTGGGTGCAGCCGTCGTACAGAGCCAGTTCTTCCCGGTGCAAGGGCTCGCAGAAGTGCAGGTGCACCCGCCCTTTGGGTTGCGTGATGCCGGTCAGAATGCTGTTGACATCCTCGCCGGGCTTCTTGACATAGCGGCCCATCAGCTTTTTCTCGTACAGTTCGAGCGCTTTCAGAATGTCACAAGGCTCCCACTCGTAACTGATGGCCACCGGGACGATATGCAATTCGTCCAATGCCTCTACCTTGTTGTCCGAACGGCTCAGGCCCAACATCTTGATGACACCCTGGTCCGTCAGATCCAGACCGTCCTTGGTACGGCCGTTGCGCTGGGCTATCCAGACCGACTGGTGCTTTTCCCGCAAGGTATGCCGGATATACTCGCTCAGATGGGCCGAGGCACAATAGAACTCGCGAAGATTGTTGCCGGGGCGCTCCACGCGGAACATCTTATTGGCTTTGCCTATGTCTACGATAAGCGGACTTTGCATCAGGTTGGCACCGAAGGTAATCTCACTGGTCTCGTGCCCGTTGTTATAAAGTACAAACTCCATCAGGCTGGAGTCCAGCACAATGTCGCGGTGATTGCCGATGAAGAGGTATCTCCGTTCGGGAGACAGGTACTCCAGTCCGCCCCACGTGAATTCGGTCATTGTACGCCGGATGATCTCCGCATTCATATAGAACATGACCTGCGACTGGAACTCGTCAATGGTACGCAGGGACAGGAGCATCCTGCGCACCTCGCCCAGGTCGCGGTCAGGGAAGACATAAGAGGCCAGCAACGGGAAAGTGGTACTCTCCGCAATGCGTTGCATGGCCATAGGTATCTCATCATCCCGGTAGGGACGAATGTCATCAAAGGTTCTTGGCTCTTTCATTGTATGCTTCATTAATTTTCTGTACAATCATACCCCGCCCCACCAGTGCCTCGGCGGTTTCGATGGCCGTCAATGGCACGCCACAGATGCCGTGCAGGTTGATGTTTTGCCCCGTCAGCAAGAGGTTGCGTACCTTCGTGGCGACAGGCAGTTGAGACAAGGCCATATTCTTACAATCCCGGTTGTAGCCGTAGAGAGCACCTTCCTTCGTACCATAATAGTCGCGTATGGTGAGGGGCGTGGATGCCAGGCAGAAGTCGATCTCGGTCCGGATGCCGGGGCAGGCGCATTCCAGCTTATCCAATACTTTTTGCAGAGTGCGCTCTTTCCAAGCCTTATAGTCGGGCGGACGATGTCCCGTCACGCTGTCCGCCCACTGACTGACAGCACTGAAGGGCATCGGACAGTTCACCGTCATGCGCTCCGCCCAAGGTCCTTGCTGATGGGAGGGAGGCGTCAGATACATGAATCCGCGGGGGAAAGTTGCCTCGTCATAGTCGCATAGCTGCCAGACGTGGCCGTGTTCCTCCTGCCAGTAACAGGGATGGTTCACAAAGGGACGGCGGGCTCCTGCCTTGAACTTGATATAAAGCGAGAAAGCCGAATAAGAATTGGGAATCTCACGCAGACGGTCACGGTAGGACTTCAGGAAGGCCTTCTCGGGCAGGAGGTCCAACAAAGTGCAGGGATGCAGGTCCGATATGTACCAGTCGCCGGAGTATTCCTTGCTATTCCGGGTGATGACACGCTGCACCCGGTGGTCTTCCACATCTATCTTTATCACGGGGTCTCCCGCATGGATGCTCCCGTTTGCCGCACGGATGACATCGGCCAAGGCATCGGCCATCTGCTGGCTGCCATCCACGAACATGGCCGAACCATTGATGTAGAGCACATTGATGAGCGCGTGTACAAAGGCCGGTGTATGGCTCGCCACTCCGCCATACATCGGGTTCATGTAGGCCAGCAACTCTGCCAGGCGTGTGTCCGTGATATACTTTGCGATAAACTCGTCGGCCGGCAGAAGAAAATCCTCAGAATGAGGACGCAACATGCTTCCTTCGTCCGGACGGAGATAAAACAAGTCCACTTCCTCGCTCAAGGCCCACAAGTCATCCATGTAGCGGCGTAAGCCGTCAGCCTGGTCCGGGAACAGTCGGGTCAGGTAGTCCGTAAAAGCTTCCTTGCCTCGGGGCATGTGGTAGGTCTCCGTGCCGAAGGTGACGGCATCCATGCAATCGGTGTCCGTGGCACGGATATCCAGTTTGTCCAAGATACCCAGATAGGTGCAGATGCGGTGCAGATTGTGTCCGGGTTCGAAGCCACCCAGGACGTGCATCCCCGTCTCGAAGAGGACACCCCGGCGGTGGAAGCATTGCAGTCCCCCGCCGATGATGGGGTTCTTCTCCAACACCGTCACCCGGTATCCTTCCTTAGCCAGCAGAGCACCGGTGGTCAGTCCGCCCAGGCCACCGCCTATCATAATAATATCTTTTCCTTCGCTCATTTGTTTGCCTCCAAGATTTGTTCGTAGATATATTTCGGTGTCAAAAACTCTCCACAAGTCATCATGGTGCCCACGATGACACCCAGCATACCATGCGAGTTGACGTTCTGCCCCGTCATGAAAACATTAGGGATACGTGTCTTGTGGGGTACCCGCCCGGCACTACCCAAGTTGATGTCCCGCGCTATGCCATAAAGGGAACCACCCTGCGTACCGGTATAGTCGCGGTAGGTCAAAGGCGTAGAGACATAATAATGCTCAATGCAATCCTTAATGCCGGGAAACTGACGGTCCAACGAGCGGATAAGCCTCCGGGCCCGTCCGAACACAAAATCCTCATAGTCTGCCCCGCGATGCCCCACTATCGTATCATTCCACGCAGCCAACTCTTCCATGCGCATATAAGTAAGGATGACACCGGAGCGGGCGAAAGACTGTCCCTCCCGGTCGCAGACATGCATATAGAGGTATCCTTTAGGCCAGGTCTCGTTGTCGTACTGCTCGCATCCCCACGGAGTATCGGTTTCATATCCGAAGAAGTTGTAGTTCATATAGGGCACCCTGTTTCCCTTGAAATGCAGATAGACAGAGAATCCGCCCACAGTCTGCGGAATGGCGTTGATTCTTTTCCGGAAAGCGGGACGGATAAGATGCGTGTCGCCCAGCATCTCCATCGTCCGCATGGGATGGGTAGCCGAAATGACATAATCCGCCAGCAGGTATTCCCCACCATCCACCTCCACCCCAGTGGCATGCGTAGTATCACACACGATACGTGTAACCTTACTGCGTGTACGCACTTCGCCGCCATGGCGGGACAGTACCTCCATCAAAGCCCGGACCAAGGCATCACTCCCGCCGACGAAACGGAAAGCACTCTGCCCATAGAAATCCCGAATAAAGGCGTGGACGGAGAAGGGGGTCTTGTCTCTTACGGCGGCATAAAGTGGCAAGTCGCCTACCAATACTTTCTGTAACAAGGGATCCGTAATCAATCCTTCCACCACCTCGTTGACGGAACGCAACTGGTATTCCGCCGTGACTGCGTCATCTGTCTGCCCATACTTCAGCGTATGCAACGACGAAGCGGCAGAGATGCTCTCCACCAGCCGACAGTAGCGGGCCAGATTATCCTTCTGATCGGGAAAGTCGGCTGCCAGCCTTTCAATGAAAGCCTCACGGCCGTTGGCAAAGTCGAAACGCTGCCCCTGCAAACAGACCACATTGTAGCGTTCCGGATTCAGGCGCGACAGTTCCATACGGTCGGCAATCTCCAGGTAACGCATCATCCGGTTCAGTATCTGTCCCTCGTCCGCACTGCCGATGAAGTGCATCCCTGTCTCAAATTTCACGCCGTGACGACTGAAACATTGCAGACAGCCGCCCGGCCATACATTCTGCTCCAGCACAGTGACCCGGTAGCCGTTCTTGGCCAAGACTACGCCCGACGACAGGCCACCCAGACCACTACCTATAATGATTACTTTCTTTCTATCCATTTACTTACTCACACTTTCACTTTATATTTTCTCTTGTACGCCTCATATGGCCTGCGCCATTCCTCCGTCTCCAACTCCCTGCGCATCCCTGCATAATGCTCCAGGTAGCAGCGGTGCATCCGTTGCGTCAGTTCGCGGTCGGTGACGGCACGTACTTCCTCCACCGGTATGCGAGGCAGGACATCCATCGTCACACTGCCACGCCGCAACATGAAGTCATGCTTGGGCAGGACATCGTACAGACCGTGCAGACACACGGGCAGTATATCCACATCCAAGGCCTTGGCCAAGGTGAACGCCCCCTTGTGGAAGCGGCCTATGGAGCCATCCAAAGTGCGGGTGCCTTCAGGGAAGACAACGATACTGTACCCCCGGCGCACCAAGTCCTGCAGGTGGGGGAAGTTGCGGTCATAGCCGTTAGACACGGGACGGAACTCCGCCGTATGGATGACCACACCATAGTAAGGGTTCTGCCACACCCAGTCGTTGGTCAACACGATAATGCGGGGCGACAGTTGCATGAGGGCCATCAGGTCCAGATGAGACTGATGGTTGCAGACGATGACGGCCGGACGGTCGAATGTCTCCCCCTCCCCGCCCCTTTCGCGGAAGCGGACTCCGGGCACACGGCGGATGACAAAATGAGAGATGCGCTGTAACAACCTATGGTAGAAGCCCTCGCCATTCCACCACCGTTGCAGCGGACGATATATCAGCAGCGTATAAGGTATCAGCAGGAAGAACATGCCACCCAAGAAGAACGTCATCGAGAATGCCGATGCTGCCAGCCGTTCCAAGGTAACGGGATATTCGCGCCGACGTCCATGCTTTTCTGTCAGCCACCGGAACACCAGCGGAGGAAGATAACAGGCCATGACTACCACTACTGCCATACCTACGATGGCTACTTCAGCCAACGAACGCAGAGCCGGATGTCGGCTAACGATCAGCGTACCTATACCAATGAACATAATGACAGCGGACAGGGCCACACTGTTCTTATAGGCCTCCAGACGACGACGCCCCGTAGTGTACTCATACATCAGTCCCTCGGTGATAAAGATGGTGTAGTCATCCCCCTGGCCGAAGATAAAGGTGGCCAAAATGATATTGACGATGTTGAACTGCATTCCCAGCAGCTGCATGATGCCCAGGATCCACACCCAACCAACCGCCAGCGGAAGGAAGGCCATCAGACTCATCTCTATACTGCCTAACGATAGCCATAAAAAGGCAAAGACCACGAAGCCGCAGACAAAACCGATATAGTTGAACGAACCGGACAAGGTCTCGGCCAAATGGTTGCTGACATCCTCCTGCGAGAAAACAAAGCAGCCGGCCGGCAGGGCAGCAGCGATACTCTCCTTGATGTAATCACCGGCTCTCCGATTCACTTGGACGAAGTTCACCACCCGGCATCCACCGTCCGCCGTAGACATCATGAACCGCTTGCCCACCTGTTCATAAAGAGGTGTCTCTATCGGTGATTCAAAGTCGGGAACCGTCACCCCCTGTATCTTGTCGACAAAGGGACGGAATGCCTCGGACGAAAATCCGGCCTCCGCGGCGGCGCGATCCAAGGCTTCGGCCATTCCGTCATGCTGCTTCCAAAAATCATTCCAACAGGTCATGTGTTTCCTCCGCAAACTGTCGGACAACAAGAGACCGGCAACTCCGGTCACTTTATCCACGCCGGGCATACCCTCCAGACGAGCCACCAACACCTCGTTGCGCCGCAAGGCTTCGTCCGGTGTATGTCCTTCGGCCACGGCATATAACATCAGTAAACTATCGCCCCGGCTTTGCAGACTGGACGAAAGGAACTTCAAGTCTGCCCGCTGCATAGGCGTCATATAATTAATATGCTGCATGTTACTGTCAAACGAGGTGCCCCGGCTAAGCCAGGCAAACAGCAGCGTCAGCACGGTTACACCTGCCAACACCCATCGCCCTACCCGCTTGCCGCGCGGCAGGCTCCACCGCCCGAACGGCAGGCTACCGCCTGCACTCCGTATCGTCCGGCGCCGTCGTAAGAACACCGGCAGGCAAACCAGTACAAAGAGGATGGTTCCCACCAACGTCAGCGAGCCGAACCAGCCCAGGTCGCGCATGGCCTGTGCATCCAGCAATACCAGACAAAGGAAAGCACTGACCGTCGTGATATTCCCCGTCAGCAGAGGCGGCACCATCTCGCGGAGCGCTTCGCGCATAGAATGCTCGTGCTTCAGATGTTCCAGAAAGTGCAAAGGGTAATTGACCGCGATGCCGATGATGACCGAGCCTATGCCGACGACTATCAACGACAGCCCGTCCCTCAGCACGGCCATCGCCCCCAAGGCAAAAAGCCAGCCGACCAGTACGGACACGCCTATCCACATCAAGTCGCCCATCCGACGGAAGGCATAGAGCAACACGGACAGGATGAGCACCACAGCCAAACCTACAGCCAGCAGACTGTCCCTCTTGATTTGCGTAGCGTTGGTGACGGCTATCAAGGGCGCGCCGATAGCGGACACCTGCACCTCCGGGCAGACAGCCTGTACATCGGCCCGGCACGAATCCAGCAACGCCTGCAGACGGGCGTTGTCCCGCGACTCACTGATGCCGAACGGCGATTCCAACAGGGCTATACCTACGCTGTCCCGGAAGAGGTAACCGTCCACCAGCTGGTAAGCGTCACCGACGTTCAGCCCTCGGAGGCGGGCCAGCAAGGCCGGACTCAACTGTAGGGGGTCATCGGGTAATCCCTGTGCCAAAAGGCTTCCCATAGGCAGCATCAGCATTTGCTTGTTCCGCTCCATCTGCGCGGACAGGTAGGCATCGTCATCCGCCAGCAACGAATCCAAACGCTGATAGTCGGCTGCAGTCAACAGAGCCGGATAGTCCCGCCACAACTGCCGCATCACATCCAATAGGGCCGACTCATCCGCCCGGATCTGCAGATTGCGCACCCAGCGGGCCGTATCACGCCGTGCCACAGCTTCACCGAAACGGTCCATGGCGTTCTCCACGCCGGCCCGATCGTCCGCCCGCCCTTTGAAAACGACGGCTATCTGATTCTGCCCGCCCAGACTGCTGAACACCTCCGAATACTTCCGGGTATCCTCATCCAGGGGCATAAAGGCTGCAATGTCTTCATCATAGTCCATGCGGACAGCCAGCACGCCACACAACAAAGCCAGCGCGCAGACGACTCCTGCCACCCACGGACGATGACGGGACAACACATCATATATCTTCAGGAACAACTGCGTCATATCTTCCTCCTAAACAAAATTCTTAGCAAACGGACCGGCCAACCGTACACCACGGCCAACACGCACAGCACCGTATTCAGCAGACTGATGCGGGCAAAGTCCCACCCGGGGCGGAAATGTGACACACGCTCCCCCTCCGGCGGATACCACACCCGCACAGGAACGGACACCAGCGGGATACCCCTCCATGCCGCCCACACCAGCATCTCCAGCTCGGCCTCATAGCGGGCAGTCAGCCACCACAGGCTCCCCATACGGCGGAGAGGATAGAGGCGGAAACCGGTCTGTGTGTCCGGCAACCGGATACCCGTCTGGAGGCGAAACCAGAAGTTGGAGAAGCGGTTGGCAAAGGTATTGCGTGCAGGCATCCCCTCAGCGGTCAGGTTACGACTGCCCACCACCAGACTGCCGGGGCACTGTCCGGCAGCTTGCAGCAAGGCGGGAATATCATCGGCAAAGTGTTGCCCGTCGGCATCGAGCGTAACAGCCTCATCGAAGCCCAAGAAGCGGGCGTGACGGAGACCGGTCCGCAAGGCACGACCCTTGCCGCGGTTGCGGTCGTGGCGCAGCAGGATGAGATCCAGTCCCTCCAGGCGGTCGGCGGTATCGTCCGTACTGCCATCGTCCACCACGATGACGTGGCGGGTCTGGCGGCAGACCTCCTCCACCACGCGGCGGATGGTGCCGGCGTTATTGTAAGTCGGTATGACGACGCACCACATGACAGGTCAGGGACATTTTGGAAAATACTCGATCGCCGTCTTCCAGCACGACACTCGCCCGACACGTGTCCTCCTCGCAGGCCAGCTTCGCGAAGCGGACGGTCAGTTCGGGGGTCTCTTCCGGCCGGACCACGGACAGGTACTTCACGTTTTTACAGTCCGTCAGCGTGGCTTCGGCGTCCAGCAACTGTGAAAGCAACTCTGTCACCAGTTGTATCTGGCAGACACCCGGCGTAATAGGTTGCCCGGGGAAATGAGCCCGGTATATCTCGTGGGCAGGATTCAGGCGAATACGAAACGCCTGCGAAGCCTGTTCCGTTATCTGATAGAAGTCATTCAACAGCATCATCTTTCAAGGGTTTTAAGCGATAGGTAATCTTAAAGCGACGGTTTGTCAGCACCAGCGTGCCGTCCTCGCGGCGTTCGAGCGTGCGACGTCGGGGCAGTCGCCGGTGGGGACGGAACAGCACCGACAGGTCTTTGGCCAGCACACGACGGATATACCACTTATCCAACGGAGCCATGACATAAGGCAGTTTCACGCGCCCCTTCGCCCCCGGGCATACGGCATCGAAGGCCTTGACACCAAACTCATTGACCACACTCATTACGCCCCGGTCTCCCTCCATGCGGACAAGGCAGATACCGGAAACATGACCGCCCTTTGGCAAGTCAATGGAAAGCGTATAGCGGCGCAGATCCTGGGCCGATGCGGACAGTCCCATTCCCCACAGGAAGAAAACCAGGAGCAAGCCCGGCCACGCCTTATTGAACCTTGAAAAGCGCATCGTCTATCGCCCCGTTTTTCCGTACGTTCCTCATCTCGATGCGGGTGGTGTCGCCGCCCCGCTCCCTCAATTCCACCACAGTGACCATCCTAAGCTTCGGGTCAATGTGCAGACGCACCTCGCTGAACAGCGCAGCCAGTTCCTTCTGCTGCGGCACCAGGCGGGCTTCCCATTCCGTTCCACTCTTGTACATCGTCACCTCGAAATCGCCGCCATCGGCCAAGCTGCGCCCCGTGACACTATTCAGCATGATGCGGGCTATCTGCTGGAACATCTTGCTGGAACGGACGGACACGACGTCCGTCTTTTCCGAAGACTTCAGCATCACCCGGTCGCCGTTCAAGACAAACGTATAGGTATAGGGAGACATGTACTCCCAACGCAGACGGTCACCGCCCCGGTAATACATCCGCCCCTTCGACGTCAGAGCCGTCTGCAACAGCGAGAGCTGCTTGACCTGCACGAAGTCACATTGCAGGGAGGTCATCTCGGCAGCGGCCGCACAAACCTCTGCCACCATTTTCCGGCTTTCGGCCGCATCCGCGGGTTGTTGGGCAAAAGCGCCCAACGCAACACACGCCAACAGGCAGGCCATCAGCCCGTATCTCATTATTCTCTTCATTTCATAACAGCTAAATGCACGTGGCAAAGTTAAAACATTAAACGCGGATTACCCAGCTTTCCGGGGAATATTTGCAAGCTGCGCTGCGGGGAGCCGACAAACGCGCTCGCCGGTACCGACGAGCATGCTCGGGGATACCAACGAACACGCCCGGCAGTACCGCAAAACGGAGTCAGAGGTAATCACCTCACAATCAGCACACAACCGGCCATAATCAGCAAGCACCCTAACCAACGGTGGAGAGGTATCGTCTCATGAAAAAACAGGACAGCGGAAAACATGGCGATGACATAGCTCAGGCTGAGCAACGGATAGGCCATACTGAGCGGGAAGTTTTTCAGGATATACATCCACAGCAACGACCCGGCCCCGAAACACAGCCCGCAGGCGGCAAACTGCCAGTTGCCGAAGAGCGACCACCAGAAAGCACGGTTCCAGCCGAAAGGCAACATCTTCTGCAAGGCGAATTTCAGCCAGACCTGACCGGCGGCCAGCAGGATGCATTGGAGCAACGAGAGAGGCAATAGTTTCCACATGGTGCATTATCTTTTCTCCAGGAACATAGCTGTCGATGTCACCCCTACCGGCAGGTCCTCGCCCCGCAGACGCAGCACCATGTCGTGCAGAGCCGGCGTCACTTCGTTGTAATAACCAATCAAGGCGTTGCGGATCCGGCCCAGCCGCATCAGCCGTTCGGCATCGCGCCGGCAAAGGTCGAGGGTCTCCTCCTCACCCAGTTGGGTATAAGTGATATTGTATCCGTGGCAATGCGTGCGGATGGCCAGCGTTCCGGCAATGGTGTTGTGCGTGCTCTGCATGAAGAGCGTGGGACTCAATCCGTGCTCGCCCTCCCGACAGAGTTCCAGGAGGAATTTCTCGCTGTTCTCCAACATGCCGTAGGAAGTGCCCACGATGATGGCGTCGGGTGTCTCCACTCCTGCCTGGCGCAAGGCCGTGAGCGAGGTCATCAGGGCCGACTTCAGCAACTTGCAGAGGCGGCGGGACTCTATCGGGGTCATGAACTCACGCAAATTGTCCAAAGGAGCGTCCGGCGTAGAACGGACACAAGAGACGGTGGCCACCTCGAAAGAGGCCGTCAAGGAGCGGACTTCTCCACAAGCCTCCCCGTCAAATCCTTCCGCGTCCAGCCGGGAAAATATCAACGAGGAATCGTTGCCGCCGAAGCCGAAACTGTTGCACATCACGTGGCGAAGCACCCCGCCCTGTTCGCCCGCACTGGGCACGATGCCGCCGGGCATGGGATGCGCCCAACCCAGATTGGCCGGGATGAAACCATCCTG
This sequence comes from Candidatus Bacteroides merdigallinarum, assembly GCA_019116285.1. GTDB lineage: Bacteria > Bacteroidota > Bacteroidia > Bacteroidales > Bacteroidaceae > Bacteroides > Bacteroides merdigallinarum. The sequence goes on from DXBX01000055.1 coordinate 21,980, forward strand.
CAAGGCCAACAGGCTTATCACGGCTTCGATGCCGCCGGCTGCCGATGTGGCGTGTCCGGTAAAGGGTTTGGTGCTGGACACCGGCGGGACACTCTTGTCAAAAATCCGCTGCAGGGCGGCACTCTCACTGGCATCGTTATTGGGGGTGCCCGTGCCGTGGGCGTTCACATAGCCAATGGCCTGCGGTGTCAGTCCGGCCATGTCCAAGGCTTCCTGCATCGCGAGGGCAGCCCCCTCGCCATTGTCCGAAGAGGCCGTCTGATGGAAAGCGTCGCAACGATTGCCATAGCCGGACAGAATGGCCAGAGGCTTCGCTCCCCGTCGGCGCACGGACGCGGCACTTTCCAGCACCACGAAACCGGCTCCCTCGCCCAGATTCAGACCGCGGCGGGTTTCGTCGAAGGGACGGCAACGCTCCGTGTCGAGAATCATCAGCGTGTGAAAGCCGTTGAGGTGAAACAGGCTCAGTGCCTCGCTGCCACCGGCTATCACGGCCTCGGCCTCGCCCGTCTTGATCATGTTGGCTCCCACTATCAGTGCGTTGGCCGCCGATGAGCAGGCCGTGGAGACGGTAAGCGTACGCCGGGCAGGAATGCCGAAGTAGTCGGCCATCAGCCCGGTGGTGGAGCCGGAGTCGTGTGTCGCCAGTAAAGACAACCAGTCGTCCCCCTCCAGCATTTCGAGGAAGTGCTGCTCCGTGCTGTCCATGCCGCCTACCGTCGTGCCGGACAACAGCCAAGCCTCATCCAAGGGCAGGCCGGACTGTTCCAATGCCTGCCGGATGGCCTCGATACCCAGCAAGGCAGTACGGTTGCAGGGCTTGTCGGCAGGAATATGCAGCCGGCCGCGCAATTCCTCATTGGAGAGCTTCACCTCGCCGCAAGGCAAATCCTGATGGACGGACGGCAACAGGCGCAACTGCTCCACCCCGGAACGTCCTTCCAGCAAGGCGCGCTCCGTCTCTGCCCGGCCGTTGCCGATGGCCGAGAGGATGCCCATGCCGGTGATGTAAACCAAGCTGTTCACGGCCGTTGTATCTTCCGTCCGACTCATTTCGTGCGGTGTTCGGCCACATAGCGGGCCATGGTGTTGATGGACTGGAAGATGGCCTTCCCCTGCGAGGGATCACTCAATTTGATGCCATACTGCTTCTCCAGCAATACGATGAGTTCGAGGGCGTCTATCGAATCCAAGCCCAAACCGTCACCGAAGAGGGGAGCATCGTTGTCAATGTCCTCGCAAGAGACGTCTTCCAGGTTCAATGTCTTGATGATTTGCTGTTTCAGTTCACGAACAAGTTCTTCCATATCTGTTTACTTAAATCTAATTTGCTTGATTGATGATATATAAGGTAGCTTCAAAACGGTCCAGATCGGCCACGTCCAGCCAACCGCCCAACACGCTATGCGTTCCCGGCGCACGAAGGGCTTGGGACAGCAGAGATTGGACATCGGCCGGAGTCTCCCGCAAGAGGTAGGTGGTTTCTCCGTGATAATGATTGCGCATGGCAATTTCACCCGCCACGATATTGGGCAGCGTGTAGATGAAAGCCGAGGGACTGGGGTAGAAATCATCCGCCGACCGGATGGTCTGCTGGTAGGCGCGGTCCGCACATATCGAGGCACTACGGCCCACCATCACCACGGCGCGGTCTTCACGGGATTGGAAACGAGGAAATCCTTCCACCGCCACCTCCGCCTGCAACAATAATTCGGAGGCCAAGAACCCCAACTTGCACAAAGGGTCCATCTTGTAAAACTTCGGGTAGTCGCCCACATAGGTATGATACAAGGACTTCAGCAATGCCTGCCCCTGTCCTTCCACGGGTAGGGAACGGCCGTCCAGCACGGCTTCACGCTCGGTCAAGTGAACGGTATGGGCCGCGCGCTCCGGTCCTACCTCTGAAGTCCGCACCGACGGTACAACCGGAATAGTACCGCCCTTACAGAACAGCAGGGCAGCGTTACACCCGCCAAAGCCGGCCATCATCTTCAGGAAAGCCGACCCCGTGACCGGACGATGCGCGACAGAGATATTGATGCGGCGGCTGACACCCGGATGCTCGAAACCCTTCGTGGCCAGCACCATGCCATCATCCAGCGCCTCCATGGAAATCAGCGTTTCCAATACGCCTGCGGCACCCAGCGTATGCCCGAAATAGCCTTTCAGCCCATTGGCAGGAAGGTCGGACAGCCCCATACGGTCGAGGGCCACGGCCTCCATCTCGTCGTTGAACAAGGTGGCCGTGCCGTGCACATTGACAAAGGCCAAGCCGGACAAATCCTTTTCCGCAAGCACCGAACGTAAGGCGCAACAAGCTCCTTCGGCCGTCTTGGAAGGACTCGACACATGGTAGGCATCGTTGCGTACCGCGGCATCCACCACGCTCCAACAACGGGAAGCAACTTCGGACGCTTCATCCACCAGCCCATATACCACGCAGGCGGCTGCTTCGCCCAGGTTCAGTCCTATCCGGTCCTCATCGAAAGGACGACACGGCTCGGCAGACAACGCCTTGAGCGACTGGAAGCCACTGACGATGAAAGGCGACAGCACATCTGCTCCAATCACCACAGCCTGTCTGCAACGTCCGGACTCCAAGGCCCGCATGGCTTCCAGTTGGGCGTCCATGCCCGATATGCAGGCGTTGCACACGACCAGCGGCTCATTGGGATTGCGAAACCAACCGGCCACCTGACGGGCTGCTTCCGTCAGCCCAAGATGCCCGGACGGCCAGGATGATCCTTGCCGTTCGTCCAGCAAGTCCACGTTCCCTTTGGTCGTAGCCAAGACGAACAGCACCTCCTCGCTCTCAGGCCGGATGTCCGTATCCCGCAAGGCACACACCGCCGCCAGTATCGCCAACCGTTCGAAGCGTGTATAACGGAGGATGTCAATGCCTTCCGTCTGACAGGCAGTCGCCAGCAACGCATCATCCATCAAAGATGCCACGAACGGTTCGGGCAGTCCCCAAAGGCCCTCGTAACGACGAAGCCGGGTCTTGCCAGCCTTCACCGCCTCGTAATTGACACGGGTGCCCATGCCGAGCGGCGACACGATGTAATCTGCCAACTTTACTATCATTCTTCCAACCATTGTTTTTTCCACTCTTCATAGAAGGGCGGGGTAAACCAGACCAGCTGATACTTGGTATCCGTAAACACCTGCACCGAATGCCCGGTAGCTACCAGACTATTGTCGGCGGTGTCGTGTATCTCGTAATCGAATATGATTTTAGCAGCATCGGTGGGACGGTATTTGATGGTGATGGCCGGCTGCATGCCATAGACCAGCGGGCGCTTGTATTGGAGATTCAATTCCACCAGCGGGGCAAAATATCCGTTGCGAAACATCTTCATATAGCCCAGATCGTACTTCTTGCCGAAAGCTTCGCGCGCATCCTCGAAGTATAGGGGATATGACCCGTGCCACACGACATTCATCGAGTCCACTTCACTGAAGCGGATGTCAAAGGCGATGGTTTCTGTCAGTTCTTTCATGGGATGGCAATCTTCATTTCTGCGGTGGCTATCACTTCTTCGTCCACACGAACCTCGGCATCCACCAACGTCATGCCGAATACCTCTTCCTTCACGCGGATGGTGGTGTCCAAACATTCCCCCACCCGTGGCGTACGGCGGATATGGAGGTTGTTGACCGCCCCGATAAAGCCAATCTTCACCGGGAGTCCGCTGATAAGGTTATAGTAGCCCAGACGCGCGGCACAGGTCTGCGCCATGTTCTCAATCAGGCCGGTGGGCAGCAGGCATCCGTCCGACACGAAGAGATGGCCCGGACGGACGAGGAAGCGTGTGGAAGTCTCTGTCTCATCATAGCGCGTCAGCCCGTCAATCAAGATGAAAGGCGGACGCTGGGGCAATATGTCCAGCGGACTTACGTCCAGAAGTCGTAGAAGTTGAACCATTGGGTAGGATATAACTTGATGATGCGTTCCAATTCCGTGGCAAAGCACTGTCCCAACGCAGCGGCATTGTCGCCATGTAGCCGACGGACATAAATCTTATAGGACTTCACGCCCTCCTTCATGACAAATACGGCCAGCATGGGAACCTCCCGCTGCACAGCCATAGCAAATGGTCCCAACGGGAAACGAGCCTTGTCCCCCAGAAAGTCACAAGCGATGCTACGTGGCGAACCAAAGATGCGGTCACCCGGCATACTGACCATATCACCTGTCCGCAGGGCCTCACTGAGAATAAACACATGCGACATGTCCGAACGGACCGGCACCATGCGTACCTTATGTCCGGTAAAGAGCCTGCTCCGCGATGCCATCACTGTCTCCGTTTCGCCGGCAAAGACCAAGGCGTGGAAAGTCTTATGGCGCGGTGTCAGCGAATAGCCTGCCAGCTCGTAATTACCCACATGCGAACTGAGTTGCAGGAAACCGCCCTCGCCACTCTCCAACTCGTCGAACACCTCCTGCCCCACCACATCCAACCGGAAGCGATGTCCGGCGTAGGTGGCAAAACGGTCTACAATGATTTGCCCGAAACGGAAATGATTGAGATAGACATAGCCGAAAGCCTTCCACGGCGACATCCCGAAGCGGCGACGATAGAACCGGTAGCTGGCCAGATAGCCTTGGTGATGGAACAACATGTAGAACGGCACCATCCACCCCATGCACCAGTAAGGAACATAGAGCGAGGTGTGTCGGAACCACCGTATCAGCATCCGTTGCATCCACGGCGTGCCTCCCGTCGTCCCTTTCCAGTCAGCGTGCTCCAGTTCGGCCATCCGGTGTCCTCACTTGTTTACCTTGCTTTCGATGTAGTCACAGAACTTGCTGAAGGTATCCACCCCCTGCATCTCTTCCGGCTTGATCTTGAAGCCGAAGTTCTTGTCTACGATCACCACAATGTCCACGAAGTCCAGAGAATCAATGCCCATGTCGTCTTTCAGCTTGGCATCGGGCGTGATCTTTTCCTCGTCTATCTCCAGGTCTTCAATGAGAAAGTTGCGTACTTTCTCTTCAATTTCTGTTCTTGTCATACGTTATTGTTTATCTGTTTACTTTAGTCTACAAACCAATATGCTGTGTCCGTGTCCCAAGCCATCGTGAATATGCTCTATGACAAGTCCGGCAGCTTCGACACACGTTTCCAAGTCTTCTGTATTATACATTTTACTATTCCCGTTGGCAATGGCGGCGAAATAGAGGGAAGTCATGGTCAGAGCCATGACGGCCGGCTCGTATTTCTGCCGATCCCACAGGGTCTCCATGATGTAGAGGCGCGTATCGGCCGACATGGCTTCACGAGTTCTCCGCAAGATGCTGACAATCTCGTCCATGCTAAAGCAGTCCAAGAACTGGCTCATCCAGATGGCGTCCGCCGCAGGCTCCGTGGGGAAATGTTGTGTCTCGTCCAGCAGATTGATGCCATGCCCGCTGATGCGGTCGGCTCCCGGCTTGCCGGTTATCTGCCGCTCCATCAGGCCTATTTGCTGGGGCAGGTCCAGAATGGTGACCCGCACGTCCTTATCATAACCCACGCAACGCAAGGCCCACCGCCCGGTATTGCCCCCCACGTCGAAAAGGGTGCGCGGATGGTAGGTGTCAAAGACGATGTGCAACGCCTCGTCAAAGGAATGGTCGCTGTAGAAATGGTCGAAGGCGAGCCACGATTTCTGCACTTGTCCGGGCAAACTGGACAACCCCTCGTACACCGTGGGCCAATCGCCAAAGTGGCGCAATCCCTCCGGCTTCCCATTCACCAAGGATTCCTCCAGGCAAAACCATCCTTCGTAGTTGACATCGTGATTAAAGTCCATGTCCACCCGCGTGGCAGGGTCCACCAACAAAAACCAGCCGGTCTTGGCCAATGTATAGCGCTCCGTTTCCACATCCACCAACACCGTACCTATGCTGAGCGAAGCCTCCAACAGGCACTTCATGGCATAATCGCCCAAACCTGTCTTGGCACATAGCTCGGCGCGTGTCAGACCTTCCGCGCTATCGCGCAACGCTTCCAATACACCGTGCTTCAGCATAATGCGCGTGGCTTGGAAGATGGCCGGCCCCCAGGCAATGAACTGTGCCCGGAGTTGCGCCTCGTGGGCGGAGAGGCGGTCTTCGGTGTAGGCTTTCTGCAAGGAAGGAGACAGTTTCATTACTTCTCTACAGATTTAAGCAGGCCGTCGGCCAAGTAACGGTACACACTGATGGCACGTGCCCGAAAGACGGGTGCCATCAAGCCTTTCACCTCGGCAAACTCAAACTCGCACTTCGTCTCACCCGTGGCATTGTCCACCAACTGCATCGTGCCTTCTATCTGAGCGCCACCGGCCTTACGACTCATGCCCCATATCATACCGCCGGCATTGCCCACGTTCATCAAGGCCACCTTGACGTTCAAGGTATAGGCGGCTTGCGCGGTCGAGTCAGAAGTCACGGTCAAAAGCACCTTGCGCTTCTTCTCATTAAAGTATGTGATAAAACTCTCGTGGGCACGGTCTAAGTCATCCACGAACTTCGCATACTCGCCCTCGCCCTTGGCACCATAATATTCGTCAGCTGTCTGGTCACGGCGATCAATCATGGTTTTGTGGTCATCTATCAACACACGCACGGTTGCCTCGGTGAAGAAAATGTCCTTTTCGCCCTTCACCAACTTAACGGGATTGCCCGCCTGCAAAGCGACAACTCCCATTAGCAATGCCATTACTAAGATAACTTTTCTCATATCATTCTATTTTATACGTCTTATACGTCAGAAAGATTTCGGATGATCAGCGCACTGTTCGTCCCCCCGAACCCGAAGCTGTTACTCAATACCGTATTCACCTCGGTATCCACGGTTGTAGCGGTCAGGTTCAGGCGGTCGGCATACTCATCGGGGTGCTCCAGGTTGATGTTGGGCGCCACGAAATGATGGCGCATCATCAGGATGGAGTAGACTATCTCGCTCGCGCCAGCCATCCAGCATTCGTGTCCGGTCATGGATTTGGTGGAGCTGATAAGTGCGTGCTTTCCTTCGAAAAGACGAACCAAAGCCTTTGCCTCGAACATGTCTCCCTGAGGAGTAGACGTGGCGTGCGCATTGATATAATCTATATCGTCGGGCGACATCCCCGCATCCTCCATGGCGCGTGTCATGGCAATGACGCATCCCTCATCGCTGGGCTGGGAAATCCCTCCCCCATTGCTGGAGAAGCCATAACCTACCACCTCGCACAGGATATTCGCTCCCCGCGCCTTGGCGTGTTCATATTCCTCCAGCACCAGAGCTGCCGCTCCTCCACTGGGCACCAGGCCGTCGCGATCCTTGTCGAAGGGGCGGCTGGCCTTGGTCGGCTCGTCCATACGGGTGGAGAAAGCACGAAGCGCGTCAAACGATGCCATGGAGTAGTAATTGGTCTCCTGCGCACCTCCACACAATATGGTATCCTGCAAACCCTGCTTGATGAGCAGATAACCCAAACCGATGGAGTGACTTCCGCTGGCGCAGGCCGCGCTGACAGTAAAGTTGACACCCCGCAGACGGAAGATGGTGCTGAGATTCATGTTGACGGTGGAGTTCATCGACTGGAAAACCAGGCCATAGCCCAGCATCTCCGTATCATGCTTCTCATCCATGATGCGGGCCGACTCCACCACCGGCTTGGCCGAAGAGTCATTGCCGAAGATGCAACCTACCTCATTTGCGGCCAGATAATCCGCGTCCATCCCGGCCATTTGGAAAGCCTGCCGGCCGGCCATGAAGGCATATTCAGCCTCCTCGGACATGCCAGCGCGAATGTGCCGTTCGATATCCTTCTTGGTTATCACCGGCTTCGCCACCTTGCCCACCAGGCCGGAGCGATAGCCGTATGCGAGACGGTCCTCGTCGAGGCCTATCCCGGAAGTGCCGTTGTAGAGCGCTTCCCGGACGGTCTCCACATCCGTCCCCAGGCACGACCAAATGCCGATGCCCGTTATCACGACTCGTCTTGACATCTGCTTGCTATATATATTAATTAGGTGTACAATCCTCCGTTGATGGAGATTACCTCGCCCGTGATGTAGGCGGCTTCGTCCGACAGCAGAAAGCCGGCCAGGGCGGCCACTTCCTCCGGGCGACCGAAACGGCCCACGGGTATCATCTTCTTCAGCTCGTCCTGCGGCAAGTCCTTGGTCATATCGGTATCAATGAAACCGGGCGCAATGGCGTTGACCGTCACTCCGCGCGGAGCCACTTCCTGTGCCAATGCCTTGGTGGCGCCGATGAGGGCCGCCTTGGCCGCACTGTAGTTGGTTTGTCCGGGCAACCCCTTCAGGCCCGACAACGAAGACATATTCACGATGCGTCCCCCGTGCTTGCGCATCATCATCTTGGGAAGCAGACGCGAAGTCACATAGAAGAAGCCGTTCAGCGTGATGTCCAGCACGTCGTGCCAATCCTGCTCCGGCATCATAAACATCATGCCGTCGCGCCGGATACCGGCGTTGTTCACCAGATAGGCGATGTAATCGTCCGGATGAGCCTCCTCCCAACGGGCAAGCGCCTCATCCACTTCCTGCTTCACGCTGACGTCGAAACGCAACAATTCGGCCGAAACGCCTTCCGCCTCGACCAGTGCCTTCACCTCAAGGGCGGCGGCCTCGTTCGACTGATAGTTTATGAGTACGGGGATTCCCATCTTGGCAATCTTCAGGCAGACAGCCCTGCCCAAGCCGCGCGAACCTCCGGTTACAAGTGCATACTTCATAACTATAAATGTATTGACTATGAATCCCGACGCCCTAGACAGACGCCCCGGGAAGTGGTTGCAAAAGTACGAAATATCGCTGGAATAATCGAAGAAAACCTGCAAATTAACGCAATAGGAATTGAGATTTAAGCAGTTAGGGGAAAATCGCGGAAGTTGGGCAGGGGGCTGAAAAGCGTTCCAAAGCGGATTGGAGAAAGAGAACGGTTTCCTATTCGTTACCCGTCAGAAATGCAGATTTAACAGTCTCCGTTTTATTTGCGCCGCTCTGCGTAGGTTTGCTTGTCAAGGTTTAACTCGTTGATTTATAGTTTTGCAACCAAAAAAGAACGAGTATGACAAGGAGTACATTTCGCGTGCTGTTCTATGTGAACGGCAGCAAGGAGAAGGACGGAATTGTCCCCATCATGGGACGGGTTACAATCAACGGGACGGTGGCGCAGTTCAGTTGCAAGCGGAGCATCGCAAAGGAGCTTTGGGATGCAAAGGGCAACCGTGTCAAGGGCAAGAGCCGTGAAGCGAGGGAGACGAACCTTGCGCTTGACAACATCAAGGCACAAATCATCAAGCACTACCAGCGCATATCCGACCGTGAGTCGTATGTCACGGCGGAAATGGTACGCAACGCCTATCAGGGCATCGGCTGCGAGTATGAAACGATACTCGGTGCATTCGACAAGGAGAATGCCAAGTTCCTGAAACGTGTCGGCAAAGACCGCTGCATGGGGTCTTACCGTGTGATGGTACGCTCACGGAACTATGTGGCGGCGTTCATCAAGTCGTTCTACAAACGCAACGACATGTCCATGCTGGAACTTACTCCCGACTTCATCAAGGAGTTCTCCGTATTTCTCACAACGGAGCAAGGGTTGAAGAACGCTTCCGTGTGGCTGGCTTGCATGTGGGTCAAGACGGTCGTTTCACGGGCGCATTACAATGGCTTGATACCAAGGAACCCGTTTGCGCAGTTCCGTATCACACCCAACGTGAAGGAAAGGGAATATCTTACGGAGGGAGAAATCCGGCAGCTTATAGAGCATGAGTTTTCCGATGCCACGCTTGCTTTTACCCGAGACCTGTTCGTCTTTGTCTGTTTCACCGCCCTCAGCTTCGCAGACATCAGGGAACTGACCACGGACGGGATTATGGACGTGAACGGCGAGAAGTGGATTATTTCCAAGCGGCACAAGACGGGCGTACCGTTCCAAGTGAAGCTGCTGGACATCCCGTTACAGATAATCGGGAAGTACAGACCATTCCAAAAGAACAATTCGGTTTTCGGCGAAATCAACTATTGGAACGTCTGCAAGAAGCTGAAAAAAGTCATCAGCGAGTGTGGCATAAACAAGCAAATCAGCTTTCATTGCAGCCGCCACACGTTCGGCACATTAGCCCTCAGCAAAGGCATGCCGATTGAGAGCGTGAGCCGTGTTTTGGGGCACACAAACATCAAGACCACACAGATTTACGCAAAGATAACCACGCAGAAGTTGGGTAACGATTTGACGGCATTCGGTAACTAACTGAACCAGACTTTCGGTAACATCAAAGTGGCAGGGATATGAAACGGACAACAATCACGATGGACGGGTGCGGCAGGATTGCCGTGCCGTCCGATGCCGCCAACGTGTGGATGAGCGAAATGGATACTCCAAACCTGTTGGCGAGGGTGAAGGAAACAATGGGAAAATAATCCTTGCCCCGCTCCCCGATTTTCCTTATCTTCGCAAACATCTACAAAAAACATTGCAATATGATAGAACATATTTTTAATCAAATAACTGATGAACTATCCGTTTGTCCTTTTATAAACGGCATAGTGCTGGGTGGTTCAAGAGCAACAGGAATGGCAACAGATAAATCGGACATAGATATCGGTATCTATTATGACAAGGGACAGGTTGATTTCAAGGCATTGAACGAAATAGCCAGCCGGCTGGACGATATGCATCGCGATAATTTGATTTGTGAGGAAGGCGGTTGGGGAAAATGGGTGAACTGCGGAGGATGGCTCACCATAGGAGGATTTCAGGTGGATTTGATATTGAGGGACATCAATCGGGTGGCAGACTGTATCCGCCAGACAGACGAAGGAAATATCTCGGCTCATTATCAGACCGGACATCCGCACGCTTTCTTGAATGTGATGTATCGTGGCGAACTGGCTTCTTGCCAAACGCTTTATGCCAAAGATGCCCGATTCCTCGAATTGAAGGCACAGGCTGAAACTTATCCAGACCGATTGGCGGATGCCCTTGTTTCATTCTTTCTTTTTGAAGCCAATTTTTCCTGTATGCTGGCGCAGCAATATGGAACAGGAATGGATGTGTACTATAAAGCGGGGCATCTGTTCCGTTCGGTTTCAGCTCTGAATCAAGTCTTGTTTGCTTTGAATCGTACTTATTGCCTCAACGAGAAAAAAGCGACCTTGCGTATCAATCAGTTGCGTATCGCTCCCCAATGTTATCACGAAAGAGTAAACAAAATATTCTCTTTATGTGGGGAAGACACTTCCGGTGCAGTCGAAATCCTGCGGCAGTTGATAGATGAGGTGGAAACAGAAATCCACAAATAAATTTGTTATGCTTGCCCACGTCAAAAAATCTTCCTATCTTGCGATAACGTTAAACCCGTCCCAAGCACCCCTCGGAGATTAGCCTGCCAAAGGTCTGACCTTAGGTAGCCAAAGGTCTGACCTTAGCCTATCAAAGGTCTGACCCTTGCTTGGAAGCCGTCCGGGGCGCGGAGGACATAAATCTTTATGAAAATGGCGTATTTCAAGAAAGTACAGCGCAAGGTGAACGGCAAATGGTATCCGCAGGGCGTTACCATCGGCAAGCCCGTTCAGACAAAGGAAGTCGCAAACCGCTTGGCGGATTTGTCCGCCCTCAGCCCTGGCGATTGTTATTCGATGTTGGGAAATCTCGGCAAAGTGCTGGGAGAGTTTATGAACTCAGGACGCACGGTCAAGCTCGATGGGGTCGGCACGTTCTACTACACGCCGAACACGCAAGGTCAAGGCGTGGACACGGCGGAAGAGGTCAGCGCAAAGCAGATTGTCGGCACGCGCGTCCGCTTCATCCCCAAAACGACCCGCAGCGTCAATAATCAGGTCACGACCCGCTCACTCGTCAGTGAAAACACGTTCTGGGAGGAACTGAAACTGGATTCGTCCGCTTCGTCATCCACGGGCGGAGAGCCGGAAAGCGGGGAAGAAGGCTCGTTCGGCTAAGGACAAGTCCAATCCTGCGCGATAAGCACTGTCCGTCCGGGGGACAGAGGCAATCGGCTCGGATTTCACCCATCCGAGGCTCGGACAGCACGAATCCTGCAGGATTTCGGTTGTCCGAGCCTTTTTTAGTGCTTCTCCGGCAGGATTGGGCTTGTCCGAGGCTCCGACGGCACCAATCGGGACGGATTGGCTCTGTCCGAGGCATTTTCGGGGCAAATCCTGCGGGATTACCGGGTGATAGGAGAGCACCATCCAAATCAACAAGGCGAAAGGGTCGGCAGACACGGGCGCTTCCGACCACATAGAACGCAAGACCACGCCCAAGAACGCAGACCCCACACGCACCCACCTCAACCGTGAGCTGGTGCAGTTCCCCGACAGCGTGGCAGACCGTACCGAAGCCATAAGCCACCGCATCCGCACGGCTGGCATCAGGCGGAAGATAACGCCCGACCAAGTGAGGGCAATCCGTATCGTGCTTTCGGGTACGCACGATGACATGGCGAGAATACAGAACGAGGGCAGACTATCCGAATGGTGCGATGACAACCTGCAATGGCTGCACCGTACATTCGGCAGGGAGAACACCGTTTCGGCAGTGCTGCATAGGGACGAACACACGCCACACATCCACGCCACGGTCGTGCCGATAGTGACGGGAGAGCGCAGGAAAGCCAAGAAGAAACAGACGGAGGGTAAACGCACCTACCGAAAGAAAGCCGACGCCGTGCGCCTGTGCGCCGATGACCTCATGAGCCGTGAAAGGCTTGTCGCCTACCACGACAGCTACGCCAAAGCGATGGCGAAGTACGGCTTGCAGCGTGGCATACGGGGTTCGGAGGCACGGCACACCACTACCGCCCAATACTACCGTGAACTGAAACGGCGGACGGGAGAGCTTGAAGCCAACGTAAGGCAGTTGCAGACCGAGCAGCGGCAGGCGGAACAACAGCTTGACGAAATGCGGAAAGAAATCAAGTCAGAGAAGCTGGAAGCCGCCAAGACCGAGGCGAAAACGGCACTCATGGCAAAGGTCGGTTCTCTTTTGGGCAGCGGAAAACTAAAAGAATTGGAAGCTGACAACCGCACCCTGCAAAGCGAGATTACCGTCCGTGACGAGAGCATCGAGTTGTTGCGACAGCAGATGCAGCGGCAGCAGGAGGAACACAGCCGCCAGCTTATGGAACTGCAAGCCAAACACCGCAGGGAAATGGCGGACAAGGAAACGGCACACCAAAGGGAAGTGTCATTCCTGAAATCCATTATCCAAAAAGCCAAGAAATGGTTTCCGCTGTTCCAAGAACTGGTGTATATGGAGAAGTTCTGCCTTAATGTCGGCTTCAGCGAGAGGCAGACCGCCACGCTCATTAGCGGCAAACCGCTGTTCTACGAGGGCAAACTCTACTCGGAGGAACACAAACGGAAATTCAGAACCGAGGAAGCGGGCTTCCAAGTGGTGAAAGACCCCAAAGACAAGTCTAAACTTGCACTTGCTATCAATGGGCAAGTGATTGGGGAGTGGTTCAAGGAGCAGTTCGACAGGCTGTTCTCGTCCATTCGGAGGACGGTTACACCGCCACGTAAAGGCAAAGGAATAGGGTTGTAAATTTGACTAACTAACGGAAGGGTAGCAAGTTTGTATTTTACAAGTACAAACTGCAATTTAATGCGTATAGTCTAACAAAATTACCTTGTCACCTAAATCGTCCTCCACGATACTTTTCATTTTCTTGGCAAACGGACAGGAATACCCTATCGGTGTCCCTTTCTGGATGCACGAGGCGAAAGCGATGGTGTCGGCTCCCCGTTTTACCAGTTCCCTTGCGCGGAGCACGGCTCTCTTTCCCGGACATCCGCCGCAATTGGCAAGCCCTACAAGCTCAATCTCCTCCTTTACATCGGCAAAAACACCCGTCTTGTTCCGGATAGCCTTGAAGTCTCCCGTCCCCGGACAGAAGTCTTCGGTCTGCATACATCTGATGATTCCCAGTTTCATATCGCTCTATATTAATAGTGGTGAGATGCAAAGGTACTCTGTTTTTCTTTATCAAAAAGGCATATCTTCTCCGTTTTATATACGGAAGAAAACAAAGCCAGCCCGTAGAAAACACATTGGAATGTTTGGCTACGGACTGGTTTACGCAAGATTTAGCCAACCATGCTGTAAATTCTTACATCCGGTTCGCTTTGGAAATAGGGCTTCAATTCCACTACCACATCTTGAGTGAACAAATCAGATTTCAGGTAGTTCTCGGCATCTGCTACGGATACAAAGCCATGCAGGACTTGCACGTCGTTGTCTCGGACAAGCAAATGCTTGCAATGAGCACCTTGGATGTCATCCAAAAACGGCTGACGATACTTGTTGTAAACTGTCGCAGCCGCAGCACGGTCGCTTTCTTTGATGTTCATGGTGATTTGTAAAAAAGCACCTACTTTGTTTTCTTTTGCCATATCTGTAAATGTTTAAATTTAACGATGCAAAGGTAAGCCGCATTAGTCGTCCAAACTGCGCCTATTCAGGAAAATGAATGGTAAATTTGAGTATGTCAAACATCCGTTATCACCGATATTCCCAAATTTACCATATTTATTCACGTCATTACTCTATGGCAAACAAGCAATGCGTTATCTTTGCACACTAAATTGATAATACAAAACAGAATGACTATAAACAGGTTGGCACTATCGAACATATCCAAACAAAGCAACATGGCCTTTCATATATTGGTGTTGCTGGTTGTTATCGTATGGGGAACAACTTTTGTATCCTCTAAGTCTCTTTTGCTCGCAGGGCTTGGACCTTCGGACATTTTATTGTGCCGGTTCATATTGGCGTATGGCTGCATTTGCCTTTGCAGCCGCCCAATCAGACTGTTTGCCGATACGCTTAAAGATGAAGCCTTGTGCCTGTCGGGAGGGCTTATGGGTGGAACTTTATATTTTGTCACGGAGAATACGGCTTTGGAATATACGCTTGTGTCCAATGTCGCATTGATATGCAGTACAACTCCGCTCTTGACCATGCTGATTCAATATTTGGTTTTAAAGAAGTCCAAATTATCCCGTTCCGTTTTTGCAGGTTCCATTACTGCCTTTTCGGGTGTCGGAATCGTCATTTTCAATGGCAGGTTTGTTTTTGACCTTAATCCAACAGGTGACTTGCTCTGCCTTGCATCAGCCTTGTCGTGGACTTTGTACACGCTTATTTCAAAGGAACTGAGCAATAGGTATTCTCCGCTTTTCATCATTCGAAAGACATTCTTCTATGGCATTGTTACACTGGTGCCGATATGGTTGTATCAAGATGCACAGGCTTTTGACATTTCCATTTTGAGACTGCCCAACATTTGGATGCAACTGCTTTTCTTGGGTATTATTGCTTCTTTTGCTTGTTTTATGCTTTGGAATATATGTTTGCGCAAACTCAACACCATTGTGCTTTCCAATTATATTTATTTGGTTCCGGTCGTATCCATATTGACCTCCGAATTGTTTTTGGGTGAGGAAGCAAATCTTATCACCTTAGCCGGAACGGTATTAGTGATAGCCGGAATGTATCTTGCAAACAAACGGACAGACAAATGAAAAAGACAGTGTTTACTCAATATGATTTGAATTCCACCCCTCAAATTCAGTTTGAGATAACGGAACTTTCACGGCTCTTTGCTGAAAGCGGCTTTCATCCTTATGAAGCACACATACACAGCTTTTACCAGATTATTTGGTTTAGGAAAGGCACAGGCAGACACTATGTGGACTTTAAGGAATATCCGGTAACAGACAATACGATGTTTTTCATTTCGCCGGGACAAATCCATTACTTTGAGGACAACCGTCAAGTAGAAGGCATCGTGATACATTTTAACGAAGGTTTCCTTTCGGATGAAGACAGCAGCGAGAATGTGTTCCTAAAATACAATGTGTTCAACGCATTCGATGCCTCACCTTATTACCACATACATCAGCAAGATGTGGACAAGCTGGCTTTCTTGGTGCAGGAGATGGAAGAGGAAACCTGCAATGATAGACTGTTTGCACATAAAGACTTATTGAAGTATCTTATTAGAATGATGCTGATTTATGTCCAGCGGACTGGCGAAAGAGGACACGGACTTCCGCTCTGCATTAATAATGCGGCAAACCGCACTTTTGTCCGTTTCCGCCAAATGCTGGAGCATCATTACCACTCCATGCATACGGTGAAAGAATATGCCAACCACCTGAACGTGTCCACAAAGACGCTGACCAATTGCGTGTATGAAAGCTCCCACAGCACTCCGCTTGCTCTCATCAACGAGCGGATAGTGTTGGAAGCCAAACGCCAATTGCTTCATTCCAGCCTGAAAGTAAAGGAAATCGCTTTCCTATTAGGTTTTGAAGACCCGTCTTATTTCGTCAAATTCTTCAAACGACATACGGGCTGCTTGCCAGCCGACTTCCGAGAACAATAAATTTGTACCATTATGAAAATTGAATACAAAGAGACAAAAGACTTTACAGAGAAAGAAGTGGAACAATTGTTCCTATCGGTCAATTGGTTGTCAGGGCGATACCCCGACCGTCTGATAAAAGCATTGAAAGGTTCTTCCCTTGTCATCACCGCTTGGGACGGGAGCAAGCTTGTGGGGTTGCTACGCGGCATTGATGACGGAGAGATGGTTGCTTTTCTCCACTATCTGCTGGTGCATCCAGATTATCAGGGCATGGGCATTGCCACACATCTGCTGGATATGGCAAAAGAAAAATACAAATCATACTTTTACCTAAACGTGATGCCGGATGAAAAGGAGAATATACCTTTTTATGAAAGACACGGATTCAATCTGTTGGCGGATGGAGCAGCTATGCAGATACGTCACTTATGACATGGCATCTTAAACTTGTTCATTCTCGTTATAGATAAGATTGTTGATTGGATACAAAATACTAATCAACATCTTGCCTTTTTAATCCTTTTTGCGTATCTTTGTCCCCATGTTATTGCCCTATTGTCATAAAGATATCGTAGAAGCCGGCTGTGATGAGGCCGGCCGTGGTTGTTTGGCAGGAGCGGTCTATGCCGCTGCGGTCATCCTGCCCCCTGATTTCCGTAATGAGCTGTTGAATGATTCCAAGCAGCTGACCGACCGCCAGCGGCGTGCCTTGCGCACGGTCATCGAGCGGGAGGCTGTGGCGTGGGCCATAGGTGTCGTTTCGCCTGAAGAGATTGACCGTTTCAATATCCTCAATGCCTCTATCCTGGCCATGCATCGGGCGGTCGATGCCTTGCGTGTGCGTCCGCAGCATCTGCTGATAGACGGCAATCGTTTTCGCTCCTATCCCGATATTCCCCATACCACCGTGGTCAAGGGAGACGGCAAGTATCTCTCTATTGCTGCGGCCTCCATCTTGGCCAAGACCTGCCGGGATGACTACATGCTACATTTGCACGCCGACTATCCTGCTTATGGTTGGGATCGCAACAGGGGTTATCCTACGCCGGCACACCGGGCTGCCATTCGTGCCTGCGGCGAAACACCGTATCATCGTCGTTCGTTCAATCTGTTGGGCGATACTCAATTGGAACTGAACTTTGGGGAATAACAACTTTAGAACCACTTGATTTTGCGAAACCATACGAACGCTCCAGCAGCCAGCAGCACGGACACTGTCACAATGAGTGCGAAGGCATAAGGGATGTGTTCGATATGCACATCCACATTCATGCCGTAGAAACTGGCAATGAGTGTAGGAATCATCAGCATGATGCTGAGGCTGGTCATACGTTTCATGATAGCGTTGACATTGTTCGAGATGATGGAAGCAAAGGCATCCATGGTGCCGGTCAGGATGTCGCTGTAGATGTTGACAGTGTTGACGGCCTGTTTCAACTCGATGAGTACATCGTCCAGCAAGCCCATATCCAGATAGTCCGTATCTTGGAAGATGTTCTTCAGACGGCCGATCATCACCTCGTTGCCGCGGATGCTGGTGTCGAAATAAACCAATGATTTCTGCAGTTTCATCAGCCGCAACAGATCCTCGTTGCGGATACTTTTCTCCAATTCTTTTTCTGCTTCGGTTACGACGTTGTTGATTTGTTTCAGGTATTTCAGGAACCACACGGCCGATGAATAGATGATGCGCAGGATGAGATCCAGTTTATTGTTCACGGCGATGCCCTTGCGCTGGGTGTGCGCCACGAAGTCCGCCATCATCTCCGTACGGTGGTAACAGACGGAGATAATAATCTCGTTGTTAGTGATGATGCCGATGGGGACGGTGACAAAGGGGATATCCGGTTTATCATTCTGCATGGGGATGCGGAGGATAGTCAGTAGCCAGTTTCCTTCAGTGTCCGTACGTGGACGTTCGTCCACGTCGGCGATGTCCGTTAGGAAGGCTTCGGGCACTTGGAGATGCTGTGTCAGAAAGTCGAAGTCGTTGTTGTCCGGGCACTCTACGTTCACCCAACAGTTGGGTGCCCATTCGGGTTTCTCAATGAAGCCGTTTTCGCTGAACAGGTATTTTCTCATCAGTCAGATCTGCTTAAATAGATAGGTGTAATATTCATATCCTTTCAGGCAATGCCCTCAATGACCCCGTCAACCAGTCGGATCGTGCGGTCTGTCAATCGTGCCAGTCCCTCGTCGTGGGTGACGATGACGAATGTCTGCCCTAACCGGTCGCGCAGGTCGAAGAAGAGACGGTGCAGTTCCTCTTTATGATGAGTATCCAGACTGCCGGACGGCTCGTCGGCCAGCACTACGGAAGGATGGTTTATCAAGGCGCGTGCCACGGCGACACGTTGCTTTTCGCCGCCGGACAATTCGTTGGGTTTATGGGCCGCACGTCCGGACAGTCCCAGTAAGGAAAGCATTTCTGTGGCGGCAGCCTTGGCATCTTGTGTCCCGCGTCCGGCTATCAGTGCGGGAATCATCACATTTTCCAGAGCCGTGAATTCCGGCAATAGCTGGTGAAATTGAAATACGAAACCGATGTGGCGGTTGCGGAAAGCTGCCAATTCGCGTTCCTTCATTTGTTGCACGGGCGTTCCGTCAATGAGCACCGTACCGGTGTCCGGGCGGTCCAGGGTACCCATGATTTGCAGCAGGGTGGTCTTGCCTGCGCCGCTGGGCCCCACGATGCTCACCACTTCTCCCTTTGCCACTTCCAAGCTGATACCCCGCAACACTTGCAGGGAGCCGAAACTTTTTGTTATATCTTGAAGCTGTATCATCTTTTTCAGATCCTTTTGATTACATATTCCGCCAGGTAGCAGCCAAACACGGCCGGCATATAGCTCACCGTGCCACAGGTAGACTTCTTGTTCCGTTCATCGTCTGTCAGTATCACTGCCTTGGGGTCGGCTTGTTCGGTACTGAATACCACGGGTATCTTATGACGTATGCCCATCTTTTGCAACCGTTTGCGCACCGCCTTGCTCAGGCCGCAGTGGTAGGTCTCCCATAGGTCGGCAAAGCGGATTTGTGTGATGTCACTTTTGGCTCCCGCCCCCATGCTGCATACAATCTTGAGGCGGCGGCGCAAGCATTCAGCTATCAGGTGGCATTTGGGTGCCAGTGTGTCGATGGCATCCACCACGAAGTCATACGCTGATGCATCCAGCAGGGCCGGAATATCCTCGTCTTTCAGGAATACCGGGCGCACGTCCAGTTGTACCTCCGGATTGATGTCCCGGAAGCGGGCGGCCAGTACTTCTGCTTTGGGTTGCCCCAACGTGGAATGCAGGGCAGGCAATTGGCGGTTGAGATTGGTGGGCTGTACCGTGTCCGCATCTACCAAGGTCAAACGCCCCACGCCGGCGCGACACAGCATCTCGGCGGCATAGGCGCCCACACCGCCCAGACCCACTACCAATACATGTGCCCGGTGCAGGCGTTCAGTCTTTTCCTCGCCCAGCAAGAGGCGGGTACGTTGTTGCCAATCTTCTGTCATCTCGTTTAATAGTCTTTCTTGAACCATTTATAGAACCAGCGGCCCACTTTCTCATAGTGCTGGCTTTCGTTGTTGCCTTGCGGGTTGGCAAAGGAGATAGCCTCTTGGGGCTCGCCAATCTGATCGGGGTAAAGCACAATGAGGCTATTATTGCTAAAGTATTTGCCCAGCTGTCCCGGCAGGCGCTCGAACGAACTGTCGTAGGAGATGGAGCCGCGGCGTGCACTGATGACCACCAGCAAGTGGTCGTAGTTGACTTGGCCTGTCAGCAAGAGCAGGTCGTCCCAATCGTCCAGACGCGAGAATTCAGCCATCGTGTCGCTATGCTTTTTGCGCACCAAGGCCTGCAAGAGATGAGTGGTCTGTTCGTTGGCAAAGAAATGTACGCGGCAGTTCAGCGTGGCTCCCATGCGGCAGAAGTGCTCCACCCATTTCTGGAAACCTGCCTCATATTCCGCTTTGGGCGGTACGGCAATAATGATGCGGCGCAACGTGTTGAGCGGCATCAGGAAGCGGGCCACCATCACCTCGCGGTGCAAGCCTTTCAGCAGGCTCTCGGTCAGCTTGCCGAAGTAGGAGTCCATCAGGTTCACCTTGTAGTGCAGGCCGATGACCACATCCGTTGCATCGTATTCGCGGGCCGTATGTATGATGCCCGCCGCGATGTTCAGATCATAACGGCTGATGCACTGCAGCTGCAGCCCGGCCGAAGCCGCAATCTTCGCCGCCCGCTCCAGGTAGCGTTTGCCCTGTTGCTCCAGGCGGTCGGATTCGGTATGGTCGTTGATGACGTTCAGCGCCACCAGGTTGTCCTTCTGTTTTGGGTCGCGGATGAGCAGGGAGAGACTCATCAGGTATTCCAGCGTGGCGGGATTGGCCACAGGAATCAGAATCTTTTCCGGCATACGCGAGCGATCGCCTTCCTCCGGATGTGCCTCGTCCATGGCAATGCGCCGTGCCGCCCGTTCGGTGGTAAAGGAGCTGACTACGCAAGTCACCAGGATGAGCAGAACCGTACCGTTCAGCACGTCTTCGTTCAACAGACGTTCGCCATTGGGCTGTATCAAATTATAGCCAATCAGTACGGCTGCCAGTGTGGCCGCCGCCTGCGCATTGCTCAAGCCGAACATCAGTTCACGCTCCAGGGCGGACATACCATATATCTTCTGCGTCAGCCACGAGGCAATCCATTTGCCCGCCAAGGCCACGACAATCATCACGCCGGCCACCTTCAGCGCATCTCCTCCGCCGAAGATGACGTGGATATCTATTAACATGCCCACGCCAATCAAAAAGTAAGGAATGAACAATGCATTGCCTACGAATTCCAGGTGGCTCATCAACGGAGATACGTGCGGGATGAGGCGGTTCAGCACCAGGCCCACCAGGAAAGCGCCCAAGATGCCCTCCATGCCGATGAACTCCATCAGCCCCGCGCCGAGGAACACCATGGCCAGCACGAAGATGAACTGCATCACATTATCGTCATACCGGCGGAAGAACCACCGCCCGATGCGGGGGAAAAGCTGCATGATGAGCGCGCCCAGCACCACCACCTTCACCACCAGCCACAGCCAGAACAGACCGCCACCTTCCCCCTTGAACAAGCCGCTGATGACGGCCAGCACCAGCAAGGTCAGCGTGTCTGTCACCGCGGTACCTCCCACGGCGATGCTGACACTGCGATGGCGTGAAATACCATATCGGATGACGATGGGATAGGCCACCAGCGTATGCGAGGCATACATACTGGCCAACAGGATGGATGTCAGCAGGCTGTACTCCAGCAGCCACATATTGGTCACCATGCCGATGCCGATGGGGATGATGAACGCCAGCAATCCCAGCATGACCGCCTTGCCCCGGTTCTTCTTGAAGTCGGACATGTTCATCTCCAGGCCTGCCAGGAACATGATATAGTACACGCCCACCTTGCCGAACAGCTCGAAGCTGCTATCTCTTGCCAGGATGTTGAACCCATGCTCGCCGATGACCAATCCGGCCAGGATCATGCCGATGATGTGCGGGATGCGCAGTTTGTTCAGCAGGATGGGAGCAAACAATATGATGAGCAGTACCAGGAGAAATATCCAGGTAGGGTCGGTAATGGGGAGCTGCAGACTGAAGTGGAACAAGTCCATGGGCACGGGATATTAGGTTTCAGTGTGCAAAATAACGAAAAACTTTTCACTTTTAGAAGCCATGCTTGCGTATTTTATTGTAAATTTGCGCCCGAAAAGAGACAAATATATACAATTGTATCCGTATTATCAACCATCTAAAAGCAAAAAGACAATGAAAGTAGCGATTGTGGGAGCAAGCGGAGCCGTGGGACAAGAGTTCCTGCGCGTGCTCGATGAAAGGAATTTTCCGTTGGACGAACTGGTGTTGTTCGGTTCCAAACGCAGTGCCGGGACGAAATACACGTTCCGTGGCAAGGAAATCGAAGTGAAACTCCTGCAACACAACGATGACTTCAAGGGTGTGGGCATCGTCTTTACCTCCGCCGGCGCAGGCACTTCCAAAGAGTTTGCCGAGACCATCACGAAGTATGGTGCCGTGATGATAGACAACTCCAGTGCCTTCCGCATGGATGCTGACGTACCCTTGGTAGTGCCCGAGGTAAATGCCGCCGATGCGAAAGATCGTCCGCGCGGCATCATCGCCAACCCCAACTGTACGACCATCCAGATGGTAGTGGCGCTGAAAGCCATCGAGCAGCTGAGTCACATCAAGGTGGTGCACGTCTCCACCTACCAGGCCGCCAGCGGTGCCGGTGCCGCCGCCATGCAGGAACTTTACGAGCAATACCGCCAAGTATTGGCCGGTGAGCCTGTCACCGTGGAGAAATTCGCCTACCAGCTGGCCTTCAACCTCATCCCGCAGATTGATGTCTTCACTGACAACGGTTATACCAAGGAAGAGATGAAGATGTTCAACGAGACACGCAAGATTATGCACAGTGATGTCCGCGTCAGCGCCACCTGCGTTCGCGTACCTGCCCTGCGCTCTCACTCAGAAAGCATCTGGGTGGAGACCGAGCGCCCCATCTCCGTGGAAGAAGCTCGCGAAGCCTTTGCCAAGGGTGAAGGTCTGGTGCTGATGGACAATCCCGCCGAGAAGGAATACCCCATGCCCCTCTTCCTGGCCGGCAAGGATCCTGTCTATGTAGGCCGTATCCGCAAGGACCTGGCCAACGACAACGGCCTGACCTTCTGGATTGTAGGTGACCAAATCAAGAAGGGTGCCGCCTTGAATGCCGTGCAGATTGCCGAGTATCTCATCAAGGAAAAAGATATCTAACATTTTGTATTCTGATTGTTGTGGTATGGAATTGCGCACAACCCCTGTGAGGGTCTCGCGCAATTCCATTTTTTTGTCTATGTGCGGAATCCCTTTATCAATGACAAATGATTAGGCTATGCAGGCGGGTGAATCCGTACTTGTATGATGCTCTGATGTAAATATATCTCTTCCCCATAAAACGCTTTTCATTAACTTATGCAAGTCTTTTGCGTGCCTCTTGTTCCTCCCTTTCCGGAAGAGTCTAAAAACGGACTTGAAGCGGAGGTGTAACGGACTTGAAACGGACCTGTGGCGGAGGTGAAGCGATTGATGTAGGTATTTCTTTACAGGCGTTTTATTATAGAATTGATTCATTGCTGTTTATAGGGATATGCTTTTGAATATTCTTGCCAAGATTTGTTTGTGTATTCTTGGAGCTCTTTCAAAAGCGGTGGATTTGTTATGTTAATTTAGTGGTTTTATTTGAGTGATGTGGTGTAATGATAGTTGATTGCAATGCTCATATAGAGGAGTGAAATAAACAATTTTTTGGGGCGATTGGGAGATCAATGTGTCAGATGTGATGGAATGTTCTATAAATACACAATTGCAGTGTATGGTAAAAAAACATCTATTTTTCTGTTTCTTTTATGTTGAAATATTCCTTGTATTTATTGTTGATCTTTGTCCTTTCTTTCTCCTTGATAGGGGTATGTTTAACTAATGAGTTGAATGTGTTATGGTTAATTTTCTTGTTTCCATCTTTGTCACAGATGTAAAATTGCTCTTTTATTTCATTTGAACAGCAATCAAGGATTTCTTCTCTAATTTGTTTGAGATTAGATTTTCCTGTTTGTTTTTTCTCTAATTCATATAAAAATCGAGTCAATATTTCAATCTGGCGGCTAATTCTTTTCCCTTTAAAATCTTGTACGCAATATCTTATGAAATTGTTTCTTTTGTCCTTGTCTTCGTTTTTTGTTTTCTTATATAATGGTGAACTGGGTTTGGCCAAAATGTAAAATGCTCTTGCTTCGCTTTTTTCTTCAAGGTAAATATATTTATTCCCTAATATGCCTTTGATTATTTTGAATATTTGGGGCTCTTGTAGAACAACGATGACGTCAGGACTCCCTGATGGAAATTCTTTCATACATTTGTCAAATGCTTTCTGATTTTTCTCGGGTTCATATTTTAATTCTTTAGGGTTTAACTCGCCATAATTCCAATACTCTGTGTAATGCTGAATAAAGTTTGTAAATACAATCCGATTCCAATAGTTTCTTTTTTGTATTGGAGTTAAAGCACTCACGTTTGTTTCTTTTCTTTTTATATTGAATGGGAGTGCGGTAAGTGCCTCTTCAAATAAATTCTTCAGTACATCGAAGACGAGAGCAAATACCCTTGCCCGTTTTCTTTTTTCTTTATCTTCTATATGGTCATGTACTGAAATCTTGGTTTCGCATTGAAGTAGACGAAGCCCCTTATTCAAGCAGTCGGATTTATCTTTGGATTCACATTTTTCATATAGCGGGCATAGCTCTACTCTATTATTATAGTTGGCCCATTCGTGGCATCTTCCATTGTCTTGGTATGCTTTTGTATTCCAAACTGTGCATTTGTTGTTTCGGTTTTCCAGGCACTCGTGTGGATTTGCTTCCTCGCAATTCCAAAACTTAGGATCACACCAATGTTGTACCCCTACGACGAGGATTGTATTTCCATCTATTCCTTCTTTATAGTCTTTGCCTATCCAGGGATCAAATAGCTTTGCCATATTATTGTGAATTGATTTATACCTGCAAAAATAGAGATTTATATCTAAAGTTCCACTTATTTTTCCACTTTATAGATGTTTTTGAAGGGGCAGAATAAATGCCTATTTTTTTTTGTTTGTGGAGCCTCTACCTTTGCCTTCAGAATTTACGAAGGTAAATTAAGTACTATAAAATTAAAGGAGATAAAACTATGAATGAAGAACCAACCGATTTGGAAGATTTGTCAGAAGGAGAACAGACAAAACTTCAAAACGAGAACCCGGAGCTTTTTCTAAAGCTTCACGAAGAGTGGAGAAAATTCAATCTCTATTTTATGGGGATTGATGATGCTGAAGATGAATGAAAATTAAATTATTAACTTCTAAAATGTAAAATTTATGCTTCCACTTATTATTATGGGAGGTCCGGTAGTCATCAGTACTACTACGAGAGAATTGTTAATCCTTGCAGCTACTTTTGTTGCAAGTAAAGTAATTAAATCAAATAAAAAGAAGAAAAAATGAAGAAGAAAGACATTTTGGGGTCTGCGGCTACCGTAGGCACAGGTACAGCTATTGGGGTAGGCGGTCCGTCGGCTGCTATGGGAATTGCGACAACTTTTGGTACGGCATCTACCGGTACGGCCATATCGAGCTTGTCCGGAGCCGCAGCTACAAATGCAGCCACTGCTTGGCTGGGCGGTGGCGCTTTAGCTGCTGGTGGCGGAGGAATGGCTGCCGGATCGCTGTTGTTGAGCGCATTGCCGGTCGTAGGAGTTGGAATAGCTCTTTCTGGTGCGGGATATTGCTTATATAAATATCGTAAGAGTAAGAAAAAACGTTAAAATTATGCATCAGTCAGTTGTCTGTATATGTCTGATGGATGGCTGGCTGATGTTTTCAATAGATTATTTAATGGAACAATAAAATTGATGATATTACTATGATTATTAATGAAAAAATGGATTTTAAAGGAATAGTGACAGGCCATAACGAAAAGTTCTATCAGTTCCGTAGCAAGCAGATACCGGAGAATCTATTTACGGTGCCTGTGCCTGTTATTCACTATTGCGAGTTTTCTGATGAGATAAAAGATAAGGACGGTTTCCTGAAAAATGGAACCGAACTTCATTTGCGTGAAGTTCCATTACCTAATGGGGCGATTCATTTTTATCCCCGGCATGAATTCTATCCCCCCAAGAAAGAGAACATTATTAATAACAAGAGAGCGTCTATCAGCAATCTGAAAGATAATATCGTTCCGTTAAAGGTGAATACTCCGGAAGTGTTGGGGGCTTTACGTGACGAGTTTTGCGAGCATAGTGACCGATTCGACGTGCAGGTGCGTAAGGAAACGATGAGAATCCTGTCGGAAGGGAATCTGGATGAGTCTTGCAATCATCTGCGCCGCCTTTTGAACAAGCCGATTTTCCCACAAGAAAATGGCCAGATTGAGTATAAGTCCAGTTTTCTGAATCCCCGGGAAACAGACAAGAATTATCAGTTGCGTGAACTGGTGAAGATTTTGGTCGGTTTTGCCAATAGCGATACGCACCGAGGAACACTGATTGTAGGGGTAACGGACAATCAGGCAGTGTGTGGCGTGGAGAATGATTTCGCCCAATTCGGGGAACAATTTAACCGGGAGAAGTTTACGGCTATGTTCATGAATCTGTATAAACAATTGACTTCTGGCCAACTGATGATGGATACTCACTTGGAATGGAATGAGATTGAGAATCATTTGATTTGCCGGATCAGCGTGGATTATCATGGCGATGTCGTATTGATGAACGGAACCAACCTTTATGTCCGCAAGGAGAGTGGCAATCACCTGCTGAAAGGGGACGATGTGTTGGCCTTCATCCGCCAAAGAGTGTCCTCAATGAACCTTGGCGGATTTAATTGATTCTTTTTTATGCGATTGTCTGGGTGGATACGTTCCATGCAGACAATCGCTTTCCTCTAATTTAAAATGATGATTGTATGAAAACGATTCCAATGATTAAAGACCGTACTAGAAATCTATTGATCCTGTTGTTGGTAGCTGTATACTTGGCCAGTCCTGTGGATGTGATTCCGGATGTAGTCCCCGTGGCGGGATGGTTGGACGATGTACTCCTTCTTCTATGGGCTGTGCTCAAGATAATGGAAAGTGGTGACAAGGGTATCCGTTCTTTTTTGGGAGCTGTACAAGGATTACTGGTGGTTGGCGTCTTGCTGGTGATTCTGTTCTTGACGCTTTGTGTTTTATTGATTATGTCATTGATAAAATAACCATATATGACCCTCTATACCCTTCAGAACCTAGCCTATCTCCTTCTCTCTCTGGCTTCCCTCGGAGCCGTCGGTCTCTTCCTGTTTTTATACCTGAGACGACGGAACAAACTGCGCCGCTGGCATTGTCTGTTTCCCATTCTTGCAATAGTTGTACTTGCGTGGAGCATTCGGATGCTGTATGTGAATTATGTCATCTATGACTTGTACAACAAGGTCGTACGGCCGCCTCGGTCGTGTTACATGGAGGATTTGCGGCTTACTCCCCGGGAATGTGCCGAGGATTTCCGGGAGATAACCGGCATTGTCAGCCGTTATTACGAGCCGCTGGCACACCATAAAGGCATTGACCTGGAGCAGCTCCATGCGACGTATCGGGACAAGGTGGCCCATGTGCGCGATGCGCGGGAGTATGCGCTCCTGCTGGTCGACTATTTCGCCTCGCTGGAGAATGGGCATACGCATCCGTTTTTCTCTGACTATAGGCCGGAAATCAAGGTCAAGATGCGCAATGATAGTCTGTATGTCATTGCCAATATGGACAAAAGGATGTCGCTGAAGCCGCGGGATGTCATTGTTGCCGTCCGTGGCATTCCTGCCGCGCAATGTATTGAACAACAAATGAGTCGGGTATCTGCTTCGACAGATGCAGCCCGGCGACAGGAAGCCGCCATGCAGGTGCTGCGTTCGTACACGGATTCTTGCCTGGAGGTGACCGTGCTGCGGGAAGATTCATTTTTCAATACAACGCTTCCTCTCTATGACAAAGTGGAACGGCTGGACAGACTGAAGCGTTTGATGGAAGGAAAGGACAGTTTCCAGCTTGCTACCCGCAGGGAAATAGCCTTGACAGATCTTCCCCAGTCGTTGGCAGCTGTGCTTCGGGAGGACAGCATCGGCTTCATCAAAATCGATCATTTCCGGGGCAGGAGTGCCGAACGTTTCCGGCAGGATTACCAGGCTTGCCGCCACTTGCCCTATCTGATTCTGAACCTAGAGGACAATGGCGGCGGCCTGCAAGAAAATGTGAATGCCATTGCCGCCTGTCTGGTCGATCGCGATGTCCGGTTAGAGGATATACCTATCCGTTGCGATTCCACGTTACGTTATACAGGGAAAATTTTCGTGTTGATGAACACGTTCACCGCCAGTGCGGCAGAGTGTCTGGTGGCCTGTCTGAAAGGGCAGTCCAATGTGACCGTCATCGGACAGCGGAGTGCGGGAGATTGCGGTTCGTGGGCCTACAATTTCCGCACTCGCCACGGCTTGGAGTTCAAACTGGCCACACGTCCGCCTTTCCTCTTGCCGGACGGAAAGACGTTGAGCGAAGGCGTGGGTATTGCTCCGGACATAGAGACGAGGGAAAGCCTGCCGTGGGAAATGGAGGAAAGCCTTGCAAGAGCTCTGTTCCTCATTCATAAAGACAAGCGCGAGCGAGGGAAGGAATAGCGCTAGAGAAAATAGTGCGGACATTGCAGCAGGCCGACAAACATGTTCATCAGCCGTACCAAAGTCGTTACTTCTCCCTACCTCCTCCCTACCTTCTCCTTGTCTATACACAGGGACTTGGTAGGGAGGAGGTAGGGAGGAGGGGTGACTTTGGGGGATAAATGATAGGGGGAGAGGAGTGTAATTTTCACCTCAATTCAGTGTTTTGAAGGATAAATCCCTATCTTTGCACCCGGATAATAACCGCAACGATTATGATCAGAAAGATTGAAGTTACAGACTATCCGCGTTTGGTGGAGATTTGGGAAAGTGCCGTATCGGCCACACATGATTTCCTGAAAGAGGAAGATTTCCGGTATTACAAGCAGCAGCTACCCACTTATTTCCAGTATGTCAACCTGTACGGATGGGAAAAAGACGGGCGTTTGGTCGGGTTCATGGGGATTGCAGAGGGTAATCTTGAAATGTTGTTTGTCGACAATGATTATCGGGGTATCGGCGTAGGAAAGGAATTAATCACTTATGCCATAGATAACTTGGAGGTCACCAAGGTCGATGTGAACGAACAGAATGTTCAAGCCCTCGGCTTCTACAAGCATATCGGTTTTCAGGTGTATGAAAGGTCGGAGCTGGACGGTGAAGGCAAGGAATATCCTATTCTGCATATGCGGCTGTAGTGGTTTTGTAAAGTCGGGCAGTCCGAGTAAGACTTCATGGCCTGGTTGGGTCAATGAAGAATGTGAAATCTTGAGGTGCAAAAATTGCGCTTCAAGTTGAGGTGGTTGCAGATATGACTCTTATAAGGATAGAGTAATCCGTTGTTCTTGTCTACCCTTTGTCTACCCGATAATAGAAGAACGGCTGATAATCATATGATTATCAGCCGTTCTTTGTACCCAGACCCGGGGTCGAACCGGGATGGAAGTGAATCCACTGGTGTTTGAGACCAGCGCGTCTACCGATTCCGCCATCTGGGCAACT
>DXBX01000007.1 GCA_019116285.1 Candidatus Bacteroides merdigallinarum
GGGTACAACAGAAGGAGTACGCAAGATTTCTTATATTTACCCTGTCCCCGGTCTCCGTTATACGGTATGTGCAGGTATCTATGATGATACAATGAGCCTTGATGAACTGAACAGAATGTCTGGTGTTTCGGCCGAATCTCCAAAAGTCGCCGTCCTGTTTGAAGTGAAACCCAAAACGGAGGGGAAAGATGAATATCTCAAATTGGCTGCGGCATTAAAAGTGGAATTGGCAAAGATGCCAGGGTTCATCCGCGTGGAACGGTTCGCCAGTTTGAATGAGGAAGGCAAGTTGCTAAGCCTTTCGGTGTGGGAGAATGAAGAGGCAGCCGCTGCATGGCGCAACCAAATCAACCACCGGGGCAGCCAAAAGAAAGGGCATGATGCCTTGTTTGAGCGTTACCATATCTCTGTGGCATCCATTATCCGTGAATACACGCAGGACGACCGTAAGGAAGCTCCGGCAGATTCAAACCGATTCTTTGGAATAAAGTAGAGCCGGATGGAAAACTTCTTTCAATATGGTGAAACGGAGATAGCCTATCTGAAACAGGCGGACAAACGGATGGCGGAAGTCATCGACCGGATTGGCAAGGTGGAAAGGCGGGTCATTCCAGACCTTTTTGCCGCCTTGGTACACTCCATTGTAGGGCAACAGATTTCCACCAAGGCGCACGAAACGATTTGGAAGCGGATAGAGAGTGCTTTTGAGCAAGTAACACCCGAAGCTATCGACCGCCTTTCCGTGGAGGAACTGCAAGGCTTCGGCATCACGTTCAAGAAGGCGGCTTATATCCGCAATGCCACACAGAAAGTGTTGGACGGCACACTCAACATTCAATCACTTTACACGATGAATGATAACGAGGTCTGCGCCCGTCTCTCGGAACTGGACGGTATCGGTGTATGGAGTGCGGAGATGCTGATGCTGTTCTCCATGCAACGCCCGGACATTCTCAGTTTCGGTGATTTGGCCATACAGCGGGGATTGCGCATGGTGTATCACCACCGGAAAATCACCCGTGAACTGTTCGATAAATACCGCCGCCGTTTCTCACCGTACAACAGTGTCGCAAGCCTCTATCTATGGGCGGTGGCAGGTGGTGCCATTGAAGGAATGAAAGACTATGCACCTAAAAAGCAAGCATCAAAGAAAAGACAGAAATGAAAAATACCATACACATACAGCATTACCAGTCGCCCTGCGGAGAGTTGCTCCTCGGCTCGTATGGGGACAGACTGTGCCTTTGCGACTGGACGATAGAAAAGCACCACGGCAGGGTGGTCAGGAGGTTGCAGAAAACCCTCCATGCCGATTGCAAAGAAACGACCTCTGACATCCTGAATGAGACCGTGCGGCAACTAGATGAATACTTTGCAGGGAAACGGAGAAACTTTACCATCCCTTTGCTGTTTGTCGGTACAGATTTCCAGAAGAAAGTATGGAACAAACTGCTGGAAATCCCTTACGGAAAGACTGTCTCCTATGGCGAGCTTGCCCGGATGATTGACATGCCTAAGGCTGTCCGTGCGGTGGCCAATGCTAACGGAGCCAATGCCATTTCCATCCTTGCGCCTTGTCATCGGATTATCGGCAGCGACCATTCGCTTACGGGATACGGCGGAGGTCTTGCTGCCAAGAAACGGTTGTTGGATTTGGAAACCACTCACCCTCATAACCTTTTTGACGAATGACCGGACAGCAACAGAACTACGATCGTATCGCTGCCGCCATCCGTTTCATAAAGGAAAACAGGCGGGAACAACCGAAACTGGAAGAAGTGGCGGAGCATGTCAATATGAGTCCGTTCCACTTCCAACGGACGTTTCAGGAATGGGCGGGGACTTCGCCCAAGCATTTCCTGCAATACTTGAACGTAAATTATGCCAAACGCATCTTGCAAGAGACGCACGCATCACTGTTCGACACGGCGTGTGAGGTCGGTTTGTCGGGCACGAGTAGGCTTTACGACTTGTTTGTCAATATCGAAGGGATGACACCCGGTGAGTACAAGAACGGAGGGGAGAACCTAACCATCCATTACAGTTTTGCGGAAAGCCCTTTCGGGGAAATCTTCGTAGCATCCACTGATAAAGGCATATGTTGCTTGGAATTTACGGACAATCATCCGACCAGCATTGACAACTTGAAACGCAAATTTCCTAATGCAAAGTATAAGCAGATTGTGGATGAACTGCAACAAAACGCCCTCTTCATCTTCACGCAGGACTGGGGCAAACTCAAGGAGATAAAACTGCACTTGAAAGGAACGGACTTCCAACTGAAAGTGTGGGAAGCGTTGCTCAAAATCCCGATGGGTGGTCTGACCACCTATGGTGACATTGCTGCCGGTATCAATCGCCCGAAGGCTTGCCGGGCGGTAGGGACTGCCGTAGGTGAAAATCCCGTGGCTCTCTTGATTCCATGCCACCGTGTCATCCGTTCCACGGGCGAATTGGGCAATTACCATTGGGGCGATGTACGCAAGACCGCCATTGTCGGGTGGGAAGCCGCAAAAAAAGAGCGAAGTAATCTTAATTTCTGACCAACGGGAATATTGCAAGCAGTTTTGGTCTGCCCAAAACATGCATATAATTGGCTGATATAATGCTATTTAGTAAATAATCATTTTTCTTGAATCTAATGATATTTTCCTCTTAGGGGCATGCTTGTCGGTATCTTCTCTTTCTAGGAGACGATAGATAGGATGCTTACCTGTGTTTCTACATGCTCCCGCTTCCACCTTTTATGATATTTCTTTACGAATATGATTTAAACCAAATGATTAAATTAACATAAATAATAGATGCGTTTTGGAGAAAATTATATTCCAGCGAGTGAATTTTGACAAAAAATATTAGATGGTGGATTATCGGAAAATGCTTATATTCAATGATCTAAATTATTTTATGTAAAATAATCTGGTTCTTATTTCTTACTCATCCGTTCCTCCTCTCTTTCTCCTCTCTTTTTCCTCTCTTTTTGGTCTCTTTTTGGTCTCTTTCGAAAAAGGCATGGAAAGGGATGCATAAAAGGTGTGTATAAGTTAATGGAATACGCTGATGCGTGGGAATAAATATTTACTTTAAAACGGCAGTTGTTCTTTTTATCTCCTTTGTCGTGCGTAATGAGCAGACGAAATCTGATAGCAACTTTCAGATCGCTATAACCAGTTCATTCAAAATATCGCAGCTTGATGGACTACATTTGCGTTATTGACGAAAAAAAGAGGGTGCATCGTTCATTGTGATACACCTTCTTCTTTTTGGAGGGGAGCACTTATAGCTATATAGCTACGCGTATTTTTCCCACTTCGTATGGCGCATGTCGCCGCTCTTGGCCAGTTCGGCGTGCATGCCCAGTGCGGCGCAGACGGAGTGGGGGGTCTGTGCCTTGCCGTCCGTCAGCTTCAGGTAGTCCCACAGCAGTTGCTTGTAGTCGGGGTGTGCGCAGTTCTCGATGATGGCTTGGGCGCGTTCCTTGGGGCTCTTGCCGCGGAGGTCGGCCACGCCCTGTTCGGTGACGATGACGTTGACGCTGTGCTCCGTATGGTCGTGGTGCGACACCATGGGGACGATGGCGCTGATCTTGCCTTCCTTGGCCACGGACGGGCAGGTGAAGATGGAGATGTAGGCGTTGCGCGTGAAGTCGCCGCTGCCGCCGATGCCGTTCATCATCTTCGTGCCGCCGATGTGCGTGGAGTTGACGTTGCCGTAGATGTCCGCCTCGATGGCCGTGTTGATGGAGATGAGGCCCAGCCGGCGCACCACTTCAGGGCTGTTGGAGATTTCGGACGGGCGCAGCACCAGCTTGTCGCGGAAGAAGTCCATATCATCGTAGATGCCTTGCAGGCAGTCGTTGGTGACGGTCAGCGAGCAGGCGCTGCCAAATTTGATGCGTCCCTCGCGGATGAGGCCGATGACGGAGTTCTGGATGACCTCGGTGTACATCTCGAAGGGCGGGATGGTTTTCTCGTGTCCCAGGGCGCTGAGCACGGCATTGGCGATGTTGCCCACGCCCGATTGCAGCGGCAGGAAGGTGGACGGGATGATGCCCCGCTTCATATCCTGCACCAGGAAGTCGGCCACGTTTTGTCCGATCTTGTCCGTCAGCGGGTCGCCGGCGGCGAAGGAGCGGGCCTCGTCAGGCCAGTTAGTTTCCACTATGCCGATGATTTTCTTCGGGTCTACCTGGATGTAGGTGGTGCCGATGCGGTCGCTGGGCTTGTAGATGGGAATTTCGCGGCGGTAGGGCGGATCCAGCGGCTCGTACACGTCGTGCAGGCCCATGGCGGCCTTGCTGTGCGCAGCGTTCAGCTCCACTATAATTTTGTTGGCCAAGCGGCACACGGTGGGGGCGATGCCTCCGGCGGCGGTCAGGTAGATCTTGCCGTCTTCCGTCACTTCGCAGGCCTCGATGATGGCCACGTCCACCTTGCCCATGAAGCCGTAGCGCAGTTCCTGAGCCATCTGCGAGAGGTGGATGTCGTTGTAGGCAATCTCGCCGTTGTTCACCGCCGTGCGGAAGTCCTTGTTTGTGGTGTAGGGAGCGCGGTAGCGGATGGCCTTGGCGCGGGACAGGACACCGTCGCACGAGTCGCCCGTGGATGCTCCTGTGAAGATTCCCACTTGGAAGGGACGCCCTGCGGCGTGTTCCGCTTCCGCTATCTTGGCCAGTTCGGCCGTGACGGCTTTGGCTGTTCCTGCGGGGGTGAATCCGCTCAAGCCGATGTTGTAGCCGTGCTTGATGTGGCTGGCAGCTTCTGCTGCTGAGATGTAGTTCAGTGCCATAATGTCTTTTATAGTGTTATATTTTTGTTGTAATGGTTCTTCGGGGTTGGGTGAGGATGGTGCTTCCTCAATACTTCCGTGTCAGTATCTCGCTCCAGATGATGGCGCGTCGTGCTTCTTCGGCGGAGTGTATCTGATAGTCGGTAGTCCCGTCTTCGGCGGTTGGTGCCGTGGCAGGCGGAGGCGTTGGCTTCGGGGCACTTTGCCGGGGCCTTTCTTTGGCGGAGGCGTTGGCAATGTGCGGCTTTCTCTCGGGCTTCGAAGGCGTGGCCGGTTCGGGGGCAGGTCCTTCGGGGATGTAGCCGCCATACGTCTGGTCTTTTTCTTCGTCCGGTAGGGGGGAGGCCGGCGCTTCAGTTTGCGGCATGAAGGGTGGCAGGGGCGCCTGCTTTTTCTGCGCCTCTTTCCGGGTTTGCCGTATGAAGGCCACCACCAAGACGGCGGCCACCAGCAGGAACTTCAGGAATTCTTCCATAAACGTATGCGTTGTTATTTCACGCCCAAAGTTAAGGAAATAATCCGATTTTACTAATATTTGAAAACTAAAAATTGAAAAGGAAGGAAAAGAGCTTTGACGGATATGAAAAAAGGGCAGCTTCACAGCTCCCCTTAATCTTTTTAACCTAAACCTTAACTATGAAAAAATCTAATGTTTCTTTCGACTGCAAAATTCGGCATTTATTCTTTTTACGCCAAATTAACCAAAGAAAAATAATCTTGCGTTAACACAAATTAAAGACCGGACACGCTGAGACCCTCCGGCAGACTGTAAGTGACGGTATAAACCGTGCCTGCTTCTACCGTGGTATAGGTTCCTATGTCCGTATTGTTTTCATTGTCTTGATTGAGTGCGGCCAGGGTGTAGGTGAACTGTGTGCCTTCCGAGTAGGGGAAGTAGGCAGTTTTACCCTCCCCCAGTTGCACACTCCGGTTGCCGGACAGCACGGAGAAAGTCGCGTTGTTAAACCACGAGCCAAAACCTTTGGGCAGGCTGAGGGACACGCCGAAGTTGACCATGGGTACGATGAGGGTGACGGTGTGCGTCGCATCCTCGGTAATGTTGAATGAAGTCTCCTCATAGTAGGCGGCTTCTCCCGGCTCATTGTCGCCCCAGTTGTCTTGCTCGAGGTAGGCGGCGTTATAGGCATGGAGGGTGTAGCTGCCCACGGGCACCTTGACAGTGGCGTCCGCCGGGAGTTTACCCGGTTCATAGAGGGCAATCTGCCGGTCGCCTTGGCGGATTTCGATGTAGAGGTCAGACTTTACTGCGCGGGTGACGGGCACTGTCTCAATGCTTTGCAGGCTGATGCCGTCCAAGGACAGGTAGCCGTAGGCGGCCTCGCCCGTCCATTCGTCTTGGCTGCAGCCGGCCAAGAGGAGGGCGGCGCAGAGGGGGTATAGGAGTTTCTTTATCATAAGCGTTGCGTTATTTGTCGTAGATGAGGGAGATGTCATCGATGGTGAGGACACTGCCGATATAGGTATCGCTATAGGGCAACGTAGTTCCGTTCTCTATGAGTGTATAGTCAACCACACCATAAGGCAAACTACTTCCAGTATTTACAGTAGAACTGAATATTATGTAGATATATTTGCACTTTGCATAGCTTCTTCCCTCCTCATAATTGAGCTTTATGGACATAAGGGTGTATTCATTTTGTGCGGCAGAAGAACGGACTTCTTGCGAGATGATAGTCTCTTCGTTCTCGTCCAAAAGTTCAATACTTGCTTTCCAAGTATCATTGTTATTGTAAGGAGCGTATTTGTAGAAGAACTGCAATTCTGTGGGGCGTGAATTGAATTCCTTTCCTTTATCAATGTTATAATGGTCATTGCCTGGTGTAGCTGCGGTTCCTGTATTGACTACTTCTATGCCTCCAATGAACAACTCTCCAGCTACTTTATTAATGTCCAATTCTGTATGTCCCCAGAATATAGTATTTCCCCGTCCTGCAGCCGTATTCCTGAGTTCCGCTGCTTTTCCTCCATTCCTTCCAGTCGCGTATGATACGGCAGGAAAGCAGTTATAAGCTTCGGATCCCATGCTCAGCCCTGCATCGCTCCGGTATCGCGTAGTATAATCGTTGTTGGTGTTCCAAAAAGAATTTTCGCCTTGACTCCAAGGGTAATAGGATCTGATGCTTCTGGCTACAGTTTCGCTATACCACTCTTCCATCCCTGCATTCGGCAACTGCTGCGGTGTTTCCAAATCAAAGGTGGTCGGTTCGCATTCTACTACTCCGCGATAGACAGCACGGACTTGCAGTTGTGTATTTTCGGGTTGGGTTGTCAAGGCGGCCAGGTTGCCGTTCTGACAATCTTTCCACGTACCGTCCTCAAGGTATTGGTATTTCAAGTTGTTTCTGATAGTTACTTCATCTCCGGTTTCGACAGTGGCACCGCTCACCGTGAGCGTTTTGGACCAAATGTCTTCCGGTTGTGCTGTCACGGTAATTTTCGGGGCTATTGTCCTAATCTCATAGATGGCAGGTGAATCCTCCTCACTGCTCCAACGGCCATTGGCCTTTACCCGTA
The DNA here is from genome assembly GCA_019116285.1 of Candidatus Bacteroides merdigallinarum. Taxonomy (GTDB): domain Bacteria; phylum Bacteroidota; class Bacteroidia; order Bacteroidales; family Bacteroidaceae; genus Bacteroides; species Bacteroides merdigallinarum. Next base: position 7,324 of record DXBX01000007.1, read on the forward strand.
GCTTGATGGTGTGTGTGGTTGTCGTACCTGAAGCTATCTTCAGCTTCCCGGCAAGATTGGTGAAGTCAATGCTTCCGTTGGTCGATTCGTCCAAGCCCGGCAGTGTGATGCCTGCCTGGGTCAGTTTCGTCCTGTTTTCTGCTGTCAGCGTGGACAATAAATAAGTCCCGTTGAGCGACTCGAAATCCTTGTCTTGCAAATCCAGTGTCAGCTCTGCATCTTCAATGGCCATGCTGCCGGAGAAGTTTAATCTTGTCGGAGTTGTTTCAGTGGCAGTTTCCGTATGCGACACAAAAGAAGCTCCATCTTCGTTGAAGCCTGTGATTTTCGGCTTGGGCAGCCACTCTTGCGGGATGGTTTCCTCCACTGTCACCGACTGTACCTCTGCCTTGGAGACCTCCATCGTCATCGTCGGGCTCATGCGCAGGGTCAGTATCAGGTGGTCGCCTGCCTCGAAGGTGTCGGGGAGGGCATCACTGGTGATTGGCTGCGATTTTCCGTCGTCGTAGTGGAAGAAGAGTCGAAGCGAGGAGGTGCCGGCTTGGAAGTAAGCGCTCTGCTTCGTGTCCTTGATGTCCACGGATTCCTCGCCCACCTGCACGGACACGTAGTAGTTGGTGAACGTGCTGTTCAGCTTGTCCACATTCTCATACTTCACGGAGAGCAAGGCGTTGGCCACGCTGCAGGCTATGCTGACGGACTTCTGCTGGTGTCCCTTCACCTCCACGTCTTCCGTCCGCCCGGTGTAGTAGGGGGCGTCCAAGGCAAGGGTGGGATTGTCGCCAAACTTGGCCTCCACGTCGTAGAAGCCGGCAGGGACACGAATTAGTTCGCCGTCGTAAGGTATGCTGTCATACACCTCTCGCTCGCCGGCCAGGTGTGTGATGGTCAGGCGGAATTGCTGCAGGAATTTCTCGCCCAACTGTTCGCGCAGTTCCTGGGGGGTGGCGCGGGTCTCTGCGCCGATGGTTCCGTCTGTCAGCGTCACCAGCAGGCCGGTGTCTCCGCCGGCGGCTTCCCATTCGTCTGCCCGGTTGCAGGCTGTAAGCCACAGGAGGCAGAGGAGTGTCGTGAGTATGTGTAGTAATAGTCTGTTGTTCATATATTTATGTATTCAGTTATCTAACATCGTCGGGCGGGGCGCTCGCCGGTACTGCTGCTTCCGCTCGTCGGTACCGCCGCTCCCGAGCGCGGGTATCCCCGCTCGTCCGGCGCAACCTTATTCGTATACCAGTTCCATTTCGTCCAGCCACAGCGTGCTGCTGTCGCCCCCGGTGAAGTAGTCGCCATACTTGCTGGCGGAAGCTACGATGATCAGTTGTTGGGGCGCGCGGTCGTAGTAGCGGTAGGTCAGCGGCAGGTCTATCTGCCGGTAGCTGCCGGTGCTCTGGCCGGTGATAAACTCGGCGTAAGCAATGATGTTCGGGTCATTCTTGTCGAACAGCTGGCGTTCCGAGGGGCGCGTGCGGATTTCATAGGGTTCGCTGCGGTCGGAAAGGGCTATATAGACGTGACACGAGTCAGGCAGGCCGCGCAGGTGCTCCATGGCGTCCTCGCCGATGCGGTTGATGGTGGAGGACGTGTATTTGTAGTGGAAGCGCAGGGCGGTGGGGAAGGCCGTGAACGGACGTCCGAAGCTCAGGATGCCGTTGGTGCCGTCCGTGCGTACATAGCTGCCGGTGAAGATATTCCCGGCGGCCAGTTTCAGCACCGACCATTTGGATTGCAGCATGGCGGCGCGTCCGCTGCCGTTGCTGGTGTCGTTGGTGGGAACGCTGTTGCTGTCGCCGATGGTGGTGGCGCCGCGGTTACCCGTGTCCCAGAAGGATTCGCCCCCTTCGGGCCAGGGCCGCCACAGGGTGCCGTTGGCGGCGGGTTCGGACGACCAGTCCTCAAAGCCCCCGTTGGTCAGCGGGGTGGCGGGCGCGGTGGTGAAGCTCAGCTGGGCTCCCGGCGTGTCGTCGATGACGATGCGGTATTCGTAGGTGGTGGCGGGTGCCAGCCCGATGAGTTGGGCCGTAAATTGCGTACCCGATACCGTGACAGCCGATGCGGGCAGTTCCGTCCATGCCTCCGTGCCTGCCTCGCGGTATTCCACCACGGGCGTCTTGCCGCTCTCGATGCTGCCGCTGACCCTTGCACCGGTGCTCATGGGGGCGGCCTCGGTGGAAGCGGAGGTGTCTCCCGAATCATTGTAGACAAAGACGGTCCACTCGTAGGCCACCTCCTCCCATCCCTGTGTCACCTGGAAGGTCCGGGGAGCGGAGAAGTCGTGCAGGGCGGTGGGATCTGGCACCACCTTGCCGGAGGCTCCGCCCAGGTCCATGCGGTTCACTTGCAGGTTGTGCAGGTCTTGACCTTCGGCTACGTAGACAATGGCGGTGCGGTTTTCCACGTCCACCACGGCGCGCACCTGTCCCACGATGTCAATGGTGCGGTCCACCAGCTGTGTCACGCTGACCGTCCACACGTAGTTCTGGTAGGTCTGCAGGGTGAAATGCACGGGCTGTGTGAAGTCCACGCGGGTGTCGGCCAGGTTGTCCGGTGTCTCAAAGCCCTGGGTGGGGAAGAGGGCGAAGTCCGTGCAGGCCGCCTCGTCGGCCAGGATGGTGGCGTCGTTGGAGACGGTGAAGCGGCGGATGCGCAACTGTGTCAGGTCCACCGTATCGTCCACATAGAGCGTCACCGTGCGCTCCGTGGTGTTGATGGTGGCGGCGGTGCTGCCATTGTCGGGCGAGGCGCATTGGCCTTCCACCTCGAACGAGAGGATGTCTCCCGTCACGGTGGGATAGGGGATGTCGTTTTCTATCTTACAGCCGTGCAGGCAGGCCAGCAGGCTTGCCCACAGGGCCAGGCAGTGATATTTCTTCTTACTGATGAATAGTCCGTTCATGGGGATGGGAAGCGTATAGGTGTGGGGTTACAAATAGAAAGTCATGCCGATGTTGATGGAAAACAGATTTATCTTGAAGTTTCCCGACGACACGCGCCGCTTGCCATGCTCCACCTGGTTGGTCTTCTGGTCTATCCATTTGAAATTAAAGCCCATGATGCCCATGGATACCTCCACGGCCGACCAGTCGGTGACAAAGGCCGTGACGCCCGGCGCGAAGCCTATCTCCAGGTTGTGGACGGTCTCGAAGGTGCCATCATATTGCATGCCCGAGCCGGTGGAGTTCTTGCCGCGGGCATAGCCGTAGGTCAGGCGGCACTCGTTGAACAGGCCGAATATCTTGCTCCGCCCCACCGGCATATAAGTGCGCAGGAAACCGGAAGTCTCGAACCGGTGTTCCAGGTAGTACAGGTCGTCCAAGCTGATGTTGAAGTCTTCGCCCAGGTTCAGCTCGAAGCTCTTCAGGTCCAGGTAGGTGCGGTTGTAGGCAAAGCGGATGCCTGCCGACATGTTGTCGCGGAAGAAGTAGCCGACGTAGGGGCTGACCTTGAAGTCATAGCCCAGGCCTTCGACGTTCTTCAGCACCAGGAAGTTGAGGTTGTCCTCGTCGTGCTCGGAGTAGGAGATGGTTCCTCCCACCATCCATTGCCCTTTGGGGATGAATACCCGTTCGTGGATGCCACGGTCGATGCGTTTCACCCGGTGGGGGTTGATGGCGGAGGCGGCCACGGCGACCGCCATCAGCAGGGATAGGAGTAAAAGTCTTTTGCTCATTGTTGTCCTTTCACGACGGGCTGCCCGTCATATACCAGTTCGAAATCGTCTATGTACATCACGCTGCCGGTGCTGCCCGTGAAGTAGTCGCCGTACTTGCTGGCCGAGGCCACGACGATGATGTACTTGGGTTTGCGCGTCAGGTCGCGGTACTCCAGATTGATGGTGAATTCTTTCCATTCTCCGTTGGTACCTTTGGCTTCTTCGTCAGTGATAGTACCGTATGCTACGATATTCGGGTTGTTTTCGGAGAAATCAATCGTGTACTTATATTTGAAGTTGGCAGGGTCATCTGCTGACAGGCTATTGTTAATCTCAAAAGCTGCGGGCCTCATATTATTATCTGTGAACCCGACATTGTCAGCCAAGGCAATATAAATGGCACATTTGTCTCCTCCCGATTGTTCCAACTCGGCTTTGCAGGCATCATTTTGTGATTGGTCAATCGAGGTTCCGCGCGTATATTTGTACCATCCCTTCAACTGAGTGGGGCGTGATGTAAATTCCTGTCCGAAACGGATGCGGGCACCCATGGGGTTCATTATCGTTTCGCAATAATGGCCGGTGTAGATATTCCCTGCAGCAAATTTTCCTACGCCAAATATTCCGACAAATTGTGAGGATAGCATGGCGGCTTGTCCCTGTCCCGTCGGTGTGTCTTGGGTAGAGACGGTCGGGTTCTTGCTCATCATAGCTGCTCCGGGGTTGCCGGAATCCCAATAGGAATTTAAGAATTTTCCGTCATTGGACGTGGCGTCATTTGCGTTGATGGCGTACCAGATACCATCATATTGATGCCAGTCATCAAAGCTGCCGTTGTACAAAGCTGTGGTTGACTCGGTGGTGAACGAAGTCGTCTCGCTACTGTATTCCTCATCGGCATACACCATGCGGCACTCGTATTCGGTCTCGGGAGTCAAGCCGGTGAGGGTTGCCTTGAAGGTTCCTTTCGGGGTCTTGTCTCCCTCGTCGGTTGTCGGGGTAGTGCCTTGCGCCGGAGTCTCATCGTAAGTGGTGGTTGAGGCGTCTGCCCATTCGGTATCCCCTTTTTTCCTGTATTGGAATTTCATTAGGCTGGTGTCCAAAGTCTCTACGGCACTGATGACAGAGCCTTCCAAATAGGCCAGTTTGCCCCACGCATTGACTGTGGGAGCGGCCAGGCTGGTCTTGGGCGTGGTGGAAATGTTGATGTTGAAGGTATAAGTGTGCCTTGTCTCGTCCACGTCAATGTTTATGCTGCCCTCTCCTATGCCTACGGAGTAGTTCAAGATGTAGTGGTCTCGCGGCTTGACATTGCGGATGGCGTCTGTTTGCGAGAACGTCTCGTCCTGTAGGTTCGTGAGTTCCAACTTGGCCTGCAGGTCTATGGCCGGGAAATAACCGGAGCCTTGCTCCTTGCCCATCTCGAAAACCAACGGGGTGATGGAGGGATCGGTTGCTGCACTCTCTTCTTCGGTCTCGTTCTCTCCCACTGTCACGGTAGCTGCTTTGAAATACTTCTGGAACGATTTATCGAAGTTGACCGTTACCTTTACATTGGCCAAGGTGCAGGTGACGGTGGCGTTGATTTCTTTCCCCTTCTCAATGACAAACTCGGTTTGGCCTGCGTAGTAGGGCTTATTGAAGCCGGAGCTTTGTCCGTCGAAGCCGGCCGAGGAGGCTTGTAGGGTATAAGTGCCCACGGGCAGGGCAATCTGCTTGCCTTGCCACTCGGCGGCGAAGTTGGAGGTCTCTTCCACCACCGTGCCGTCTGTCCGGATGATTTGCACCGCCATCTGTTCCGGGTTGTACACTTCGCCCGCTTTGGTGTTAGTGGATTCGTTGACACCCATTTGCAGGCGCAGGTAGCCGATGTTGTCGCTGCTTAAATCGTCATTTTGGCAGGCGGCAAGCAGGCATAGCAGGATTAGAAAATATATATTTTTCATTCTATCTATTCCTTTTAGTTGATAGTTATGACGAGTGCTGCAGACAGTTTTTGGTCATTGGTGTCTACAACGGTTAATGTGAAGGTGTGAGTGCCTTTGAACCCTCCTAATAAGCCGAAAAGTTGATCGCTCATAGAGAATTGATAGGTATTGCTATTGGCTGCCGGAAGTGGAAAGAGATTAGACAGCTCTTCCAAATCTTCACTACCGCTGGCTAAATCCATGCCTTGTCCTTCAGTGAGTCCCATTCCTCCAACTAACCCCAAGAAAGTCTGATCGGTGGATTCTATCCTGACAAACAGGTTTTTAATACCATTCTTAACGTCCATTTGGATAAGTAAATTATCGGGATATTTTCCATTGTTAACTATGACGCCTTCTTCCAGATAGTTGGTTCCATTGGGTTCTGAGATAACAATATTTCCTCCTTCAGGTTGCTCTTCGTCACCTCCCGGTTGTTCCGGCTGTTCCGGTTCTTCTTCATCCGGCACATCTTCTACCGGGATTTCCACGGTGTCATCCGTCCCTGCGAATGTGATGTCTGCTTCGATGACGATGCCTATGGACCCGTTTTCCGGCTCCATTTCGCCTTCATCAATGGCTCCCAGCGTGATGTTCAGGTTGTCGCCTCCGGCAAAGTAGTCCGTGTCATCGCCATAGCTTTCTTCGGCATCCGCTTTTCTCAGCTTCTTGGTTTCACGGATGGTCTGGTCATTCTGGGTGATGGCGATGACGTTCAAGGTCAATTCTGCGGGTTGGCTTTCGGCGATGTACCAGAACCAAGAGGTTTTCGTTGCGGTTCCGCTCTCACCTTTGATGATGTGGATGTGGGCGTTGCCGTCGTCAAGGGTAATGGTCCACGACTTGAAGGCTGTCAGAAAATCTTCTCCGTACGATAAGGACAGTTGGGTATTCATCATCTTGCATTCCACCGTGGTTTGGGCAGTCACGCCGGGCGTGATGACCAGATCCGTAGTGGTACTGCCGCCATAGTAGGCCTCGTCCATGATGGGCACAATGTCTCCGGCGGAGTGTGCCGTCACGCGGTAGTTGCCCACCGACAGGCGGATCGGGTTCTCCATCTCGCTATAGACGTATTCGTAGGTATTCTCAGCGTTTTCCGTGTCCGTGATGGTTACGGTAAAGTCGTCGGTGTCGACGGCGCGTGTCGGGGTGCGATCCGGTACGGACAAGGCCAGTTCCAAGGCTCCTGTTTCTGCGGAGGAGCCTTTGCCCAGCAATTCGTCTTTCATCTCGCACGATGCAAGCGTGAGCAGCAGGGCACCGGCACCCAGTAGGATATTTGTTTTCTTCATGTTCGGTCTGCTATATGTATATATTATAATGTGGTTTTACACCCAATCGTTGGGTACTTCGATGTCTATCTCGTGGTCATTGGTGGAGCTATCTATCACGATGCTGATGCCGACGCTGCCATCCGTGTCTTCCAGGACGGGGGCGATGTTGATAGTCAGTCCTGTGTTCGGGCTGAGCTTGTATTCTTTGACCACCTCAGATGAAGCACCATTTGCTGCATTGGTAAGCATGATGGTGGCGGTGATGGCCTCGTTTTCATCCACCAGCAGGTAGACGGGGTCGGTAGCGTCCTTGACCCATGTGTAAGTACCGGATTCGGCTTCCAAGGCTTTGGTCCTGAAGACAACGGAATAATCCCTGAAGTAGTTGTCCATGTCTTCCCCGAACTTCACGATGACCTTGGCGCAAGTGGGTTTGCAGACGGCGGTCATGGTTTGTATCTCGCCTCCGGCGGTCACGGTCACGGTGTTGCTCCTGCCCTCCACATACATGGTTTCCGTAGAGGCCGCTACCTTTTCGCCGCAGTGTGCCGTGAAGTAATAGGTGCCTGCAGGCACTTCCAATGTGGTGGGCGGGTAATTGTTGTCGCCGTATTCGCGGTATAGACCCTGTTCGTCATAAATGGTGACTGTGTAGTTGTTTCTGTCCTTGTAGTCCGCTTCGTTCAGCGCCTTTGTCTGGAAGCCGGTTTCTGCCTGCACTTCCAATGCCAGGGTTCCCATACCGGATGCCGGTGCATCTTCTTCGGACGAGCAGGCTCCCAACATTCCCGTCAGGAAGCCGATGCCTATTAAAATCAGTTTTTGTCTTTTCATAAAAACTATGTCGAATAATCCATTCTTTTTGCGGGTGCAAATGTACGAGGTTCAGGGGGATTCCTGCAAGGTCTGTTTTTGGGAATTTTGTCCTTTTCTTAAATAAAATCTAATTCAAGCGTGAGGAAGGCGTTAATTTTAGGGATTATTCTGTAATTTTGCGGAGTAATATGTCGTCAATATATTCAACTTCTTAATTCTGTAATTATAGGTGTCATGGAAGAGAAATTGCCCAAGATAGACTTGCCGGAAGACTGGATGATCGGCACTGATATAAGCAAGGAACTGCTAAGTTTATATACTAACTTTCCCGTGCGGCTCAAGTGTGAGATTTTTGTCCTTTGCATGTCCGGGGAGGTGGAGGCCTCCGTTAATCTGAATCGCATAGAGGTGCATGCCAATGATGTGGTGACCTTGACACCCGGCAGTATTTTTCAGGTACATCGGGTGGAAGGCGAACTGAAAATCTATTTCTTGGGGTTCTCCTCGCAATGTGTCGAGCAGGCGGATCGCTCGCGTTCGGTGTTCGATGCCATGCATCTCACGTTGGCGCGGCCGGTCATGGAATTGAAGCCGCAGGGTGCCAAGGCACTGGAAGAATATCTCGGCATGATTATCAGGCTGTATGGCTTTCTGCCCGAACGGATGCGCAAGGCTGTTACTCCCAACCTGTATGCGGACATCCATACCGGCCTCTCCTTGCTCTATGCTTCGCGAGGGCTTGACCCCCGCTCTTCCTCGAAGAGTGAGCAGCTTAGCAAGGATTTCTCGCGGCTGGTGATGTTGCACTATGCGGAGGTGCGCAATGTCTCTTGGTATGCCCGGCGCCTGGGTATCAGCCATGCCCATCTGTGCAATGTTGTGAAGCAAGTGACCGGCAGAACGTGCGTGGAAATCATATCCTCCATGGTCATTATGGATGCAAAGGCTCAGCTTAAAGCCACCCGCCTCACCGTGCAGGAGATAGCAGATGCGCTGCACTTTGCGAATATGTCTTTTTTTGGTAAATATTTCAAGCGTTATACAGGCATGAGCCCTTTGGAGTATCGCAACAAGGGCTGATTAATGGTCATAGCTGCAGGAATGTCACTTCATGAAGACGAAGTACACCGCCAGGATGAGGCAGATGAAGGCCGCCAGGTGATTCCAATGCAGCGCCTCGCCCTTGAAGAACAGTGTGGTGAACACGGTGAAGATGATGAGCGTGATGACCTCCTGGATGACCTTGAGCTGCATCAGCGAGAAGGGACCGCCGTTGCCCGTGAAGCCGATGCGGTTGGCAGGAATCTGGCAGGAATACTCGAAGAGCGCGATGCCCCACGAAAAGAGGATGATGGCAAACAGCGGCCAATGGGTGGTGATTTTCATCTCCTGTAACTTCAGGTGCCCGTACCAGGCGAACGTCATGAAGATGTTGGACACGATGAGCAATAGAATGGTGTAGAATGCTTTCATATCTGTGAGTTTTTTGTCTGTTCAGAAAATCGGGGCAAAGGTACGAAATTATCCCGTTCAGTCGACATAATCAATATGTATGCTTTCTTCTTCTCCTTCTCCTTCCAGCGTGAGGGTGCAGCGGCCTTTTTCGTCCAGCAGGTGAATCAGCCGGCAAAAGTCATCTTCCAGCGGCTGGCCATCGGCCTCTGTCACCCGCATGCCCTGTCTTACTCCTTGCGCATAGGCTTGTGAACGAGGCCATACCAAGCCGACAAAGAGGCGACCATCGGCGTATTGCACTTGGAAGTCGTGTGCGGATTTTACCTGCACGGCATTCTGTTGATACGGCATGAAGTAGAACTCCTTCCTCTTGTAATCCAGTATGACCTTGCCGTATCGGGTCAGCGGGGCACCGACGCTTGAGATGGGAGCCTGTCCTCCGGCCACGGATGTTACGCCTGCAAATGCTGTATGGCCCAGGCTCCATTGCGGGAACTCTACCCGCCATAATGAGTCTTGTGGGACGGCGCCGCTCAGGGCGATGGCTGTGCTGCCGCTGGTGGCATCAGCAATCCTGCCTCCCCACTCGGATGGGGCAAAGCGGGTTTGTAACTGTCGGAAGGAGTATTCATTGGGGGTGAAGAGGGAGGTGCTGCCCGTGTCAAACAAGGTTTCCCGCATAGTCAGTTTCCCCACCTGCACCGCGATGTAAGGGATTTCATTTTCTCCCCACTCCATGGGCACGGCGTATTCCTTCATTGCTTTGGGCTGTTTGCGGCTTTCCGAAAGAATCACGTGTCCCGCTTGGGTGTCGATGGTCAGCATTAGCCCTTGCAAGGCATCGTTTCCGATGAAGCCCTCCGTGCCCAAACATTGCCATATCGTGTCATCCAGTGGCAAAGGCAGCACGTTTAACGGCTGGATTTGCCGACTTCCTATCCGCAGGCGGTTGAAGCGGAAAGCCTGCACGGCGTTTGTACGTCCGGCGGCATCCATCGTCCGGCGATTGTCCTGCGGCGCATCGGTTTCCTTTAGAAGGTGTGTGCCCACCATCGAGCAGGACATACCGGTGTCGAGGATGAAGTCGTGTTCCTGTCCGTCTATCTGTACGGGGATGAGCAGCAGGCCGTGGGCAAGGCGGAGGGGAATGGTGTCGGACAAGTTGGCTGCCAGGGAAGTGAGGCTTGCCAAGCAGTATAAAATGAGTAAAAGTAAGAATCTCATTGTTTTTTAGCTTTATATTTTTGCTTGGGGTGATTGGGAATGTCGGGGTACAGCCTTTCGAGCTTTTGCTCTTCAATCATCCGTGGAATAATTCTATTGTTTAAATAGCGGACATTTCTCCCTACTGCAGTAGCAATCTCTTCCAAGAAAAGATAATCCGTTGCCACGCTACATATTAATTTCGTTATTTCTTCGTAAGGAAGGCGCTTCTTTGCAAAATTGCTTGCAACATTAGCTTTCGAGCTTGCAACATTAGCCTCTGAACTTGCAACATTCTCGGTCGATTGCATATTGACCTGGTAGATTGTTCCTCTTCCTTTTCCATCCGAGAACAAAAATCCATCGGTGCACAATGTGCGTAGCATGGCGGTTATGTCCGAAGGATGCATGTTCAGTAGATGTTGTAAACGGTCGTTATTGGTGGAACCTTCAGCAAAGCAAGTGGCCAGAGCCAATAACGGTTCTTGCCTTAGATTGTTGATGCGTTCAGAACCAAATGTTTGAATCAAGGCATCATGAATGTCTTGGGGGAACAAACTTACCAAAGGAAGTGTCAGTTCCACTTTGTTTGGCCTGTTCAGTTCCTTTACGAATGGAGAAGCCCAGTTGGCAGTCTGCCAGCCTTGCATGATTTTGTTCACCCCGCTGCCAGCTTTTTCCGAGAAGCCTATCATCATGAACATCTTCTGTAAGGACTTGTTGCGGCATACACTTTCACCACCCGCATAATACTGGTTGCGACTGACCAACAAAGTTCCCGGATTGCAGAACAACAGCTTGTTTTTCCATTGCTCTATCACGATGCTTCCTTTTTCAGAATAGTCACAATGAATCAATGAATTGACGAGTGCCTCGCGTATGGCGATGTGGGTAGGCAGATCATCCCGGCGTATTCCCTGTTCCAAATGAAAAGGTTTTGGCAGGATTGCTACCAGCCGGCCATATACTCGTCGGTAGAATTGGAACAGATTGGCCTCCCAAGTCCCATCCGGACAAATGCGATCGGACCAGCGGGACATACTTTCATCGCCCAGATATTCCCTAAAATCAGGGAAGTAATCAGCCACGCAAGCCGGGTCTGTGATGCTTTCTGTCTTGCCGAACATCAGAATGCCAGCCAATGTAAATCCTTCTATATTCAGCTCTCTGTCTTTGCGGTATCCTCCTAATTTCTCAAGCAACTCTATATCGGTTAATGCCAGCCAAGGGTGTGCGGGTTGCCGTGAAGTGAAATATTGGCGATATTGCTTTAAAGAAAGGGCATCAATGTCATCTATCGAATAATTGGTCAGTATGCGCGCGTCTTGTGGATGAATGTCATCAGCGTCCGCAAGCATTCTTCTGACTTCTTCATTGGTGCATTTGTAGTCGCCCTCATTGTTTCGTTTGTAAGTGTGACCCCGGAAGGGATTGCCGGTGCAATAGACAGGACGTTGGGAGCGGGTGGCTCTGGGGACGCGAATGAGGAGCAGTTTTTTTCCTTCATATTCTCCTTCCATGACATCTTTATCTACCAGCAGGTTGTAGTTGACGCAATCCGGGTTGTTGATGTCATTCCAAAACTGCTTTTTATATTGCAGTATTTGTTCCGGTGTCAGGCCTTCGACTTGCAAACATCCGTTCTTTTCACGTATGCCTAATACTATTATGCCACCATCGGTATTGGCAAATGCAGAGTATGTTTCCCATAGACTTTTGGGGAAGCCTCCTGATGCGGTCTTGAACTCCAAGTCTACGGATTCGTCGAGTGTGATGATGGTATTGATGTATTCAGCGACATCCCATTCTGATATGTCACGGCTAGTACTCATATTGTGCGTTATTAATGTTGTCAGAACATCTTCCTCACCCTTTCAATCCCCGCCACGAGCACATCCACCTCTTCCCTCGTATTATACAGCCCGAACGACGCGCGCACCGTCCCTTCGATGCCGAGGCGTGTCATCAGCGGCTGGGCGCAGTGATGGCCCGTGCGGACGGCGATGCCGAGGCGGTCCAGCAGGGTGCCCATGTCGAAGTGGTGGATATTCCCTACCAGGAAGGAGATGACCCCGCCGCGCTCCGGTGCCTCGCCGAAGATGCGCATGCCGGGGATTTCGCGGAGGCGGCGCAGGGCGTACTCCGTCAGTTCGTGCTCGTAGGCGGCGATGTTGTCCATGCCGAGGGCGGAGACGTAGTCCAGCGCACGGGCCAGACCCGTGGTACCGATATAGTCCGGCGTGCCCGCCTCGAACTTGAAGGGCAGTTCGTTGAAGGTGGTCTTCTCGAAGGAGACGTGCTGGATCATCTCGCCGCCGCCCTGATAAGGGGGAAGTTTGTCCAGCCAATCCTCCTTGCCGTAGAGCACGCCCACGCCAGTGGGGCCATAGACCTTGTGGCCGGAGAAGACGTAGAAGTCGGCATCCAGCTCGCGCACGTCGACGGGCATGTGGGGGATGCTCTGCGCGCCGTCCACCAGCACGGGGACGCCATGGGTGTGGGCGGTACGAATCATCTCGCGGACGGGATTGACCGTGCCCAGCACGTTGCTGACGTGGGTGATGCTGACCAGTTTGGTCTTCGGGGAGAATAGTTTCTCATATTCATCCAACAAGAGGTTGCCTTCATCGTCCATAGGGATGACGCGGAGCACGATGCCGCGTTGCAAGGCTTGGAGTTGCCAGGGGACGATGTTGCTGTGGTGCTCCATCGTGGAGACGATGACCTCGTCGCCCGCCTGCATCTGCGAGGGGCAGAAGGTGGCGGCCAGCAGGTTGATGCTCTCCGTGGTGCCGCGGGTGAAGACGATTTCGTTGGTGGAGCGGGCGTTGATGAACTTGCGCACGGTCTCGCGGCTGGCCTCGTGCAGCTCCGTGGCCTGCTGGGAGAGGAAGTGCACGCCGCGGTGTACGTTGGCGTTGGTGTTGTAGTATTCGTTGGTGATGGCCTCCACCACTTGGCGAGGCTTCTGCGTGGTGGCGCCGTTGTCCAGGTAGACCAGGGGCTTGCCGTAGACGGTGCGGCCCAGGATGGGGAAATCGGCGCGTATTTGTTGGATTTCGTACATAAGAGTCTTTCTTTCTGATTGTCTGCGCAAAGATACGGCTTTCCCTAAAAACAACTTCTTTCCCCCGTGCAAAAACTTCCGTAAGCCGCTCAAAAAGTTTCCGAGGCTTGGAGAAAACTTCATTTCCAGCCTAGAAATGTATATTCCCAGCCTAGAAATACACATTTTTAGGTTAGAAATGTACATTTCTAGGCTGGAAATAGAGTTTTCTGGAGGCTTCGGGAAGTTTTTCTACGGGGAAGACAGGTTTTTCCCGTTACTTCTGTTGTTGTTCGTAGGCACTGCGGTGCTGCAGGATGGACTGCATGTGGCTCTGTGCCCACTCCGTCAGTTGCAGGATGAGGGGGACGAGGCTCTGCCCCGTGGCGGTGAGGGCATACTCCACGCGGGGCGGTACCTCGGGATAGACCTTGCGGCTCACCAGCCCGTCTGCCTCCAGTACGGAGAGAGTGGAGGACAGCATCTTGGTAGAGATGTCTGGGATGAGTTTTCGGAGCTGGTTGAAGCGCGTGGTGCCGTTCTCGCTCAGCAGCATGATGACCAGGAAGGCCCACTTGTTACCGAAGCGGGCCACCACGTTGCGGATGGGGCAGATCTCGACGAGCGAATATTTTTCGATGTTTTTTGCCATAGCAATGTGTTGTTTTTCTGCAAAAGTAACTTCCGGGTAACTAAGACACCCGTGTGTAACTTCTTGTTTATGAATAAATAAGCAGATAACTTTGCACCGTCAAACCTAGACGGGATGCCGCTGCAAAGGTAGCACGGATTTGCGATAAAGTGCAAGCCCGGGCGGCAAATAAAAAGAATGATTAACCAATTCAACCAAACGACAGAAATATGAAACAAGTAGCAGCAGTGGCCGATGGCCGCAACTTCAGCGCCATCAGCGTGGGCAAATTGAGTGAACTGAACGAGTATGTATTGGAACTGGGTCCGGATGTGAAGATTCCCGGCAAGGTGTTCGGCGGCGCGGCACTCCACGCCACGGGCGGCGATTTCTCCTTCCAGGTGTTCCAGCCGGGCACGGAGACGGGCTTCCTGCACACGCACAAGCAGCACGAGGAGCTGTATTTCTTCCTGAGTGGCCGGGGCGAGTTCCAGGTGGACGGGCAGGTCATTCCCGTGGCCGAAGGTTCGGTGGTGCGGGTGGCTCCCGCGGGCGAGCGTTCGGTGCGCAACAACGGCACGGAACCGTTGGTGATGCTGTGCGTGCAGTATCGTGCCCACACGTTCACTGAGGCCGACGCGGCGGATGCGGACATCCTGCAGAAGCCGGTGGTGTGGTAAAAGCGTAAGCGGAAAGAGCATTAAAAAAGGAGAGCGTGGGATGACGTTCTCCTTTTTTTTAATGCTAACAATACTTACCGGCATCCGCCGCACGTCCGGCACTTTCCCAGCTCCCCGCGGAAACGCTTCTCCACCAGGTGGTGCAGGCGGTCCTTCAGGGCATCGAGACGGATGGTGTCCACTACCTCGTTGACGAAGGCGAACATCAGCAGCAGGCGTGCCTCGTGCAGGGGGAT
>DXBX01000056.1 GCA_019116285.1 Candidatus Bacteroides merdigallinarum
CCGAAACACCAGACATTCTGTTCAGTTCATCAAGGCTCATTGTATCATCATAGATACCTGCACATACCGTATAACGGAGACCGGGGACAGGGTAAATATAAGAAATCTTGCGTACTCCTTCTGTTGTACCCGGTTTCGGCCATACAAATTCTATCCAACCGCCGCCTCGCATAGCCACATCGCACAACTCTATGCCATAATGTTTCCCTGCCCAATCCAAATGCTCACGGATGTTTCCGCCATTGCGCTCCGGGAACCTCGGATTGGAAACTACAAGGCTTTCTTCTACATCAATGATAAAAATATAGGCATCGCCTGTGTTAAGTTCATACTGAGGGTCACGCAAAATCTCAAGTCCCTCTTTCCCTTGGGTTTTAAGCAATTCTGCCGCCTTGCGGACATTTCTCACCACTTCCTGCGGTGTTACTGTTTTCTTTTCTTCCATACCTTGTGAAAATACATTAGTATTGCCTACAGCCACTAATAGGGCTGCCATTAATAAAACTTTTATTCTCATGTCGTTTTGCTTTTAGATTGATGGTGCAAAATTACAGCACTGTTTTCTAAACAACGACCCGAAAATTGCTATTCTAACAATTCAAATGCAATTTCACTACAAAAATAGAAGATTAATCGCACCTTGATTCATTCATAATGCGTATATTTGCAGCACAAGAGTTGTTTTGACAGAAATACACCGCATATCACAGAATTTGTCACCGTTGCCAAGTCATTACCTCGCTCTTTGAGAAAAACTCATAAGTGGTTTATTTCTAATTTATTCCTATTCTTTTATCGTATTTTTCGGTAAAAGCACGGAATACAGATGGCATAAGCAGTCTCGAAAGCGACAAATTCTATACGACGACCGCCGAAAGTCCGGAACATAAAAAGCAACGTATGGCCTGGTGGCGCGAAGCCCGTTTCGAAAACTTACCCATTAAACGGGAAGGCAACTCATACGTAATTTCCGTCCCCGAGCAGACACCGGATGCCATCAGCACCACATTGAAAGTAGAGATAAGAAAATAGAATTTCCACCCATAGCTCCTAGGATATGGATGAAAGGCCAGGGGGTGTGTCAACCGGCACAGCCCCTGGTTTTTTATTCCCTTACATCAATCCCGTCCGATAACCTCCCCGCACACCTTGTCCTGAAACGCCCTCGCCTTACGCCCGGACAGTACATTCTGGTTCATAATGGCAAAGGCCACCCAATGCCCTTCCTCCGTCTGCAAATAACCGGCCAGGCAATTGATACCGGTATAGGAACCTGTCTTGGCAAACACCCGACGATAAGCCGGTGTGCCCCGACGCATCCGGTATTTCAGCGTGCCGTCTACCCCGCCGATGGGCAAGGCTTTGTAGAGCTTGCGGAAGATATCGGTATGACCGTAAGCATAACGCAGGAGGGATACCAGCAAGTTGGGCGAAATGTAGTCATAGTGCGAAAGGCCACAACCATCTGCCAGACGGTAATCCAGCGGATTAAGACCCAAATCACTTATCAAGCCCCGCACTGCCTTCAACGCATCGCGGGCACGGATATGCTTGCGGCCAGTATATTGGGCACCCAGACGATAGAAGACAGCCTCCGCATTCAGATTATCACTCTCCTTCAGCATCTCGTCCAACACACGTTGGGCCGGAGTCTCATGCACAGTCAGCAGGTTGGCAAGGCTGTCACGCACCAGTTCGCCGAAGGTATAAAGGCTGTCCGGCATGGCAGACAGACAACGTACACCTGAAGCCCGAAGCCGCTCGATAAAAGTATGCATGAAGAAGTCCTGCGACGAATAAAGGTTAAAGGTGCGCGTCTGCCGCTTGGTCACATTGCCCGACACCAGAATCTCATTGCTGTTCTCCATCCAGCGGCGTGTCACACGGAGATTGCCGGCCGAGGACGTACGGGTCAGGGCAGTGTTTGTTACATTATAATAAGAGGAAACAGGGCTGACACTGACCTCAGCCGTATCGCCCGTCTGCGTAGGACTGACCGTAACGCGCACCGTGCCCTTCTCCAGCATCAATGGCGACAAATAGGGCTGGAAGGAAGCCGGATTATCATCCCACAGCCAGCCACTGCCCCAATAGAGGGAATCTTTCATAGACACATCGCCGTATATACGCCCCTTTATCACCGAGAAAGGCGCCCGCGCCACGGCACTCACCAATGAATCAAGGTTCTCTTCATCAAACTCCGGATCGAAACCTCCCACCACATACAGGTCACCGTGCAGGGTGTCAGCCTCTACCCTGCCCCGGTACCACACCTCGGTGCGGAAGGGTTCGTCAAACTCCGGCTGTGACAATGCCGTAATAGCCGTCACCAGCTTCATCGTAGAGGCAGGACGCGAAAGACGGTCTGCCTGGTATTCATAAAGCATCCGATTGTCCGTCAGGTCATAGACGGCCATGCCCACGTTGGAGCCTTTGGGCAACTGATGTCCTATCAAGGAATCGAGCCGAACGGCAAGCAGGCTGTCGCCCGGAGTCTGGGCAAACAAAGGGGAATGTCCCAGCAAACATACAACACACAAAGTCAGAAGGATTTCTTTCATTTCAGATTCTCTTTCAGTTTCTTCTTCAGCCTCCCTTTGGTATAGCCGGTCCAGATGTCCTGCACCTTTCCGTCGGGAGCTATCAACACATAATAAGGGAAAACAATGACGCCATAAGCGGCACCCAAGGTTCCCCCTCGTTCGCGCAATTCGTTCCATTGATTCCCCTTCAGCCCTTTCTCGCGGACAAACTTCTTCCACCAGTCTCCGGGGTCAATGCTGACGCTGACGATGGCCAGGCGGCCGGCATACGTGTCGCCCACTTCCTCCAGCTCCGGCAGGGATTCCATGCACGGGACGCAGCCCTGCTCCCAGAAGTCCAGCAAGATGTATTTGCCCTTGAATTCGGCCAGGCGATGCTCGTTGCCATCCGTGTCATACAGGATGGCATCCGCCATCTCGTCGCCCACGCCCACACTTTTCTGCGGGAACAACATGCCATAAATGGTTTTGCCATCGGCCGACTGCCTGACAGAGTCCGGCAAGGCCGTGAAAATCTCCTGCAAAGGCTCGCCCAAAACGGCGAATGGGGCAAAGTCTTCCATTTGACGGGCAATCTGGACCAGTCCGGCATTGTCGCGCAGATGGTTCATCCATACGGGCGACAAGGGGGCAGTCCGCAGGCATTCCACCTCCCGTTTTGCCCGTTCGATTTCCAAGGGGCGCGACAGGCGGCGCACGGAATCCACCTTGGCCCACGCCTGCTTGAACGAAGCGTTGTCGCCGGTCTGCCGAATGCGGTCTGCCTCCTGGATAAAGGCATATTCCACGATGTTATACTCCAGCCAATGCCGGAACACATCGCCGGCACAAGCCTTGAAGCGGTTTTCTTCCCGCTGCTCCAGGATGTCGCTCTCCACGTCCCACAACGGATAGAACTTGTCCTTGCCGGCAATGTCCACCCGCTGTCCGGGCGCGACCCATACATCAAGCGCATAAAGCGGGTAATCCTTCTCAACCACCAAAATCGCCAGCCTTTCCGTGGAGGAAATCGTGTCCCGGAACATGAATTTCCCTTCCCGCAGGGTATCCCGTCGCAGACGTATGCCCATATTCCCCTCATTCTTATAAAGGTCTATCACCACGCCGTCCGGCACACCGGTCAGCGTGCCTTCTATGCGGTATTCATTGTCCGGCACCTGCGATGTACAGGCGGACATAAGTGCGGCAATGCACAAGCCACCGAAGAGTTGTTTCTTCATTCTTTCTCTCTTAGGATTAAAACTCCATGAAAGCAGCCTCAAAAACTTCCCAATGCCGCTCTAAAACTCTATTTCCAGCCTGGAAATAGAGTTTTCTTAAGGCATCGCAAACTTTTAGTACCGCCAACAAAACTTTTGTCAGGGTTGGAAACACGCAGATTAATGAACCTCCGCGCAAACCTCCTTGAATATCTCACCCACCGTGGGATGCGGGAAGACCATCCGCGCCCATTGCTCTGCAGTGAGGCCCAGACTGATGGCCATGCCTGCCTGGACGATGATTTCCGAAGCAGGATTGCCCAAGACGTGTGCGCCAAGGATGACCCCGCTTTCATCAAGGATAATTTTGCACACACCGTTCACTCCCTCGTTCTCCGCCACGAAGCGGCCCGAATAGGCCATCGGGAGCTTCACCGTGCGATAAGCGATGCCTTTGCGTTGCAGGGATTCTTCGGTCTCGCCCACCCCGGCAATCTCCGGATTGGTATAAACCACGCCGGGAATGGCGGCATAAGACATCTCGTCGGCCACTCCGGCAATATGATGCACAGCTACTTCGGCCTCGCGCACAGCAGTATGGGCCAGAAGCGAGAAGCCCGTCAAGTCGCCACAGGCATAGACACCGGGCAGGGAGGTCTGCATATGGGCATCCACCCGCAGGCGGCCCCGCTCGTCCTTCACCAAGTCGAGGTTCTCCAGACCGAAACCTTTCAAGACCGGACGACGGCCCACACTGAGCAGCACTTTCTCGGCCTCCACCACGGACGCGCCGTCGGCATTCTCCACGCTGACGCGCACAGACGAGGCATCACCTTCCAAAGAAACCACCTTCGTAGAGGTAAGAAACGTGATGCCCCGCTTGGCATAGTCGGCACGGAGCAGGGCGGAAAGTTCGCGATCCATACCGCCCAATATCTCGTCCAGCATCTCGATGACCGTCACCTTCGTGCCCAAACTGTTGAAGAAGGAGGCAAACTCCATGCCGATGACCCCGCCGCCCACGATGGCCAGCGATGCAGGCAACTGCTTACAGTCTAAGGCATCGCGATGCGTCCAATAGGGTACGCCCTCCACGCCGGGGATGGGAGGTATGAATGTCTCCGAGCCGGTGCAAAGCAAAAGGTTA
Source organism: Candidatus Bacteroides merdigallinarum (assembly GCA_019116285.1). Classification (GTDB taxonomy): domain Bacteria; phylum Bacteroidota; class Bacteroidia; order Bacteroidales; family Bacteroidaceae; genus Bacteroides; species Bacteroides merdigallinarum. Next base: position 4,890 of record DXBX01000056.1, read on the forward strand.
TCACATTCATACACTTCTTCGCCGCACTTCACACGGTTCTTATCCACGATTTCGGCCTCGCCCGTGACCATCGTTACTCCGGCAGCAGTCAGGCGCGACTTGATGCCCAGCACCAGCTTGCGCACCACTTTCTGCTTGCGGGCAATGATCTTGGGCAGGTCAAATGCGGAACCTTGCACACTGACGGCATACTTCTGTGCATGACAGGCGGTGTCATACACTTTGGCCGAATAGAGCAAAGTTTTCGTAGGGATGCACCCTTCGTTCAGGCAGACGCCGCCCAGGGCGCGCTTCTCGAACAACACGACACTCAGTCCCGCCCGTGCGGCGGCTTCGGCGGCCGTGTATCCCGCAGGACCTCCGCCGATGATGGCTACTTGATATTTCATGACTCGATAGATTTTGAAGATTTTGTAGATTCTATTAAATTTTGGCGCAAGTTACGAATTTAGCCAAAGAATACCTAACTTTGCTCCTTGTAAATAATACCTAGACTTTATATTTATCATCTATTGATATGATAACCAAGTACTTTTGGTCACTGGCCGCATTGACATTCGTGCTCTTGTTTCTTTTCATGGGACAGACCCCCTTCCATACCAAAGGCGAACCGCGCGAAGCCGTCGTAGCCCTCTCCATGCTACAGCAAGACAACTGGATTCTCCCCATCAACAACGGCGTGGACATGGCCTACAAGCCGCCTTTCTTCCACTGGTGTATTGCAGCCGCCTCTACGGTCGCCGGCGAAGTCAACGAAGGTAGACATGGTGTTGTCCGCCCTCATCGTATTGGCCATCTATCAACTCTATAAATGGGGCGAGCGGAATCTGCGGGGCATCCCTTGGACGGCCATACTCTGCATGAGCGGAGCCATACTCACCAAAGGACCGGTAGGCATGGTGCTGCCCTGCCTCGTAGTGGGAGTATTCCTATGGATACGGACGGGACGCTTCTGGCATGTGTTCGGCAAGTTCGTGGCAATAGGGCTTGGAGCGTGCGCCTTGCCCATGCTTTGGTACCTGGCCGCCTGGCGGCAGGGAGGAGACGAGTTCCTGACCTTGGTCATCGAAGAAAATGTCTTACGCTTCCTCGGCAAGATGAGCTATGAGTCCCACGAGAATCCGCTGTATTACAATTTCCTGACCGTTTTCGCCGGCTACGTGCCCTACACCCTGCTGGCGTTGCTCTCACTCTTCGCCTTGAAATACAGGAAACCCGACTGGAACCTGCGCCGGGCCATGCAAGCTCTCCTGTCTTTCCCCGAACGCAACCTCTTTCTGCGCGGATTGGTTCCCCTGGTGGGCTATCCTACGGCAACGGTATGGTACGACCGCCATGAACGCTTTGCCGGCACCTCCAAATATCCGCTCAACAAGATGCTGAACTTCGCCATAGAAGGCATCACCTCCTTCTCGGTGCGTCCCTTGCGCTACATCACCTATCTGGGAGCCATCTTCATACTCTTGTCTTTCGTTGCCATCATCTACGCCCTATGCTCCTATGCCAGCCGGGATGTATTGCCGGGATGGACCTCGCTATTGATATCCGTATGGTTTGTCGGAGGTATGATTCTGCTGGCCTGCGGCATCATCGGCGAATACCTGGGAAAGATATACACCGAAGCCAAACGGCGGCCCCGCTACTTCATCGAACAGGAAATCACGGATGAGCGGCCTCTGCCATCCGCTTCGTAAGCAGGCGGACAAACTCCTCTTCCTTGACCGGCAGCAACGCATCGTGCTTGCCATCCTTGTAGCGCACCAGCACATAACGCACCACGGCACATCCCGCCACCTGCATGGACGAGGCACGCTCCACCGACGCGATATCCGAAAGAGGACGCTCACGCCGGCGGCTGAAGCGCCCGCGGTCTATCCGCAACGTCCCCTCCGTGGTCAACGTATAGGTGGTATGGATGAGCCGTTCGATGAGGAACACCAGCCATAACATACAGAGGGCAGCCAGGAGGATGTTCTTCTCCCAAAGCGCCCAAAAGGCCAGGGCAGCCATCAACAACAGGAAGAGGTACTGGCCCGGCACGATGCGGGCATGGAATATTCGGTTCATAGGCATGATTTTGATGCAAAGATACGCTTTTTTGCCGAATACAAAAGCATCCGAAACAGGTTTCAGAGTAACTTCTGATTCGCCCCTCCTCCCTACCTGCTCCCTACCAAGTCCCTATGTATAGACAAGGAGAAGGTAGGGAGGAGGTAGGGAGAAGTCCCGACTTTATCCCGATGAAGGCGCGGCAAATTTTAATCATTCTTTCCCGGCATCCGATTGGGATATTCCACTTATTTTCCTAACTTTGCAAAATCAAATATAAAATCTAATCCCGGGCACAGATACACCTTCCAAAGGAATCATGGCCAAGACTAAAAACTTTGTAATCCATTATATTCATTATTATGAAGAAAATCAGACTTCTGGCTATCATTATGGCTACATTCTTGGCGCAAGCCACGTTTGCGCAAGTGCGCATCGAACGAACATTCGAGAAAGGATGGAAGTTCACCCGTGAGGACCAAAAAGAGTTCAGCAATCAGGCGTTCGACGACGCCAAATGGCAATCGGTGACCGTACCCCACGACTGGGCCATCTACGGTCCGTTCAGCATCGAGAACGACAAACAGAACCTGGCCATCGCGCAGGACGGCCAGAAGGAAGCCATGGAGCATGCCGGACGCACCGGCGGCCTGCCTTTCGTGGGCACGGGCTGGTATCGACTGGAGTTCGAGGCACCTGAGTTCGGACAGGGCAAGACGGCCACGCTGGTCTTCGACGGAGCCATGAGCCATGCCCGCGTATGGCTCAACGGACAGGAAGTGGGTTATTGGCCCTATGGCTACAACTCCTTCCACTTTGACGTGACACCTTATCTCAAGGCAGAAGGCATCAATACGCTGGCCGTCCGCCTGGAGAATCAACACGAATCTTCCCGCTGGTATCCCGGCGCCGGACTGTACCGCAACGTACACCTGGTCATCAACGAGGATGCCCATGTACCGACGTGGGGCACCCAGCTGACCACGCCCGAGGTTTGTAAGGACTTTGCCAAGGTCAATCTCAGGACAAGCCTCGTCCTTCCCCAAGGAAAGAAGATAGAGAGCTATCGCATCGTCACCGAGCTGAAGGATGCTTCCGGCCAGGTGGTGGCCAAAGCCGAGAAACAAGGCACGCCCTACGACGGCCAGGGCTTCGAGCAGGACTTCGTGGTGGACAAGCCCGCCTTGTGGAGTCCGGACAGCCCCGCACTCTATACGGCTGAATCCAAGATCTACGAGGGCAGCACGCTGAAGGACGAGTACACCACCCGCTTCGGCATCCGCTCCATCGAGATTATCCCGGACAAGGGCTTCTTCCTGAACGGCGAGCGCATCGTCTTCAAAGGCGTGTGCAACCACCACGACCTCGGCCCCTTGGGCGGCATTGCCAATGTGGCAGGCATCCGCCGACAGATCCGTACCCTGAAGGATATGGGCTGCAACGCCATCCGTACCTCACACAATATGCCCGCCCCCGAACTGGTGGAAGCTTGCGACGAGATGGGCATGATGCTGATGGCCGAATCGTTCGACGGCTGGAAAAGCCCGAAGGTGCCCAACGGCTATAACCTGCTCTTCGACGAATGGGCAGAGAAAGACCTGGTGAACCTGTTGCGCCACTTCCGCAATAACCCCAGCATCGTGATGTGGTGCATCGGCAATGAGGTACCCGACCAATGGAACGGCAATGTGGGCCCGAAGCTGACGCGCTTCCTGCAGGACATCTGCCACCGCGAAGACCCCACACGTCCCGTCACCAACGGTATGGATGCCCCGGATGCGGTAGTCAACAACAACATGGCAGCCATCTTGGATGTACCGGGCTTCAACTACCGTCCCTTCAAGTATGCACAGAATTACAAGAAATTGCCCCAACAGATTATCCTGGGCAGTGAGACCGCCTCGACGCTCAGCTCGCGCGGCGTCTACAAGTTCCCCGTGGTGCGCAAGAGCATGGCGAAGTATGACGACCACCAGGCTTCGTCCTACGATGTGGAGCATTGTGGTTGGTCTGACCTGCCCGAAGACAACTTCATCTGGCACGAGGATTATCCGTGGAGCATCGGCGAGTTCGTCTGGACGGGCTTCGACTACCTGGGCGAACCGACTCCTTATTATAGTGATTGGCCCAGCCACTCGTCCCTCTTCGGCATCATCGACCTGGCCGGTATTCCCAAGGACCGTTATTACCTCTACCGCAGCCACTGGAATCCGGACGTGGAAACTCTCCACATCCTGCCCCACTGGAATTGGGAAGGCCGCGAAGGCGAGGTGACGCCCATCTTCGTCTACACCAACTATCCGTCTGCCGAGGTGTTCATCAACGGCAAGAGCCAAGGTAAGCGCACCAAGGATCTGTCTGTTACCATAGATAATAGCCTGTGCGACACCATCGGATCCACCACCTTCAAGCGTCAGAGCCGCTACCGCCTGATGTGGATGGACACCAAGTATGAGCCCGGCACGGTGAAGGTCGTAGCCTACGACAAGAACGGAAAAGCCGTGGCCGAGAAAGAAATCCACACCGCAGGCAAGCCCTATGCCATTGAACTGATCCCCGATCGTACGCAAATCCAGGCCGACGGCAAGGACCTCTCCTTCGTCACCGTCCGCGTGGTGGACAAGGACGGCAACCTCTGCCCCACAGCCGACCATGAAATCAAGTTCAAGGTGAAAGGCAAAGGCTGGTACCGCGCCGGCGCCAATGGCAACCCCGCCTCGCTGGAGTCCTTCCAACGTCCGCAGATGAAGGTGTTCAGCGGCATGATGACCGCCATCGTCTCTTCCACCGAAGAGCCGGGCAAGATCACCTTGGAGGCCACAGGCAAGGGATTGAAGAAGGCCACCCTGACCCTCGAAAGCAAATAAATCCCGCTTAACCAAACCTCAGAGGCCGGGGAACCGATGTGTTCTCCGGCTTTTTCGTGCCCGAATGTTAAATTATTCACGGGTACCCGACACTTTCTATTTGAAAGCAAATATACTCATTTGTCTTATAATTTATCAGCATATACGGGCTTATTAGTGCATAATGAAACAAGATGCCGAACTTGCTTTATTTCCTGCTCCTTCGCTCGCTTATCTATTTGCTTTTTGACAGCAAAACATATACTTTTGCGAACAAAATAGCGCATTATCTGCGTAATATGTAGCACGAGTAATGTTATATGGAATGAATAGCAACACTTTTATCAGCTTGTATGACCCTGCGCACGAACACGATGCCTGTGGCGTGGGCATGATAGTCAACATTCACGGCA